>NZ_QTWD01000021.1:0-847 GCF_003460955.1 Blautia sp. AF26-2 | reverse complement strand
TGACCATTGTTTCCATCGGAACTTCCCTTCCGGAACTCGTAACTTCTATCGTTGCTGCCAGAAAGAATGAAGTTGATATGGCACTTGGCAATGCGATCGGTTCTAATATCTTCAACATTCTTATGGTACTTGGCATTGCATCCGCAATCAGCCCGATGGCCATCATTACGGAAAATATAATTGATTTGTGTGTATTGATCGTATTCACGGTATGTGTATGGATTTTTGCAGGAACCAAAAAGAAAATCGGAAGAGTTGAAGGTTTCTGTATGGTCGCATTTTATGCCGCATATGCCATTTATATCATTATAAGATAAGGGGAATGGAAAATGGTGTTATTTCTAAAGGTGTTTCTTACCGAGTTCATCGCAGAGATGGGCGATAAGACGCAGCTCATGCTGATTGCGCTTACTTCGAAGTACAAGCTGAAAGACATTATCCTGGGAACCGCAGCCGCGATTCTGGTACTGAATGGAATGGCTGTTCTCGCAGGCGGCCTCGTCAGCGAATTCATTCCGGACTGGCTGATTAAGACGATTGCAGCACTCGCATTTCTTTACTTCGCAGCATCCACCATTTCCGGTGATGATGACGAGGAAGAGGAAGAAGGCGGCAAATCCAAAATTCGGTTCGCACCGCTCGCCGTTTTCTGTACGTTCTTCGTAGCAGAGCTCGGAGACAAAACACAGCTTACCGCAATCACCTTTGGTGCAAATGAAGGTATGGGAACCGCATTCGTTGTATGGATCGGATGTTCTCTCGGACTGTTCGCAGCGGATATTCTCGGAATGCTGGTCGGCTACCTCTTAAAGAGCAAGACACCGGATGGGCTGCTGAATACACTGGC
>NZ_QTWD01000020.1:0-20240 GCF_003460955.1 Blautia sp. AF26-2 | reverse complement strand
TTATATCCCCATAGCTGAAGCAAGGGGTTTTACGACGCATTGGATAACAACTGTGTCATTAATCCTCAATAACCAGTACCTTCTCACCCTATCACATTTCCGAGATAATCACACCTTCACTTAAAGCGACTTGATTCCATACTTTACAGATCAGTTCATACTTATTTCAACTCACATCTTTCTGGAATACGACTGTAAGAAGATCCAACTTTACAAATTTCTTTTTTCTAGATTTTTTCTTCAATATATCCCGTTTTCTGTAGTAAACGACTCTTCCATCGTATCTGATATTTCCTATACGCACTGGAATGTATTTCCTGTGTTTTACATTTATTCGCAACAATTCGGTATTGCAATTGATATTCCACTAGCTGAGACCGCAAAGCATTTTCCGTTATTGGTTTAATTGGGTTGTCAAGAGTGTGCAGTATTTTTTGGGAGTTCTATAGAATCAGCTTTACTGCATCAATCAATTCCTCTCTGAATCCTTCAAGCTCATCCATTGTGATAACTCCATCTCCAACCAAATATGCAATGTCCCAAATCGCCGTGGATTTCCGAATTTCAATCAGAACTCCCGGATTTTTCTTATCCTGCCTGATACGCTTCTCAAGTGTCCAGAAATGATCTGATGCATTTCCTGTGTTCGCAGGGTCAGGTACCTGTTGCAGATGTTGCCTTGTATAGGATCACAGAGAATCCGTGTCAAATCCAAAAGTTATCGGGATTTTTGCTCCGTTTAAATGAAACTTCCGGTCCAGTTTCTGATACAAATTCTGGATTAATGCCCTCAAAATCGGGATTTCTTTCTGCAATCGCTAGCGTAAAAACTGGTCTTCTCGATTATCATAAATCATTATTTTATGTTTCCTCCTGATGTAAGGTGCTGACCCCAATGCTATGAATCTTCTGTGTTCTCGGTCACTTAATTATATATTTTGTTCCTCTGCCTTTTCCTTCAACTGCAACCACACCCTTTTCTCCCATGGTTTTAAGTAAATGTGTTGTTTTTGATTTTCCAAATGGGACATATGGTGCAATTTCACTTATTGATTTTAACATCGTCTTACTTAATAATTTGTAAATTACTTTTTCGTCCTCAGTCAAATTAACATTCGTTTCAAATAGCGGCAACACAATTTTTATAGCATTTTCTGATACCTCAAAATCTGGTTTTATCAGACTCTCTGCATATAGTTGTTTTATTCGTGTAATTCCCATTCCAAATATCTCTACAAATCCCAATCTGTAAAACACATTTGCAAGATTTCTATTCCTTAAAACAGAAAGTTTACCTGATAAATATTCTTCGGCTGTTATTCCAGCTGGCAATCCACCAGGAGATACAACCTCTATTCTATCATCAAACATAGAAACTCTGATGTGTGAATCAATATCCCATACCCTATGAATTAAAGCATTTGCAATTGCTTCTCTGAAAGCTGCTTGTGGTATTTTCTCCATTGTTTTTCTATCAGCGCCCTGTATGACTTCATATTGGTAATAGTCTTTAAATACAGCAAGTGTTTTTTCATATACATCTAAAACTGATACATTTTCAAAGGTTACTCTTTTTTGAATAATACTGATGTTCTCACCGAACTTAACAAGATCAATTCCGGAAAAATGATTTTTATCTGCCAAAAGTCCTGCTGCATTATTAAAACCATTTGCATTGTCATACAGATTCAGTGTCTTTAAAGTATCCTGATTGAAACTTTCAATCTGAATATTTTCTTTTAGTTTATGCTGTAAAAAATCAAAAGATAGCTCCTGATCTTTACACTGTAATTCTTCAAAGCTAATATTTTTTCCTTCTAATACAAGCCTTGAAAATTCAAGTGTGTCTACCTCTATCGTTGCTGTATCATTTCGTTTGTATGCTTTCGATTTATATAAATATGGCTTCTGAAGACCACTTTTTACAGTAAGTTTTATCGTTTGATCATTATTCTGTAGTTCAAGCATATAATTTGGCTGAGGCGAAATACTGTCATTGATTTTATTTTCGATATCCAGGCAAGCCTGCTTTACATCTGGCAAGCCTTTTACATTTCCATCATCATCTACGCCAAAAAGAATCATTCCGCCATTATAATTCGAAAAGGCACTGACTGTTTTCAAAAAAATATTCGTAATCGTTTCCTTGAATTCCAATATTCTTGTTTCACGCATAGCAATCATTTCCTTTCCCAGTCTTAATGGTTATATTATATGTTTAAATACGCGAAAAATCAATCGTAAATTTTTACGATTGATTTTTCAATTGATTTTGAGTGTGTTTTTCTGTTATTCTTCTTCATTTCAATTCACGTCTTCACGGGAGACGACCAATGCCGCTTCACTTTATAGTAAGTGTTCTACCGGTTGCGATTTTTCTGGGCTGGTATAATTTATTTATGTTTTTTTAGATTTTTTTATTTTCTCTTTCGAGTCCCAGACATCCTGACAAATGCTTTCATCATTATTTTTATTTTTTTCTTTCCTGAAACCTGGAACTTTAAATATGCTTTATAAGTTTTTTCCAATATTTTCAAGTTCTTTTATAGAATCCTTGTTTTTTGCAAGTTCATCACTGGCTGTTGCATAATATGATTTTTGGAAAATCATATCCCATGAAAGATATTTCGCCATGCAGTCGAACTGTTTGTCAATTAACTCATACTGGATACTGTCCACCGGGGATCCTCCCACAACGATTGTTCCAACTTTTTTATTTTTCAGCTGCAAACCGCGGCAGTAGCACTTATCAATGATAAGTTTCAACTGCGCAGACATTCCCCACCAATATACCGGAGTAGCAAAAAGAATCACATCTGCAGCAGTAATTTTATCAATCGTGGGATTTGTATCATCCTGATCAATACATCCTTTATAACATTGACAGACCCCACATCCCTTACAAGGTGCTATATGAAGTCTGTCTGGTTGGATGATTTCAATCTCATTCTTTTCTGATGCCCCTTTTATAAATGCGTCAATCGCCGTCAGCGTGTTTCCCCTTCTGGCACTTCCGTTAATAATCACAATTTTCATGTATGTTTCCTCCAGCTTCTGATTTCATGAAATCATTATACCTTTTTTCGCTTATCCTGTCATCACATTTCATCAGATCAGAACCTGTCAAAACCTTTCTCCTTCGCGATTGTCGCACGTGTGCGGCGCTTTGGACGATATGGGCGATACAGGTCTTCTACTGCCACAAGCGTTTCCGCTGCCAGAATCTGTTTCTTTAATTCTTCTGTCAGTCTCTGATTAATATCCATTCTTTTTAGTTCTTTCCACTTTCATAGGCGTTCTGCACCCGTTCGGTCAGCACTTTTCCACCGTTTGCATACCATTCTATCACAAAAGTATCAAAGTAATCCACTGGTTTCTCCCCACTAATGATCTGAAGAAATGCTTCCTGTTCCAGTTCCTGTAATTCTTGCGGAATTTCTGCATTTACATTTTCCAGAGGCAATGTCGATGTACTTGTTATTCCTGCCTTCTGCAGTTCCCCCACAGCCTGAATTCTTGACGCATACGCCGCCCATCCATTCGCGGTTGTCAGCTGTCCATTCAAGTAAGATTTACATGTATTAAAATAAGACTTTTCCAAACCGCTAAGCTCTGATACATCAAGCGTCTTATCCAGTGCTGCCTGAATATGTTCTGTCGTACGGTAAAGTGCATCCTCATAATCCACATTAATATTCAGTGGCCGGGCCGTCGGATCTACATTAATAGAAAAATAATCATTCACTTCTCTTGCCGCACTATCCTTTGCATATCTAGACTGATCAAAAATCGCACTCACATACTTTGCTACAATTTCCGGATGCTCATATCCTTTACGCACCACCACATACATCCACTGGTCATACGATTCAAAAACTGATATCTTCTGCGTCTCATTTACCTGTTCTTTGTCTAAAAGATACGGTTTCCACTCTGCATTTGAATCGACATTATATGCTGCACTCAACGGGTTATTCGGAGCCCACCAGCGTCCATAGATAGCACCGCAATGTCCGGTTTTTAACAGATCATCTATGTTTTCCGTCTTTCGTAGCAGGAATCTCTGGTCGAGTATCTCATCCTCATATAGATTGTGAAGTTTCAAAAGCGCTTCTTTTGTTTCCTGTGTTACTGACCCATAAACTACATTTCCATTTTTATCCAGGATCCAGTGACATGGCATTGCACCGGCATGTATAAAAGTTGCATCCACTCCATAAGTCTGATCCGCACCGGCAACCACGTCTGTACTACAGGCAAGGCCGATTGTCTGACCGTCTCCTGCTGCATCCTGTTCTACAAATGCCCGGATCACTTCCAACGCTTCTCCTACTGTTTCCGGTTCCTTTAATCCCAACTTCTCAATCCAGTCTTTCCGCAGCCAAAGAAGCGGAGTTCCATCGTCAATCACCGTATTCGGAAATGCATATAGCTTTCCATCCACGGTTGCAGACTGTAAAAGAGAATCTCCATAACTTTCATACATTTCTTTGATCGTATCTGTCGTACACTCTTCATACGTTTCTGTAAGTTCTTCGATCAGGCCTGCTTCAATCAGGCGGAGCAGGTTATCTCTTCCCTTCACAACAAGCACGTCTGGAATATCACGATCTTCAATCGCTACATTGACCGCCTCTTCATAAGTATTGCCATCCTGCAATTCAAAGACATCTTCATTCTGAATATTAAGTATTTTCTTCAAATATCTCGTATATGCATTATTTTCGTACGTATCTCCTACAGGAAGATTCGAATTATTCGCCCCTGCAATCTTGCCAAGTGTATAGGTAACAGTCTCAGGATATTTCCCAAGTGGTGTATGCATCGCTTTATACATCAGCTTTCTTTTCACTTCAACTGCATTGCTTGCACCAGACTCACTTTGAGATGCTTCTAACTGTTCCATCTGTCTTTGACTTTCCTTCGTCTCAAAATAGGTTCCGCACCAAAGCATCAGCAATAAAATTAATGCAAGCTGGGCTGAGAGAATTCGCTTTTTCATATCGTTTTTCATAACACCTTCGCCTCCGTGTTCTTCGGAATTCGGATAAAGACCCGCGTTCCTTTTCCTGGAGTACTTTCTATCTTCATCTCACCTTTTTCTCCATAAAGGACATGGATTCTGTCACAGACATTTCGCACACCATAACCGGAGGACTGATATGTCAGAATCTGATCCGCCTTCTCCTGCGTCATTCCCGCACCATTGTCCCTGATTTCAAAGAAAATGTGCTCAGCCTCTTCACGAATCGTCAGCCACAACGTCGGATTCTCATTATCTGACACATCAATTCCATGATCGATTGCATTTTCTGCAAGTGGCTGCAGGATCAACTTCGGTATCAGATAATCATTAAGACCATCCGAAATCTGTTCAACCACACGGAACTCATTATCATGCATAACAAGTTGGATTTTGAGATATGCACGGATGTTATCAATTTCTTTTGCCACTGTAGTCATTGTTTCACCACGATTCAGGCTTGTCCGATAATAAGTAGACAGTGCCAATGTCACATGACTGATTTCATCCTCCCCCGCTTCAATTGCTTTCCAGTTGATGATTGAAAGCGAATTATAAAGGAAATGTGGATTGATCTGTGCCTGCAGTGCTCTCATCTCACTGTTCTGAAGCTGGATCTTACTTTCATATACTTCTGAGATCAAATGGTTCATCTGATCCATCATGCGCCGAAATGACCGGATCAGCACACCCACCTCGTCTTTGGATTTACTCTGCACGGTAACTTTACGAAGTCCCATATTAATCAGGTTCATATTTTCAGTCAATAACTCCAACTGCGATACCATACGGAGGGAAAAAACATATCCCAGAAAACTCAGAAGAAGAACACTGATCAAAATAATCGGAATATTTTTGAGCAAAAGCTTATGGATTGCGTTTTCACTTACTGCCTTTGGACGATAGATATAGAAATTCCATCCTGTATCCTTCATTGTCCGCCGTACCAGATAATAATTCTCACTGATACCTTTCAGACTCTCAATATCCTTCGGACGATATTTCTTATCCATAGAACACTCGGCATAGACAATATTTCCATTATCATCCTGAATCATGCCTCCTGTATTATCTGTGAGCTGGCTCATGAATGGTTCAAGAACTTTTTCATAATCCAGACGCATCTCCAACACCGCTTTGATCGTATCATTGTCATAGAATTTCCGACTGGCAATGATTGATTTATTCACACCGCGAGTGATGCTCCACTGCATTAATGTTCCCTCATTCAACCTGGAATACCACTGTTGATTCTCCGCATCCGACATTGGAAGAAGTGTATCTCCATGTGGCACTTCTATATTGTCAGAATATAATGTAATGCTCTGGATCTCTTTGTGATAGATCGTCGGCATCTGCAACAGTGGATCAGCCACCTTCACATATTTCAAATACTTCTCATAATCCGACTCTGTCTCCACATCAAAAATATTCCTGAGATTTTGAGAATAAGACAGATAATCAACCAGGTTCTCATAGATCTGAGACTGATTCTCAATCGAACTCACTGACTGTTCCAACATTTTCTCCAGATTGTACTGTTCCTTCTCTCGCAATTGATTCATCATGCCATACTGCATGGAAAAAGCAAGGAATCCTACCGGAACCAGTCCTGCAATCAGCATCAAAACAGACAGTTTTTTACGAAATTTCAGATTTTCAAATCGATGGATCAACTTCCGTATTTGTTTTCTCATCCGCCGCTATTCCTTTCCTGCATGCTTCCGGTGTATCTCCGAAAAACTCTCTGAAACTTCTGCAGAAGTATGAGTTATTGGAAAATCCTACTTCTTTCGCAATTTGGGAGATTTTCATATTCGTTGTCTCTAAAAGCTCTTTTGCTTTATTCATTCGCACTTCACGGATAAAACGGTTCAGTGTCATCCCTGTTTCTTCTTTAAATACAGCACTTAAATATCCCGGTGACAGAAAAACCATTGCGGAAAGTGTCTCTGCTCCCAGATCCTTTTCCTTATAATGGTGATAAATATATCCCTTCACGGTTGTAACTTCTGATCGGAACCCATCTTCCTGCTCTTGCATGCAATGTTCATATTCCTGAAGTACTTCTTCTACTATAGCAATCACATCATTAAGGTTTCTGCAGCGATATAATCGATCCACTCTCTTTGAAAGCATCTTTTCATCCAGCCCTTCCATCTGGTCGAGCAATTCTTTCATAATTCCAGAAAATACAAACTTTACATACATATCCGAAAATTGCTTATGCGCACGATATTTTTCTTCCAGTCTCTGAAAATCCTGACGGAGATGTGGCAGATCTTTATATTGAATATCTTTCGTAATCTGTTCCATGATTTCAGAATCTTCTGCCGGATCAGCTTTCTTCTCTTCCTGCTTCTCCCCGTGGAAAAACAGATGCTGACGTGGCTGATAGAACTGCTCTTCTAACATTCCTTCCAGCACCTTAAATTCCTCTGCCAGATTTTTTCCATCTTCGATTTCCTCACTGACTGCAAAATAGCATTCACTGTCAAACTGTTGCGCAAAAAAACGATACATTTTCTCTACGATTCCATGATAATCTGCATATTTTTCCGTGAACAAAAAGATGGATTCGTTCGAATTCAGATTCACATAATGAAACTCTCTCTGCACCTCTTCCTTCAGGCTCATCAGGAAATGTTCCTCTTCCGTTTCGAAGAATCCATTTGAGGCACTGACAAGAACCATACGGGTAAATTGGGACAGATCATCTTCCATTCCATCTGTAAGTTTCTTAAACTGAACAAAATCTTCCTCTTTTCCCCCATACAGATATTTCAGTAAAAAGTATTTTTTCAGATAATCTTCTTTCTTTTCCTGCTGCTCTTTTTTCTCTATCTTAGAAGAAATATTTTCCATCACTCGTTGAAAAGTCTTATGGAATTCCTCCGGATCAACCGGCTTCAGAACATAGTCCACAACTCCATACCGCAATGCTTCTCTTGCATAAGAGAAATCATTATATCCGCTGAAGATCACGATTTCCATATCCGGATGATCTTCTCTCACTGCTTTCGTCAGCTCCAGTCCATTCATATAAGGCATCTTTACATCCGAAAATAAAATATCCACATGGTTTGATTCTAATACTCCCAGTGCATCCTTTCCATTCGTTGCTTCTAGGATCTGGAATTCTCCTTCCTCCCTCTTTAACAGAAAGCGGATTCCCCTTCGCTCCAGTTTTTCATCATCCACGATCAATATTGTAATCATTTCCCCACGCCTCCCACACGTTCACTTTACATTTTCACTATTCCTCTTATAACGTCCGAAAACAGCAGGGAATGTTCACTCACTCTCTGCTGTCTTTTTTTAATTTTTATAATTCTATTTTAATTCATTTTTTAGACAATGTCCACACTAGCCTTTAACCGCTCCGGCTACAACACCTTCGATAATATATCTCTGGCAGAACAGGTAGAAGATGATAATCGGCACAATTGCAAGAACCAGAGTTCCCATCATTGCTCCCATATCTACAGAACCGTATCCACCTTTCAGATACTGAACTGCCATCGGCACTGTCTTATATTTTCTCTGATCCAGTACGAGTGATGGAAGCAGGTAGTCGTTCCAAATCCACATTGCCTGAAGAATTGTAACTGTTACGCAAGTCGGCTTTGCAATCGGAAGTACAATTCTGAAGAATGTCTGGGTTGGTGTACATCCATCAATCATTGCAGCCTCTTCAATCTCCAATGGAATGGATTTCATGAACCCGGTAAACATAAAGACGGAAAGTCCTGCACCAAATCCAAGGTAGATCACAACCAGTCCCCACGGATTTCCCATATGAAGCATATTTGCGATCTTGGATAATGTAAACATTTCCATCTGGAATGGCACGATCATTGCAAACAGGCAAAGCATGTAAAAGATCTTTGTAAATTTTGTCTTCACACGGCAGATATACCATGCACACATGGAGCAACATAAGATAATCACTGCTACAGATAAGATTGTGATAAATAAACTCCATCCAAATGCCTGAATCAGCCCTGTCTGCTTAATACCACGGGTATAGTTCTCTAATCCGACATACATCTTTCCGGTCGGTATCTCGAACGGTGCTTTACTGATATAGACTTTTTTCTTAAAGGAGTTGATAAATACCAGTATGATCGGATACAGATACAGCAGGCTGAGTAGTGTAAAAATAACGGTTAATAATGTACCATGTTTTACTTTTTTATTCATTACTGCTGCACCTCCTTTGATGTTGTCAGTTTATTCTGGATCAATGCAATCACTCCTACGATAATAAAGAAGATAACTGCTTTCGCCTGTCCTACACCTTCCCAGCCAGTTCTTCCATAGAATGTATAATAGATATTCAGGGCAAGCATTTCTGACATCTTATCCGGTCCACCGTTTGTCAATGCAAGGTTCTGGTCAAAAAGTTTAAATCCGTTTGTAAGTGTCAGGAAGGTACAGATTGTAATGGATGGCATAACCATCGGAATTGTAACATATCTTAAAAGCTGTACTTTATTCGCTCCATCAATCTGTGCTGCCTCGATCAGCTCTCCAGGAATATTCTGGATTCCTGAGATGTAGATGATCATCATGTATCCAACCTGCTGCCAGAGCATCAGGATAACCAATCCCCAGAAACCATATTTTGAAGAATATGTAAGTGTTTTCTGGAAATGTGCCAGAATACCATTTAATAACAGCTGCCATACATATCCAAGTACAATACCACCGATCAGGTTCGGCATAAAAAATACAGTACGGAAAATATTGGTTCCCTTAATATTCTTTGTCAAAAGCATTGCTACCGCAAATGCAAAAATGTTGATCAATAATACTGTCACAATTGTAAATAATGCGGTAAACCAAAGAGAGTGAAGAAAATCTCCGTCTCCAGGGATCTTTGCATAGTTGCTAAGTCCAATAAATTTAGCGTCTGTCACCGTTGTGAACTTGCAGAACGAAAGATATACGCCTAACACAAACGGTGCAAGGAAACCTATCGTGAATGCAATCAGCGTCGGTAATACAAATACCGGAAAATATCTCTTTATTGCTTTTTGCATGTTCTTCTCCTCCTGTCTTTCTTTTCTGTAAAAAGCCTTTCTGCGCCTTTGCTTTTCACAATTCTAATTACATAATTTCAGCCTGCCCCGGTATGCTCGTTGGCAGGCTGTTTGATCTTCTTCTCTATTTCACAGCCTTTTTATCTGCCTATCCTGTGAAAAGTCTTTTTTATTCGTTTGCTGCTGCGTATTCTTCAGCCCATCCATCAACAAATGCTGTCTGTACACTATCCCATGCGCCTGTACCCTGTGCATAGTTCAGAAGAGCTCCACCAAGATTGTTTTTCCAGTTCTCAGATGGCATTGTTGTAAAGTTCCAGCTTACTGGTGTCTTTCCTGCCTCTGTATACTCAGCATTTGCTTTTACAAGCGGGTTGTCCGGAAGGTAATCTGAGAATGTTGTGAACGGTGTTACAAATCCCATCTCGTTAGCCAGCATGTCACGGCCTTCATCGCTCTCAACTACCCATTTCATAAAATCAAGTGTTGCCTGAATGTCTTCTTCTGAAGCGTTCTTATTTACACACCAGTAGTTCTCAGATCCTGTACAAAGTCCCTGATTTTCTTCTCCATCAACTCCGATGTAGATTGGAAGCATTCCCATATCTTCATCTGCTACTTCATTATCTTTGATATCATTGTAAGCCCATGTACCATTCTGATAGAATACTGCTTCGCCAAGTGCAAATTCACTTGCTGCGTCATCTCCTGTCTTAGAAGAAATCATAGATGGCTCACATGTAGAATTGTTCAGATACAGATCCCAGATCTGTTTGTAGTTGTCAAGGTATGTTCCTTTGATTGCATCTGTGCTGTCAATTCCGTCTGCCTTATACTCATAGTAGATTGGAAGATTTGCAAGGTGTGTCTTGAATCTCCAGTCAGAGGAAGAATCCATTCCTGCTGAAGTAAAAGCTCCTTCTACTCCAAGATCATCTTTGTGTGCCTGAATCTCTTCTGCAACTATCTTAAGTGCCTGGAAGTTATTCAGATCATCAATTGATTTGATACTTGCATCCGGCAATTCGAAGTATTTGTTCAGAAGAGCTTTGTTGTAGATCAGACCATAAGTCTCAATAACATAAGCGATTCCATCTACTGCGTCGCCATCTTTTAATATATAATCGTCAGACTCGACATCTTTATAAACATCGCTGTCTGAAAGGTCATAGCAATAATTTTTCCATGTAGCAAGTCCAACCGGTCCGTTTACCTGGAACAATGTTGGTGCCTCATCTTTTGCCATCTCTGATTTCAACTGTGACTCGTAAGTTCCTGATGCTGCTGTCTGTACATCAACCTGGACACCCGTCTCATCTGTATACTCTTTTGCAAGTTCTACCCACTGGTCAGCCTGCTCTGGTTTAAAGTTCAGATAATAAACTTTTCCGGATGACTTATCTCCTTTCGCTGTTTCATCTCCGCTTGATGTGGCTCCACATCCTGCAAGCATTCCTCCTGCCATTGAAGCTGCAAGTACAAGTGCAAGAATCTTTTTCTTCTTCATAATTGAATCCTCCTTTTATGATTACTTTTCTTTGTTTTTCTTGATGATGTTATTATAAGAAAAAGTTCCAAAATAAGATATAATAAAATTCCAAGAAACATAACACTATTTCAAGATTATTGTAATTTTTGAAGATTTTGTGTATGATACAAGAGTTCGCCAAGAACCAAAAATGAAGTTTGAAACAAATAAGTAGAGAACAGCCACGAAATAGAGGGCATAGCAAACAAACCACCGGATTAGCTGGTTTTGAAAATTGAATATATAAACGCAACACCTAATTAGGAGACCGGCGAAGGCTCATCTTTAATGAGATACCCTCGTTGCCTTAGAAGATTAAGTGCCTGTGAAGTTGTAAGAACTTTTTCTTTTTTCACAGGACGTGATTCAAGAAAACCATCGGATGTATAAGGTTTTAAATCTGTGAGTATGTGCCAGATAGCGGTCAGGATCATACGGCAGCGTGCAATAATGGCTTTCTTGTGGCCACGACGTGTTTTGATACGCTTATAGCGGGTGGTAAATTCAAAATGTTTCTTCGATTTGATTAAAGCATTTGCAATCTGTACCAGAACTGGTTTAAAATAAGAACCAGCACAGGAAATCCGAGTGGATTTGATTTTACGGTCGCTCTTATCATTTCGGGGACAACATCCAGCCCAGGAGACGAGGTGTTTTGCTGTGAGGAAGACAGACATATCACCACCAATCTCTGAAAGCACCTGAATTGCAGTCATTGGATTCTTATCGAATCCAGGAACCGTTCTTATTAAGTTTAAAGCAGCCTCGTATTTATCACTGAGACGAAGGATTTCCTGTTCTACTTCTGAAATGTGCTTTTGAAGTTCGTCTATGTGATCAAGGCACTGTCTGAGCTTTACATCCTGTTCTTTCGAGATATTACCATCAACGGCCGCCTGAATTTCTTCTATTGGAGTTTTACAGCGGCTGTCAACAAAGGGTGACACATCAAATTTTTCCCCAGGGTGCTGCAAAATCTGTTCCGTAATGGAACGGGAAGATTTCCCGAATACATCAGAAAAGACATCATCAAGCTTCAGATTGGAAACAGTAAGACAATTTTGGGCACGATTCTTCTCACCGGTAATCATACAGGTGAGTTTGAAACGGTATCTTACGAGATCCCTGAGTTCTCTGATGTCAGCAGGTGGAATAAAAGAAGGTTTCACCATGCCGCACATGTATAGATCACAGATCCATTTGGCATCTTTGCGGTCGGTCTTGTTTCCTTTCATGGGTTTGGTGTATTTCGGATGGGATAGAGTAACCCGGATTTTGTGTTGCTCTAAGATATTGAAAACAGGGATCCAATACTTGCCGGTAGATTCCATACAGACATCGTTACAGTTGTATTTAGCAAGCCAGACACACAGCTGATGCAAACCTTTAGAAAAGGAAGAAAAGCGAGCCTGCTTATACTCTGTACGATTATTGGAATCCGTGATACCGATACAGGCATAAATCCATGTTTTGTGGACATCAAGTCCACAGCAGTTAAATTTAAAAATTTTAAAAGACAAGTAACTACCTCCTGATAGCATAATGATAAAACGGACAGTGACTGGTCATCCGGCGAGATCGAGTCGACTTCGGAAGAGATAAGTTTCCGGGCTACAGTTATGCGCCACTCATTGATGCCTTAACGGATGACCGACAACATATAAATATGCGAGGTTGCCGCTATACAGCCCCGCCACTCACCTCCACGTGTTCTGTAGTGTGTCAGTCTTATGGAACCATCATATCAGAAGGGAACAAAAATAGAAAGTGAAGGTAACCAACACGTTTCATGGCGCATTGGTGGCTTTCGCAGAAAGACGGGAAATAAATATGGATAAATCCATGTTCATAATAATTCTTTCTCCATAGTCAGATAGTGCAGCTAACCTAAACCAAAACAAAAAACTTCATAAACAACGTCATGGCGAAGCCCCCTTCGCTCTTTTGTTATGTCATTTTTTATTTCCAGCCCATTATACACTATTTCTGACGATTTGAGAAATTTCCTATAAAGCAAAAAAGGCTCGGTGGGTGCAACACCGAGCTTTCGTTTTTCTATTAGAAACTATCTGACAAATCAGAGCTTTAGCAGGTTGCAAGAAATAGATCGGCTTTAGGTTCTGGAACCGAACGGTTAATATAAACAAGATTGAATTCACCAGTGATCTCCATGTCCTCCACTCTAAATGTTGCCAAGTCATTTCGGCAGTGGCTAATTGGTTCATATGCAAAAGTAATCAAATGATCCATTGCAACCAAGTCGCAAATAATAGAAAAATTACTGATGGACGAATGCCGACTGAAGCTGTCCAGTGAATAACCTCTTGCGGCCACGGCTTGTTCCTGAAGCATGTGTGTTCCGGAACCTTTCTCACGCACAAGCAGGCTTTCCTGAAGAACTTCCTCAAGAGAAACGGTTCTGCCTGCAAAAGAATGACGGCGGCTGCATATGCCCAAAAAGCTCTCTTTTTTATAGAGGCGGTGCGGATACTTTTCTTTATCGAACACGCCTTCAATTATTGCAAAGTCCAATTCTCCTCGTTCGAGCATAGCAAGCAATGTTTCGGTATTGTCGACCAGCAGATCAATCTGGTGATTTTCTTTTTTTAGGAATTGGCGTACCGTTGGCACGAGAACATATTCTCCTATGGTTTTGGTGGCTCCCACCCGCAGATGCAACATATCGGTCTGCGCAAATCCGGCGCGGAGTTCATGCTCTGCTGCCCGGGATTGTGCTGCCGATCATCGTCGCGCTGCTGGCTTGCTGGCTTGAGAGCCTGTTGCCCATCCACCTGATTGGCTCTGCGGTAATTGCCATGTTCATTGGCATGTTTCTTAACCAGTTCGTTCGCAAGACGGATGTGTTCGCCACAGGGCTGAAGTTCACCTCCAAGAAGATATTGAAATTCGCCATTATCCTGCTGGGGCTGTCGCTGAACATCACCACCATCTTGCACGTAGGCCAGATGTCCCTGACATTAATGGTCTTCACCTTGCTGACCTGCTTTGGCGGCGGTTACTTCATCGGCAAGGCGCTGGGACTGAACTGGAAGCTGTCCAATTTGATTTCCGCTGGTACAGGCATCTGCGGTGGCTCTGCCATTGCCGCTATCGCCCCCACCATCGACGCGGACGACAACGACGTTGCCTACGCCATGTCCGCCACCTTCCTATTTGACATGGCGATGATCGTGCTGTTTCCCATCATGGGCCGGGCACTGGGTATGACGGATCAGGCCTTTGGCATCTGGGCAGGTACGGCGGTGAGCGGCACCAAGACTGCCAGCAAGTTCCTGATGGTCTGCGCACTGGCTACCATCGGATTGAATACCTCCTTCGCCAGCATGAAGAAGGCTGGCATCCGCCCCATGATTCACGGTTTCATCATTTCTGCGCTGGTTGTAATTGTGGCGCTGCTGGTGGAGATGGGCATGGGAATCGTGTAAGAAAGCTACAAGACAATTGAGCAAAGCCACAGTTCAAAACAAAACTGTGGCTTTTGTCTTTGGATTGAGGAATGGCGTTACGTATTTGCTCGAATTACGCAGCTGATGGATGATGCAATTCTGAATTTCCGTCTTGGGAAATACAGCCCCAATCGCCGCAGAGAATCCCGTCAGGTTATCCGTGCAGGCAATGAAAATGTCCTCCACGCCTCGTTTTTTAGCCCGTTGAGTACCGTTGCCCAGTACTTGGCACTTTCGTTTTCTCCTACCCACATCCCCAACACGTCTTTTTTAAGGGCACAACGCACATATCCTTGCTCACTCTTTTTTCATTTTCTTGTTACGGTCTTTCGGGGCAACAGCCCCATCAAATCGCTTGTAAAGCGATTGTGCTTTCGAAAAAAGCATGATACGATATTGCCATAAGCAGTGATGTTGCAACACATAGCTACAATCTACAATAGTGAAAGGAGACGATCTCACCAATGCGATGCTCCCTTGTTTCCAACAAAATAATCCAAGCCCGTGAACGTTTGGGACTCACACAGCAGCAGTTAGCGGAAAAGCTTTGTGTAACCAACAAAGCCGTTTCCAAGTGGGAATGTGGCGTCACACTTCCTGACATCTCGCTTTTGGTGCCGCTATGCCGTGTTCTGGGTCTGACGGTGCAGGAACTGCTGGATGAATACGACGGCAAATTCGGTAATACCCCCGGCTGCCAGACCACGGAAGATCCTGCGCAGGACACGCTGTTTGCGGCGCAGCAGCACAGCCATTACCTGTATATCGATCTCAAAACCACCTCTACGGTGTCGCCCCATTTGTTTGGCCACAACCTGGAGCATACCAGAGCCAGCATCATGGATGGTCTCAGCGCCCAGATGATCCGCAACCGGAAGTTTGCCGGCGCTGCGGCGCGCAACGGCGTAGCGCTGGACTGGGAAGGCATCGGCGAATGCGTGTACTTTGCCAATGAACACCGCCTTCCCGGTAGCAACGCAAACGAAGCTTATGTATGTCATTACGCGCACAACGGCATGTGGCGGCGTAACGAATGTCAGTCCCAGATGATTCAGAACCCAATTCCGAATCAGGTGAGCGGTATCCGTCAAAAAGAGCTCTTCCTTCAAAAGGACAGGAGCTATCCGTTTGCCGTCATTGTCAAAGTACAGCAGCCGCTGGATGTGCGCGTCGCGCTCACCAACGCCGATGGTACGCAGATTTATGCGGAAACCGTTTTTCCTGTTCAGCCCGTTCTAGCGAAGGAGGATGCACAGGAAGAGGTGGATGAATGGCAGCGCTTTGAGACGATTCTGACCCCCGGCGTCGACGATGCGCATGCCGTGATAAGCATTACCTACACGGAGCAGGCACAACTGCTCATCGGCGCAGTTTCCATGATGCCGGACAATCATTTCCATACCATGCGCAGGGACACCGTGGAAAAGCTCAAGGAAATCGGCGTGCGTCTGCTGCGCTGGCCGGGTGGCAACTTTGCCGGCGAATATCGCTGGCAGGATATGTTCCTGCATCCCGACAGGCGCGCTCCCATGGAGGGCTACATGGAAAATGAAACGCAGCCCTTTACACACGGCTATGACATGCATGAAATAGACACCGACGATTTTATTGCACTGTGCCGTGAGATCGGCGCGGAGCCCTTCCTCACCATCAATGCCGCCTGGGATTCCCCCGAAGTATGCGCCGCCTGGGTGGAATACTGCAACGGCCCTGCCGAGAGCAAATACGGCAGGCTGCGTGCCCAGCGCGGTCATCAGGAGCCCTACAATGTCAAATGGTGGTCGCTGGGCAACGAAATGGGTTATGGCCACATGGAGGGCGCAAATACGCCGGATGGATACGCATCGCTGGTGGAAACGCATGCGCGTGCCATGCTGAAGGTTACGCCGGATCTGAAATTTGTTTCTTCCGGCCCCTATCCGAATCAGGAGTGGGTAGATGTTTCCATCAAGAAGCTGGCTCCCATTGCGCCATACGTTTCTCTGCATACGTACAATTCAGTCCATTGGGACTTCACCTCTCCGGAGGGCATGGAGCGCTGCTATAACGAAATGATCCGCATGCCCATCCACAATCTAGGAATCCTGCGCAGGCTGCATGACATGCTCCCGGAAAAGACATTCATCTCCTACGATGAATGGAATCTGTGGAAAACATGGTGCCGCAATCCTTCCTCCATGGAGGGCATCTTCACTGCGCAGATGCTGCACATGTTCATGCATGAAAGCGAAAAACAGCGCATGCCCATGGCCTGCTACTTTGAGCCGGTTAACGAAGGCGCCATGCAGGTGCATCCGGATCATACCGAGCTGACGGCAACCGGTCAGGCCTTTGCGCTGCTCTCCCGGCATGCCGGCGGAAAGCTGTGTACGGTAGATGGTGTAGAAGACTTTGAAGTCGTTGCCACCATCGATGATCATCATGTGCTGACCCTGACGATGCTCAACCTGAACTGGCAGGAGGAAACTACTTACTCTCTGAATAAATGCGGAACAATTCTGGAAAACAAGGTACTTCAGGCCGAAAATCTGTTGCCTGGTACCCCGTTTACGGAAAATCCCCTGATGATTCATGTCAAGGATGATATTATCAAGGCGAAGCTTCCACCCCGCAGCGTTGCCTGTATCAGTATTTCACTCGTCGAATAACATACACGGAATGCAAAAAAAATAAAATGAAAACAGCAAGTCGCTCACAGCATGAAAGGAGTAATTTTATGAAAAATGGAAAGTTGACGGTTGCCATCGTGGGCATGGGTTTCGGCAGCTGCTTCCTGCCCATCTATCTGAAGCATCCGGATGTGGAGCATGTCATTATGGTGGATACCAATCCGGACCAGCTGAAGGCGCTGGCAGATATGTACCTGCTGGACGAAAGCTACTACACCACCGACTTTGAATCGGTATTGCAGAACCCGGATGTGGATGCGGTCCATCTGGTCATTCCGCCCGCGCTGCATGCGCCCATGTCGGTTCAGGTGCTCAACGCAGGCAAGCACTGCGCCTGCACCATCCCCATGGGTATGTCCATGAAGGAGCTGGAAGACGTTATCAAGGCGCGGAAGGCTTCCGGCAAACACTATATGTTCATGGAAACTTCCGTCTACACCCGCGAGTATCTGTATGTGAAGGAGCTGTACGAATCCGGCGCAATGGGCAAGCTGCAGTATATGCGCTGCGCCCACTATCAGGATATGGAGGGCTGGCCCTCTTACTGGGACGGCTTCCCGCCCCTGGCACATCCCACCCATGCCATCGGCCCCTGTTTTGCTCTGGCAGGGCAGCGTCCGGTCAGCGTCTTCGGCAGAGGCTCCGGCAAGGTCCGTCCGGAACTGGAAAAGCAGTACGGCTGCCCCTTCGCCTTTGAGTCTGCTCTGGTGGCCTTGGAGGATGGCGAGACGACCGTTGAAATGGAGCGCTTCCTATACCATGTCGCCCGTGGCTACAGCGAATGCTTTAATATCTATGGTGAAAACAAGTCCTTTGAGTGGGATCAGCTCAACGGCGACAAACATGTGATGTTCAGCCGGGATCTGGTTTGGGAGAACGAGAACCGCGGCGGCAAGATCGATGAGGAATACGTTCAGGTTCCCGATTATGCCCATCTGCTTCCGGACGTCATTGGCCGGTTTACCTACGAAGTGGCCTATGACGAGGTCAATCCCCATCTGTCCTTCAAGCAGGGCGGCGGTCATGGCGGTTCCCATCCGCATCTGGTCCATGAGTTCGTTACCAGCATTCTGGAAGACAGAACTCCCTTCCCCTCCGATATCGATGCGGCCTACTGGACCGGCGTTGGTCTCCTGGCCCACGAAAGCGCCATGGAAGGCGGCACCGTAAAGTCGCTGCCCAAGTACGAAGAGCTGTAACGGGAGCCGGTAAAAACGCAGTCTCCCCAAAAAAGCCGAACCAATCGTTCTGCCTCAAATTGTCCATACAGCCAAGAGGGCTTGCCTTGATTTTGCCCAGCAATGCATCTTCAGCAAAGACCGCGGTCAAGGCTTCTCCCACAATAAAAAAGTGTCTGCGACACTCTCAACTCCCCTAACCCCTCATTCATGAGGGGAAGGGGTTTTCTTATCTCCTTCTTTATTGTAAAATTCTATTATGAATATATTACAATCCATCTTTACCGATTATTATGAACTCCATCCTCGTCCTGCTGTCATTGAAAATGTCAACAAGATGATTCATTGTGGTGACCCTTCTTACGGTGGTGCCATGTATGGCTGTCCTCACTGTGGAAATCTTAAATTTGTTCCCTTTCGCTGTAAAAGCCGTTTTTGCCCTTCCTGCGGAAACAAATACAACCAGCTTCGTTCTTTTCATATGTCCTGTAAGCTTGTTTCTTGCGTTCATCGCCATTGTGTTTTCACTATCCCAGCGGAACTTCGCGTTTATTTTCTCGAAGACAGGACTCTCTTAGATTGTTTATTTCATTCTGTTCGTGATGTTGTTTTACGCATGTTTTCCAAAATGAATAAAACCGAAAACTTTACTCCTGGGCTTATCTGTATTCTTCACACTTTTGGGCGTGATTTAAAATGGAATCCTCATATCCACGCTCTCATCTCCGAGGGTGGGGCTGGTAACATCACTCCTTGGCGTCCTGTCAAACACTTTGATTACAGTTTCCTTCGTAATGCTTTCCGCAAAGTCCTGCTTGAACGACTTACCTCCCGCATTGGTCCGACTTTTCGCAAAGTCAAAAATGAAATGTACACGAAACACGCTGACGGCTTTTATGTCCGTGCAAAGCCAAATCTTTGCACTCCTGATATCACCATTAAATACATCAGCCGATACCTCGGCAGACCTGTTATTGCCACATCGCGTATTGATACTTATGACGGCAAAAATGTAACCTTTCATTACACCAGACACGAAGACAATAAAACTGTTACTGAAACCATTCCTGCTTTGAACTTCATTCAAAAACTCATTGTCCACATCTCCGAAAAACATTTTAAAATGCTTCGCTACTATGGGATATATGCCAAACATCATAAGCAGGAAATGAAGCTCCGTAAATGTATTTCTGCCGAAAAACAATGTTTCCTACATTCTAGTTAGCAACCACCTGTTCAACTGGTGGTTTATTATTAGCCCTCCAAAGGGCTATTGTTACTGCTCGCCCCAAAGGGCGGTATCGCAAGCACTTTTGCTGGCCCGCTATAA
>NZ_QTWD01000002.1:240-502220 GCF_003460955.1 Blautia sp. AF26-2 | reverse complement strand
CAGATGGCTTTTATAAAATGTCAATATACGGATGATTACCTACTTACAATTATCAGATAAAGTTCGGATATTATTAGAATTTTATAAATTTAATTACTGGCATCTTACGATGCCAGTAAAAAATAACAAAAAACTTTAGTAAGTTAATTTTAAAAAGCAAAGAGATTAAATTAAAACATATTTTCAGTTGATAGAAAATTAGTGGAGAGATATAATGAAGCAAATTAAATATTATGACAGAGTGTACATGTTTCGAGTGCGAAAGGTAAATAAACAGAAAAATACAGGGAGATTCGCACCGGAAAATGACAGGATGAAGAGAAAAGCGAAGAGAAGCTAGGTGAAAAAGAAAAGCTAGAATGAGAAATTTGGAAAAAATTAATAAAAATAAGAAGTGTTTAGCAGCAAAAATTATTTGAATTTGCAGTCGCCTTCCGTGAAGGCGTGAGTTGAGAAGGAAGATATTCTGGAGGTAATTCTATGAAAAAGAAGTCGCCTTCCGTGAAGGCGTGAGTTGAGAAAATCAAAATGCATACAATTACGATCGCTCCGGGACGTCGCCTTCCGTGAAGGCGTGAGTTGAGAAGTGTTTCAGCTTCCGCAGGCGGCGTGCGAAAAAGTCGCCTTCCGTGAAGGCGTGAGTTGAGAATACTAGCATTTAGACCCTATAAATGTGCTGTTATAGAACGCCTATAAAGATGTTCCTCCTGCTCATTTGAATATTCTTGGAATATAAGTCTTTAATAGCATAAATACGGACCAAGGAAGCTGTATGAGAAGAAACAGAAGAGTAGAAAGTAAATGCTAAAAGAAAAGATATTATAATAGGAAGAAACACGAGTAAAAAATATTATAAAAAGAAAAAAACAAAAAGTCATGAATTGATTGTTATGCTGGAACATAGGTGTTAAAATCAAATTATATTGTAAGTACGGGGTATATATACAGTAATAAATTTGAGAAGTTTGTGAGCGTTATTTGCGTATACAAAAAGTTTGCATTTCCAAGAAAGAATTGTATAGGTTTGGAGGGATGTCAATGAATACAAGAGCGTATATTCCAATGGATTTTTTGAATGTTCCAGGAACACAGCTTGAGAAACTGCCATGGGAGCATGAACAGATATTGCGGCGGTATCTCAGCATGTCACAGCATATTTGTGAATTGGATGAGTTATATAGTATGATGGTTTTTAACTTGGAAAACATGTTTGAGAAATTCTCTTTACAATTTGACGATCGTATATTCGCTAAGAGAGGAGAAACTGTAGATGTGATTCAGATCAATGCGTTGCTTTGCAATGCCGTCAGCGCAGGGCGGACATTGATAGAATCTATGGAGAAATTTGATGAATTCTATATTTCTAAGGATAAAAGTTTTAAGAAAAACTTCATTTCGAAAGCATATGATCAATATTCGGAGTATAAAATTGTAGACTTTCTGCGAAACTATATGCAGCATGGCCATATACCGATTCATTATGATGAAGAAAAAATTTATTTAGATCTGTCAGAAATTCTGGAGACCACACATCTGAAGATGAATACAAATCTAAAAAGGATGTTACAAAAGGCCAAAAAGGATTTGTTAGAGTATGGAGTAGCAGATACAAGACTTTGCTGTGTCCCGCTTTTTTATAAGTATTTTCTTTTGATTCATAGATTGTATCGGGCATTTTATTCGTATGCTGAGTATACATTGATGCAGATAGGAGAAGAAAAGCGAAAATTATTGCAGGATCATCCAGAATATGTACGGCAAGTGGATGAGATTGCTTTTGCGCCAGTTTATCAGGATGAATTGGGGCAGCTTCATGGAGTAGCGGTAGAGGACGGTTATGAAGAGAAAATTCGGGAAAATATAACGTATGCAGAAGAAAAACTTCAGGAATACATAAAAGGAAATGGACAGATCTGCAGTTTGCAGATTGACTATTGCCTGGAATATCGTATTCCGGAAATGATCCTGATTCATGAGGAGGAGCTGTCGGAAAATCTGGTGTCTTATTGCAAAAAGCATGGACATGAGATTCGGCATGTTTCTTTTTATACGTATTATAAAGATGATATGGATAGCTATACACGCTATAAAATGTTTCCGTATATCCAATTTGAGGAGGGTGTCGAATGGAATGTCCCATATGACAGGGTGACGATTCGGGATTTCCTTCGCACATTTCCAGAGGCAGAGGAAAAAGGAATTCTTGTACAAGCCAACAATATGGGCGGGGATGGAATACAGATCGCGCAGGCGGTTTTGCAGGGATGGAAAACATTTTTATATCACAGTTCCCAGATATTGGACACGCTGGGAATAAACTCCCTGGCTGATGCAATCGACTGGGCATCACGGGTAGTTTTTATTTATCAGAGTATTGGATGGCTGAAGAAGTCATTTGGAAAAAGAATCGAGAAGAAACCGACTATTGAGCAATTGGAAGAATATATCAGGAGAGCAGAACGGTGGGAGCTATCGCAGCTTTCATCTACACTGCATGCAGCGCCGGAATTGTTGAAACTGGTATTGAGCGAAGTGGGATATATCAGCCAAGATGGTGAGTTGTTTGTATATGATGAAGTAATAGCTACGCAAAGAAAAGAGGAAGAACGAAAACGTAAGGCAGAAAAAGAAAATTCGCATGGAACCCAGGTAGACTGCAGGAAAATGAATAAGGTGATAGAAGAGCTTAATGTCACGATTTTGTATTATGCAAGTTTACAGAATGAGAAAAAAGCAGAGGAATGTGGGAAAGAGACGAGGATAGGAAAATGCGTGGAGCAGGTGATCTGCAAGTATAGAGAGTTTCTATGGTGGGACGAAGTGAGAGAAGAGCTGAAGGTGAGAGATCCATTGCCGGAAAAATTTACAGAGGAGATCCAAGGAAAGATTTGCAGAGATGTGAGAGCGTTGGAGGAAGAGCTTTCTGGAAAATGCAGGGAATTAGAAAAGAATGAGAGCTTATGAAAATAGAAGAAATGAACATAAGATTACAAATAAAAAGAATAAAAAAGAAATTCTGTAATTTTTTTAAAATAGTGCATATTCCGCAAGAACTGCGCATCCGTTCCAGAGGAACGGAGCACCATTCCGCTTCAAACTGAGCAAAGCTCAGCAGGTTTATTAGTTACCGTTGTTTACTCTACGATCTCTGCCAGGAAATTCAAGACGATATGCCTTGGATGTCATTCGGCTTAAGCAGGCATCTGCATAGGTGGAATCTCCAGATTGTCCCTGATAAATAAGAGGCGAAATGACCATGTCCTTTTGATGTAGTTCATGCTTTGTCATGTTTATACCAGCCCTGGACGAAGACAGACATTCCTTGTATTTGCGGTCTGCAAAGACAGCATCGTAACGGTACTTGTGAGCAATGGAACAATGATGGATGGCTTTCGGACATCCATTACAGACGTAAGGAGCCTTATCAAGACGGTTACACTGTTCTTTAACGAAATCAGGACAGGTTTGGTTACAGGTTGGACAGGAAGTACACTTAATGTTGCAGAGTATGATTTTCCTGCATACATTTGTTTTTCTGCAGTGATATCTATGAATGCAGAAGTTGTGAGCGTTAAGGAAGGATCCTTTATGATACCAATCACTTACACGATGGAGTTTCACTTCCTTCGAAATAGTTGTAGGATCTTTGCATAAGAAGCGGGCGATATCTTTAAAAGTGCTGCCGTTATTCAGGGAACGCTCAATGTATTTACGGTCTTCAAGGGAAAGATGTTTCTGGTTACCATGAATATATTTACTCATAGAGATCTCCTTCTACTGCTGTCAGAAGGTCTTCATGAGCATAGCACGAATATATGAAAGATTAAACTCCACTCATGTAGGAGTAAATTCCACCGCATAAGCGGACGATGGAATTTACTTTTGAAATTTTCAGTGAAAGAATTTAGCTTTTAATCACATGACAACGACAGGGTATGATGCTATAATGAGTTTAAAAATAAGAAACGGGGTGACGTTGTATGATGTATCCATATATGACACTGGCAGATGAAACGGAGATTGTTCATTCACAAATTGTTGAAAAAGATGGAATGAAAAAAGTTATTGTAAACTTTGAACGACCAACAGAAGATGGATTTGATTCGGCAAGGTGTGAATTGCCTGATTACAAATGGACAGAACGCCAAGGATATTCGGATGAAGAAATAGCAATGTTTGAAGAACTCCTGCATAGTAATGCTCATTTGCTATACCGGTATGCGGAGAATGGGGGGATTCAAATTGCCTAAATTGTTTATGGTATGTGGATATACGGTATATTTTTGGTCTAATGAAAATGGAGAACCAATTCATGTTCATATATCAAAAGGTAAGCCTACTCCAAATGCGACTAAAATATGGCTTACAAAGTCAGGTGGATGCATTTTGGCAAGTAATGGAAGTAAAATTTCCAAGAAAGAGCTGAATGAATTGATGGAATTTATATCAGCACAGTTTTTCTTTATTTGTGCAAAATGGAAAGAGGCATTTGTGACGGATGAGATAGGATTCTATTGTTAAGCATATTGTAACTTATAGTACATCGGGGACCGGTCCCAAGGCGGTCAATCCAAAAGAAGATCACTATAATTCTGATACAAAGATAAGATTAAAAGATTTTCCTAATATTCCCATGACCTTAGCAAACGAGACACATGGGGGTATGCCCTATGAAAATGAATAGAAAAAGCGAGTAAAACGGCAGGGGTCTCGAAAAGGAGACGGCTGCCGTTTTACTCGCTTTTTACCAGGGTTTTCCAGCAGTACGATAGTTCCCGTCTACTCAGATTTTCATAGGGTCAGACCCCTAGAGTTGCGTGGACCAAAGGCTCTGGGCGACATCCGGGGCGTGACCTACATATACGGAATGTTCTACCGCTTCGGACTGATTGATGTGCCGTAAACGAGGCAAAGCAGAAGATAGGATCAACTTGCCATTTGAGTTCCCAAATGGTAAAATCAAAATGCACTGGGATATAATATCCTTTGCCTGTTAATGTAGCTTCGGAAAGGGCGTGGAAGAATGGCAGCGACGTTAAAACTTCCGGTTGGTGTCGAAGATTTTAAGGAAATTCGCCAACAAGGTTTTTACTATATTGATAAGACAAGACTGATTGAACAGCTTCTTGATAGCTGGGGAAAGGTAAATCTTTTTACAAGGCCCCGCCGTTTTGGTAAGACCTTAAATATGAGTATGCTCCGAAACTAACGGATAATGAAAAACAAAGATATGGCGCGCTTGTCCGAATGCAGGACGGAAAATACGCAATGGACGAAGATACGCTGGAATCGGCACTTCAGACATTGCAGAACAGATGATGTCATCGACTGGCTTTTGGGATGATGTCACTGTGTAAAAACTACCTCAAAGATCGTTCCACCGGACGGGCTGGACTGAACGGTTATTCTGCCGTCATGTACGCGCACGATTTCATGAACCAGGGCCAGCCCAAGGCCTACTCCGCCAAGCTGGCGGCTTCTGGATTTATCTACGCGGAAGAATGGTTCAAATATGCGTTCTTTTAATTCAGCCGGGATTCCGTTTCCGGTATCTTCTACGGACAGGCAGATGTTTTTTCCCTTCCGGTATGCGGTTACGGTAACCTGTCCGCCGAAATGGTTGTATTTGATTGCATTCTCAACAAGATTGTATACCATCCGGTAAATCAAAATGTCACTTCCGACCATAGTGGTATCGTTACAGTTCCCGATCAGTTTTATCTCCTTTTCCTGGGCAAGCGGTTCCAGATCCACCAGTACTTCATCGACAAGGGCGTCAACGGCAATGGTTTCATCCCTGCTTACTGTTTGAAGCTCACTCATATCGAGCAGTGTCTTGACCATTTTGCTGAGCCGGCCGTTTTGCTCCGTCACCATTTTCAGTGTTTGTAAGGTGTCGGCGTCATTGCCCGGATGCGGGGTGGAATGGTATAAATCGAGCTGTACCTGCATGACAGACAGTGGAGTGCGAAGCTCGTGTGCTGCATTTGCCGTAAACTGTCTCTGGATTTCAAAAGCATCTGCGAGACGTTCCAGCATCTTGTTATACGAAATACGAAGCTGGTTCAGCTCTTTTACTTTGTTTTCTTCAATGCGCGAATCGGCCAGATTCTGTGCCTGCACCTCCTCGATTTTTTCGGAGAACTCACGAATGGGTCTGAGTGCATGGCCACTGATAAAATAGGTAGCGACACCGCCAAGAAGGGCCAATAAAGCGGAAAGGATCAGGCTGTTTCTTTTGTAGTCTGCTTTATTGTTGTACACCTGAACAGAGAAATCTCTGGCAAATTCATCCCACTTGTCCTCCGGAATGCTGATATAGATTTGATCGGAACCGTCTGTGGCACCGTCCCCGTCCTGATCTTCGGCATCATCGCCCCGGGCATCTACGGTCTCCTGCAGGGAATCGATATAATAAATTCCGTTTTTATAGACAAGCAGGGTCAGACATCCACAGATGACCGCAATATACAGGGTAATGATACAGGTAAGTCTCCACTGCAGTGATATTTTTTTCATCGGTCGGACTCCTCTCGTATTTGATATCCTTCGCCTACTTTATTCAAAATCGGATCGTATCCAAGTACCGCCCTGAGCTTTCGCCGAAGCGAAGACATATGTACGCGGATGGATCCGCTGAAGCTGTCCACGGAGGCATCCCAGACATGCTCGATCAATTCTTCCTGGCTTACCGGTCTGCCAAGGTGGAGAAGCAGATATTCCAAAATTCCGTTTTCTTTTCTTGTCAGGGAAACCAGGGTTCCGTTGGCATAGGCCTCTCGTTTGATGGTATCGAATTTGATCCCGCCACTTTCCAGACAGACATCCTTCTGCACAAATTTTCTTCTTGTCAGACTGCGGATCCGCGCTTCCAGCTCCTGCAGATGGAACGGCTTTTCCATATAATCATTTGCCCCAGCATCGAGTCCTTCTACTTTGTCTGCAATCTGTCCTCTTGCAGATAAGATCAGCACCTTCGTTTCTTCGTTTTCCTTCCGGAGCTCTTTTAGAAGATCCATTCCGTCCATGCCGGGCAGATTGAGATCCAGGACAATCAGATCATAATTTTCTGCCAGGATGCATTCCAGAGCCTCCGCCCCATCATAGCAGGTATCTACCTCGTACCCGGCGGCGTACAGACTTCTGGCAACTGTGTCACACATTTGTTTCTCATCTTCCACGATTAATAATCTCAAAATTTTTTTCACCTGCCCATTTCTTAACAATGATTTTACAACAGCTATTGTATAATATCAGAGTCAGCTGGTCAATCAATAAAATCAAAGGAGCAACCACATTTTGAAATGCAGAAAAATATCTCAAATTGTTCTAGTTATCACAGGCATAGCGATGATGGGCTATGGCGCCGTCAGAGGGGAAGCGGCTGCTGTGCTTGGGAAAGCAATTAAATTATGTCTGGAGTGTGTCGGAATTGGATAAGAAAAAGAAGTTACGATCAAAGAAAATAGCCGGAATACGCGGGTGGATCCAGGCAGCGGCCACACTGCTTACCAATCCTCATATCCCCAATTTTTTTCAGGGCAAAATATATCAGGGCAAAGCGAAAACGGTATGCGTACCGGGACTAAACTGTTATTCCTGTCCTGCTGCGACGGGAGCGTGCCCCATCGGAGCCTTTCAGGCGGTTGTCGGATCATCCAAATTTAAGTTTTCCTACTACATAACCGGGTTCCTGATTTTACTCGGCGTGACACTGGGAAGATTCATCTGTGGTTTTTTGTGTCCGTTTGGATGGTTTCAGGATTTGCTTCACAAAATCCCCGGAAAGAAATTCTCTACGGCCAGACTGAAGCCGCTGCGGTATCTGAAATATATCATCCTTGTTGTTTTTGTGATTCTTCTGCCGATGTTTGCAACGAATTCGATCGGGATGGGAGATCCGTTCTTCTGCAAATATATTTGTCCGCAGGGCGTTCTGGAGGGGGCGATCCCGCTTTCCATCGGAAATGCCGCAATCCGGTCTGCACTGGGCAAGCTGTTTTCGTTTAAATTCGGTATTCTGATTACGGTTGTCGTGCTCAGCATCTTGTTTTACAGACCCTTCTGCAAATGGATCTGTCCTCTTGGGGCAATCTATTCCTTATTTAATAAGGTAAGCTTTTTACATATCACGATTGAAAACAGCAAATGTGTCGGATGCAATCAGTGTTCCAGGGCATGTAAAATGGATATCGACGTGTGCCGGACCCCAAATCATCCGGAATGCATCCGATGCGGAGCCTGCATCAAGGCCTGTCCGAAGGATGCGATCCACTATCAGTTTATGGGAAAAACGTGTCAGAAAAAGGACACCGGAGAGAAATCGCGAAGCATCGAAGGATGAAATGACAAGCCAGACTCTGTGAATTTATCGACGGTGGATTAAAACAATACTATTTTTAAAAGGAGCCATAACTTATGAAAACCAAAAGAACTTTTATCCCTGTTTTTACACTCAGCGTAGCATTATTACTTACCGCATGCAACGGAAAAGAGGCTGCAGACACAAAGAAAACGCAGACAACACAGACGGAATCCGGCACAGAAGCTGTTACGGGATCTGTTGCGGAATCCGGAACCGAAACGGCAGGGGCTTCCGGCACAAAGCTGGACGATTTATATCAGCAGGAAAACCAGATTTTTGCAGATCATGCGGATGTATGGAATAAGGTGTTTGGCATGATGAATAAAAGCACGGCTGATCCGAGCGGAAATTATGGGGATTATCTGGCAGACACGGTTGAAGCCAACAAGGACTCTTTTTCAGAGGACGAGCTGAATACACTGACGGATGATATTGCAACGATACGAAAAATCGAGGAACAGATAGCGGAAATGGAAAACGGCAATACAGCATCGGAAGATACCGACGCGAAAAACGATTCCGAAGAGGCATCTCCGTTCCGGGATTTCTCGGGTCAGGATTATGATGGCAATACAGTTGACGAAAGTCTGTTTTCCAAAAATGCGGTAACGGTCGTGAATTTCTGGTTTACCGGCTGCAAGCCTTGTGTTGCTGAGTTATCCAAGCTGAACGAATTAAACGATGCAATCAAATCCATGGGAGGCGAGGTTGTAGGCATCAACACAGAAACCTTCGACGGAAATCAGGATGCGATCAAAGAAGCAGCAGCGGTTCTCGAAAGCCAGGGTGCGAAATACCGCAATCTTTCCATTGATTCTGCTTCCGCGGCAGGAAAGTATGCTTCCGATATTATGGCATTTCCTACCACAATCTTGGTCGATCGAAATGGAAATATTGTGGGAGAGCCGATGCTCGGCGGAATCGACAATCAGGAGAATTATGATACGCTGATGAAACAGATCCAGTCCGTGATTGATGCAGACAGCGCGAAGTAAGACGAGAGCTGCGGCGTTTTTTGGGAGAGAAAATGGGAGTGCGAAAAAACAAAGTTACGTTTTTTCGCACTCCTTTTCATAACAAGATTTTAAAAAAATACATTTACGAAACGATGTACTGTGCTGTACCTGTCCCGAAAAGCTGCGCGGTGCTTAGAACAAGAGCTGAGGTCACACGGCGATTCCCCACATATATGCACACGTTTTCGGAACCACCAGTAATCCGACCTTTGGTTTTGATAGCAGCCATTTGACAAACAACAGCCGGGTTCCTGCTCTGCGAAAGGGCAGAAAATAAGGAAAACTTTGCGCAATTAAAAGGAGCATACCGCATCAGCGATATGCTCCTTTTGGACTACCTGGGTAAATATTATTCACAAAGTTTGGAGAAAGCGTCAGCTACGAACTGAACTTTTGTTCCAACGATAACCTGTACAGAGGTTTTGCCAGGTTTGATCACGCCTGCCACGCCGGCAGATTTGATTACCTTGTCGTTTACGGCAGTGATATCTTTCACTTCCAGTCGCAGTCTTGTAACGCAGTTATCAATGCTTGTGATGTTTTCTTTTCCGCCGCAGCCTTCCAGAATTTTAGCTGCGATTGCGGTATAGTTATCACTTGCCAGTTCTACTTTTTTCTCTGCTTCGAGATCGTCATCTTCGCGTCCAGGAGTCTTCAGATCCCATTTCTTGATAGCAAACAGGAATACGAAGTAGAATACGAGGAATGCTGCGATTCCAAGCGGAATGATCAGCCATATTTTCTGTGCTGCGGGCAGTGAGGATGAGAACAGGAGGTCCATAGCACCGGCGGAGAAGCTGAATCCTGCACGGAAGCCGAGAGCAACTGTGATCATAGTAAAGATACCGTACAGTAATGCATAGATTACGTACAGAGCAGGAGCAAGGAACATAAATCCGAACTCAAAAGGTTCTGTAACGCCACAGATGAATGCGCAGACTGCAGCAGAAGCTACCAGACCGATCGCAGCTTTTTTCTTTGCAGGTTTTGCACATCTTACCATAGCAAGTGCAGCACCAGGAATACCGAACATCATACATGGGAAGAATCCGGACATGTACATACCAAGGCTCCAGGTTACATCAGCAGATGTTTCACCAGCCCAGAAGTGCTTCAAGTCACCAAGACCGATCGTGTCAAACCAGAATACATTGTTCAGAGCGTGATGTAATCCGGTCGGGATCAGCAGACGGTTCAGGAATGCATAGATACCGGCACCGACAACATCAAGGCTGACAATAGATTTACCGATTGCTACCAGAGCACCGAACAGTAATGGCCATACCAGTAACAGAACAGCAGATACAACGATAGAAACAACACCGGAAACAATTGCTACACAGCGTTTGCCGCTGAAGAAGGATAACCAGTCCGGAAGCTTGGTGTCTTTGAAACGGTTATAGCAGGCAGATCCGATGATACCGGCCAGGATACCGATGAACGGGTTTTCGATCTTGTCAAAGGCCAGCGTCTTTGTAGCACTCTCAGCGATGGACGGGATGATAGTTGTAACAACTCCGGTAGAAAGAAGTGTTGTGATCATCAGCCAGGATGCCAGAGCTGCGATTCCGCCGGTACCGTCATTCTTTTCTGACATACCGACACCAACGCCGATTGCAAAGAGGATTGCCATGTTGTCGATCAGAGCTGCTCCTGCTTTTACGAGAAACAGACCGATCAGGTTTACTACGCCCGAGATCTCGCCGCCCTGCATCGTTGCCGGACACAGCCGGTATCCGATACCCATCAGGATACCGCAGATCGGCAGTACTGCTACAGGAAGCATGAGGGCTTTCCCTAGTTTCTGAAGAAATTTCATATATTTCTCCCTCCTTAAAAGATAATTTATATAACTGGATACCTCCAATTAGATACGTGAATTTACCGAATCCATCCAATATACTTACAAAAGCAAGTGCAGAAAAGACATTGAGAGTGCATTTCACAAAAGCAAGTGAGAAAAGACTTCAAGCGTACATTTCATAAAAGAAGAGGATGAAGATTCATCTGACGAAAGATCAAAAAAAGATCAGGAAATACTGAGAACGGCTTCGTCTAAGGAAACTTCGCCCTCTTTTTTCAAGCTGATTTTCTCGTAATCATCGGTATTGCAAATCAGTACCGGAGTGACTGTGTTCAATCCGGCTCCGGTGATCTTGTCCAGATCGACATCCATCAGAAGATCTCCTTTTTTGACCTGATCGCCGGCTGCAACGTGTGCGGTAAACGGTGCGCCCTTTAGTGTAACCGTATCCAGGCCGATGTGGATCAGGATTTCGGTTCCGGAGCTGCTTGTGAGCGTGATGGCATGAAGAGTATCAAATACCATGGCTATTTCACCGTCTGTCGGTGCATAAATTTTTCCCTCAGACGGAATCACTGCAAATCCGTCCCCCAGGATTTTTTCGGAAAAGGTAGGATCCGGGACTTCGGAAAGCGGAACTACTTTTCCTTTGCAAGGTGCGTAAAGAACATTTTCTTTGTTCTTTCCTTTTAGAAAATGAAACATAAAATTGCTATCTCCTTTCGAAAATAAGGTGCGATGTTTTTTCGGGATAGGGATCCGAGTTCATCTGTAATTACGTTGAGTGATTTTTTGTGAAAAAATTTGGTATTTTACCCTTTGATCCGTTCTGTTTGACGTAAAAAGTCAACAAAATGCCATTGGGAAAGGAAACAGAGTATTTATTAAAAACAAAATTGCATAATTCTGCACGAACTTCTCAATAGATTATATACACAATAACTGATACGTAAGGATTTGTAAATACTTTTTTTGATATTTATGACAAAAGAATCTACTTTCAAAAGGAGAAAAATCGGTAGTTTAACCAACTAATGCGTTACTGCGATAAAAGAAGAATATACACACATTGGGGTCAGACCCCATTACTGTTGTGGGAAACTTTTGGGCGGTTCCTGTTTTTGGGCTTGAAATTCGAAAAATCTTTATACAATCTTAATGCCATGGAAAAGGTATTTATACGTTTTTAAAACGGAAGTCTCTAAAATAAGGAGGAATCAAAAAGAAGGAGTAAAAAGAGAAATGTGGAGTATAAAACTGCGATACAGGAAACAATGGTCGTCGTTTGAAATTATCATTCTTGGATTTGCGGGGGTAATTCTGGCAGGAGCACTGCTTTTGATGCTTCCTGTGGCTTCGCGGGAAGGAAATGTAACGCCATTTACAGAAACACTGTTTACTGCAACATCAGCCGCCTGTGTGACAGGACTGGCAGTCAGAGATACAGGAAGCTACTGGTCCGTCTTTGGACAGAGCGTGATTTTGCTGCTCATTCAGATCGGTGGTCTTGGTGTGGTTACGATCGCTGTTTCGATTGCGATGCTTTCTGGGAGAAAAATTTCCCTGATGCAGCGAAGCACGATGCAGGATGCGATTTCTGCCCCGAAGGTGGGCGGAATTGTGCGCCTGACGCGTTTTATCCTCAAAGGAACCTTTGGAATTGAACTGTTGGGGGCGTTGTTTCTTCTGCCTGTTTTTTTACGGGATTACGGCGGAAAAGGAATCTGGATGGCGTTGTTTCATTCTGTATCCGCATTCTGCAATGCAGGATTTGATCTTCTTGGAAAAACGGATCATCTGTATCCGTCCCTGACTTCTTATGTGGGAAATCCACTGGTTAATCTTACGATTATGGGGCTGATTGTAATAGGTGGAATCGGATTTCTGACCTGGGATGATATCTATACAAAAAAATACCATTTTCGTCAGTACTGCATGCAAAGCAAGGTGATCCTGCTTACAAGTCTGTTTCTGATTTTTGTTCCGGCGGCTTTCTTTTTCTTCCGGGATTTCGCCGGAATGCCGGTCAAGGAGCGGACGCTCTGCGCATTGTTTCAGTCCGTGACAACAAGAACGGCCGGATTTAATACAGCAGATCTTTCCGGGATGACAGGTGCCTCCCAGGCGATCATGATTGTTCTGATGATGATTGGCGGAGCACCGGGATCAACGGCTGGCGGAATGAAAATTACCACATTTGCCGTGCTGACAGCTAATGCGTCTGCTACGTTCCGTCAGAGAGAGGACACACAGATGTTTGGACGCAGGGTGGGCCAGGAGGTATTAAAAAATGCATCTACGATTCTGATGATGTATCTTTTTCTGGTGCTGATGGGAGGAATGGTGATCAGTGTGGCAGAAAATCTGCCGATTTCTGAGTGTCTGTTTGAGACAGCATCTGCTGTTGGAACGGTTGGCCTGACGCTTGGAATTACGCCGCAGCTCGGTGTTCTTTCGAAAGGAATTCTGATCGCACTGATGTTTCTTGGAAGGGTTGGCGGTCTGACGCTTGTTTATGCTGCGATGCCGGGGAGAAAGAGCGCACATGCAAAAATGCCGCTGGAAAAAATAAATGTAGGATAAGAAGAGAGGAAGAGATGAGATGAAAAATATTTTACTGATTGGAGTAGGAAGATTTGGGAGACATATTGCCATGCATCTGAATCAGCTTGGACATCAGGTGATGGCGGTAGACCGAAATGAGGAACGGATCGATGCCGTGATGCCGTATGTGACAAATGCACAGATCGGTGACAGTGTCAATGCAGACTTTCTGCGATCCCTTGGTGTGGGAAATTATGATGTCTGTATTGTGACGATCGGAAGCAGCTTTCAGGATTCGCTGGAAACCGCATGTCTTTTGAAGGAGCTGGGCGCAAAATGGGTCGTGTCCCGGGCAGAACGGGATGTACAGGAAAAATTCCTGTTGCGGAACGGAGCGGATCAGGTTGTTTATCCGGAAAAACAGATGGCAAAATGGACAGCGATTCGTTACAGCTCGGATCATGTGTTTGACTATATTGAAATTGACAGTCAGTATGCGATTTTTGAGGTTGAAATCCCGGAGAACTGGATTGGAAAAAATGTCGGCCAGCTGGATATCCGGAAAAAATACGGTATTAATATTCTGGCAACAAGAAAATATGGAAAAACAGATGTTGCGGTGTCTCCGGAGACAGTTCTGGATGGCGATGCTACCATATTGGTTCTTGGTGAATATAAAGCGATCCAGAAATGTTTTCGAATCTGAAAGAGAGGTGATTTCTGTGTTAAGTGTAGGACTGCTCTTCGTTACCCTGGTCGGTTTTTTGTCTGGAGGCGTGCTCGTAGATCAGATAGAGACATTTTTCACGGAAAACAGAAGAGAGGAACCGGAAACGGGACAAAATTTCACGGAAAACAGAAAACAAGAACAGGGAACGGGAGAAAAAAAGATTTCCTGACTATAGCTTTCTCTTCGTTTATGATCTACAATAGGAGGCGGGGTGAGACAGTTGGAAAAAGAAAAACAAAAAAAAGAGCATATCCTGGTGTGTCTGTCCTCTTCGCCATCCAATGAAAAAATTATTCGGACTGCGGCGCAGATGGCACAGGCGTTTCAGGCCGGCTTTACGGCATTGTATGTGCAGACAGCAGAAAAAACAGAAAAAACACCGGAGGATCTGGCAAGGCTGCAGAAGCATGTTCGTCTGGCAGAGCAGAGCGGGGCAGAAATTGTAACGACACACAGTGAAGATATTGCCCTGCAGATTGCAGAATACGCAAGAATTTCCGAGGTGACGCGGATTGTCATTGGAAAGAGCATGATGAAGCAGGGCTATTTCCATCAGCGAAGGGTGTGGACCGAGCGTCTGACGGATCTTGTGCCTGATCTGGAAATTCACATCATTCCAGACTCAGACGTGTACCGGAGATATCAGAAACGAAAAAAATTTCCGGAGTGGATGGAGCTGCCTTCCTGGAAAGAACTGATGCTTACGGTTCTGATTCTGGCTGCTGCGACCGGAATCGGAGAAATCTTTTTTCGGCTTGGTTTTACGGATGCCAATATTATTACGGTATATCTGTTTGGCGTCATGCTGACATCTATTCTGACCAGCGGTTATACCTGTAGTGTGGTCAGCTCTGTGGCAAGTGTTGTCCTGTTTAATTATTTTATGACAGAACCGAGGCTTTCGTTGTATGCGTATGGTTCCGGCTATCCGGTGACCTTTGCGATCATGCTTGGCACTTCAATCCTGACCAGTACGCTTGCTTCAAAATTGAAAGAAAATGCAAAGCTTTCTGCACGAGATGCCTTTCGAACCAAGATTCTTTTTAATACCAGCCAGCTTCTGCAAAAGGCAGAGGATGCGTCAGAAATTTTTGATATTACGGCAACGCAGCTGATAAAGCTTCTGGGGAGAAATCTGGTTGTGGCGCCGGTAGAAAAAAAGAAAAACGGCATTGTGCAGGGAACTCTTTATAACGCCGAAACAGGAATAAAATCAGAAAAAGTTTTTAATGTGAAAGAACAGGAAATCCTGCAGTGGGTTCTGAAAAACCGGAAACGGGCGGGAGCTATGACAGAACGTTTTTCTGAAGAACCGTATCTGTACCTTTCCATCTATGCGGCACAGAACAGATATGGTGTGATCGGCATTTTCATCGGACAAAAGCCACTGGATGCGTTTGAGAACAGTATCCTGCTTTCTATTCTGGGAGAGTGCGCCATGGCACTGGATCGGGAACAAAGTGCGAGAGAAAAAGAAGAGGCGGCAGTCATGGCGAAAAATGAGCAGCTTCGGGTGAATCTGCTGCGGACGATTTCCCATGATCTGCGCACACCACTGACATCAATTCTCGGCAATGCAGACTCTTTGATCAGTAACTTTGACGCACTGGACGAAGGGATGCGGAAACAGATTTTTTCGGATATTTATGAGGATGCCGGATGGCTGATTGAACTGGTGGAAAATCTGCTTGCGCTTACGAAAATAGAAGATGGAAGTGTAAAACTGCAGTTATCCGATCAGGTGGTTGAGGATGTAGTCCGTGAGGCGCTGCGCCATGTAGAACGGCGGAAAAACGAACATAAAATTACGGTGGACTGCGGGGAAGATGTACTGCTCGCCCGCATGGATGCAAAGCTGATTGTACAGGTATTGGTAAACCTGATCAACAATGCAGTAAAATATACACAGGCAGGATCCAAGATCCGGATTACAGCCGGAAAAGAAGAAAAAAACGTATGGATTGCGGTGGAGGATAATGGACCCGGCATTCCGGCGGAGTGCAGGGAGCATGTATTTGAAATGTTCTATTCCGGAAAAAATAAGGTGAGTGACAGCCGCAGAAGCCTTGGCCTTGGGCTGGCGCTGTGCCGCTCCATTGTAAATGCGCATGGCGGGGAACTGGTGCTTCGTGACTGCGCTCCGCACGGCTGTCATTTTCGTTTTACGCTGCCGCTCAGTGAGGTGAATTTAAATGAATAAGACATTGATACTGGTCGTGGAAGACGATACGCCGGTCCACAACCTGATTACGACAACACTGAAAACACACGATTATAAATAACCACATTGGGGTCAGACCCCATTACTGTTTAGAAATTTTGTTCCTGTTTTGGCAATTCTGACACTGCAGACTGTGCTGAATGACAATATCAAAACGGCAGAAGATGTTGAAACTTATCTGGGTCTTAACACCCTGGTCGTTGTTCTGGATTTTGGAAGCAAAAAGAAATCCAGAAGACGAAGAAAAGACTGAACATAAACACAGAAAATTAAAAAGGAGCATCTCCGGTTTCGAACTTGAAACCTGGAGATGCTCCTTTTTCGTATGCTGCAGAATGAAAAATTATTCTCCCGCCACCGTCACATCCCGCAGCAGTACCGCACACGGTACCACGCGGTTGTTTATCTGCTGTGTCTCTTTCGAGAAAGTCAGATTTTTCAGCACATCGTCATAACGGGCGGAAAGTGATCCGCTGGTTGTCGGATGGGAGATGGTTCCGTCGCTCTCATACGCGAGCCGGATCTCACCGCCGCAGGTGCCGCTTACGGCATCCATATCAAACGCACTGAAATCGGTGATTTCTATATGCGGCATGCTGCGCAGCTCGTCGAGTGTTTTCGAACCGCCTTCAACTACCATGTTATTCATGGAAGTAGTATTCTTCATGCCGATATAATGGGCATGCTGAAGGCTGCCCCAGTAGGAGCGGCAGATGCCGTTTTCAAACAGAACGCGCTCGGCTGCCGGCATACCGGTTTCGTCGTACGGCGCGTTTTTGGCAGAGCCGTCGAGCGTCGGCACGAGGCGGATATTCAGCGGATCGGCATCTGCGCCGGTGATGGCTTCGCCGATTTTTGCTTTTGCAACGCCCATATACTGATAAGAAGCGTTGGTATGCATGGCAAAATACTGGAAGAAACTGCCGACGGCATTTCCGGTCAGGAGAACATCAGCATGCTCATTCTGGCGGGTCGGAACAGCATTCAGACGCTGGCGGCCGGTGTGGAACATTCCGCGCACTTCGGCGATGATCTTCTCGGCAGATTTGTCGGAGAAGCGGAGATCCTTGTAGATCTCAATCTCATGATCATCCTTGCGGGAGTTTGTGACAACCTCGATCTCGCAGTCAAAGCCGGAGAAGGTGACATCGACACCGCGGGAATTGCGGATGTGTGTCTGCTTCTGGTTGACGAAAATCTCATAGGAGTTTACGCGGGAATCCTCTTCCGCCTTGATTTCCTGCATAGCCTGCACCAGTTTTACGAGTTTAGCGGTAAGATCGCGGGAAGCATCAGCCATGTCGGCGCTTGCCTGGGCATCCGATGGCTCTGCAACAGGGTACCATGGGTTCTGCACAAACTGTGCGGCGAACAGCGCCTGGTCAATTTCCTGCTTCATTTCTTCGCGGGAAATGCCCTGGTGGATCTTTTTTTCTGCGCTTCCGCGGAATTTTCCATCCTCACTGTCGACAAAGACGGTCAGAAACGTATGAGTTACTTTTTTCGCGCGGCTCATGTCGAGCTTCTGACCGATGAAAAATGCCTCGCGGGATTCGGTCTGCTCTTCGCGGATCAGAAAGTCGCTGGCTTTGCTTGTTTTTAATACATCGTATAATTCGTTCATCAGCCTAACCTCACTTTACATTTCAGATACGGGCCGCCATCGCTGACTTTGACCCATTCTTTGTGACCTTTTCCGCACATGCCGGAGCCGAAGAGCTCTTCTTTGTCGGAAACCATGGAGATGCTCTTTAAGAGATCCGGAACGTAGCCGGTCAGGGTGACAGGAGATACGACTTTTCCGGTCAGCTTACCATCTTTGATCTCGCGGCCGAGTCCGACCATGCACTGGATGCCCCAGTGTTTCGGGTCTTCCATACCGGACTGAACGCTTTCGAGAAGATAGCCGTGCTCAATCGAAGCGATCATATCATCGAGTTTGTCTGTGCCTGCGGTGAAGTAGGTGTTGGTCATACGGGAGTAGACTTTGCGCTCGAAGCTCTCGCGTTTTCCGTTTCCGGTCGGCGTGGTGCCAAGGCGGAGTGCGCTTACGAGATCGCTGATGCCGGTAACGAGTGTACCGTGGTCGATGACCGTGGTGTCGGTGCCGAGCGTTCCCTCATCATCAAAAAGATAACTGCTGACCTGCTGTGCGCCGACTGCTCCGTCGTGCATGGAGGAGAGCTGGGAGGCAACAGGCTTGCCGATATACTCTTTGGCGAGTGCGCGGTCTTTGACAAACATATCCATCTCGACACCGTGGCCGAATGCCTCGTGTGCAATCACGCCGGTGACATCCGGTGCGGTGATGACATCGTACATGCCAGGGGTGACCGGATCGGAGTGGAGCTTGTCGTACAGAACGGCGATGATTTCCTCAACAATCGCATCCATCTCATTTAAGATTTCCACGCCTTTCAGGCCGGAGCAGGAACGGTACGACATATTCTGTTTTCCGTTTTCTGTGCCGATTGCGGAAAGGGAGCCCTCCGAGAAAGCGTAGGACTGCATCAGATCCTTTTTGGAGGAGAGGAACAGCTTGTTGACACGGGCAAAGCTGACGGTACTCTGGAATTCCAGAATTCCTTCATGGGCAGCGCCGGCGTTGCAGAGCTTCCGAAGGTGGGAGAGAATCTCCTCTGCGGAGACGGTCTCCGGGTCAATCTCGATTTCATTCTGCATTGTTTTTTCGATGGCTTCTTCCTGCACGAGAGGAGACTCCATCTGCGCGATGCCGAGTGCCTTTAATGCCTGAAATTCGGATTTCAGCGCGGAAGTAATTTCCTCCGCAAGATCTGCGGCATCGGTGAGGTTGTTGAAGGAATATTCGGTGTAGGAACCGTCCTGCCATGCACGGACAACGAAGCCGCGTTCACAGAAGTGATAATCGCCGACGGTGGTCTGATGCATGCTGACACGGTAGGTCGTGCCTTTGACATCGGTGCAGAGCACGCTGACATAATCGAATTCGCGCTCGAGCAGACGGATCAGTTCCTGAATCTGTGGTTTGATTTCCACAAGATAGGATGACATTGGAACCTGCATAAGTTTGGTGTCCTTTCTGGAGCCTGCCGGAGTGTTCGATAGAGAACCTGCGCCGGGGCTCAAAATAATAGAATCCGGAAAAAATAGTTTCGAAAAAATCCCGAACATAGTTTCATTATAGAAGTGGGAAATGGAAAAAGCAATAAAAAAAGGTTGACAAAATGAATTTTGATGATATACTTTGAATATCAAAACATTTGAAAAGAAAAATGTTTGAGAATGAAATAAGCAAGAGGACAGTAAGGTGAAAAACGGCAGAATTGCGGGAACCGGTTCGTATGTACCGGAGACGATATGGAAAAATGAAGATCTGGAAAAGATGGTGGATACGAGCGATATCTGGATCCGGGAGCGGACGGGAATCGGTGCGCGCCACATAGCCGGGGAGGAGACAGTTGCCCAAATGGCAGTAAAGGCGGCGAGAAGAGCGCTGGAAAATGCCGGGATCTGTTCGACAGAGCTGGATCTGATTCTCGTCGGAACCTCTTCGTCGGAGAGTATCTTTCCGAATACCGCCTGTCTTGTGCAGGATGAAATCGGTGCTTTCCGTGCCGCCTGTCTCGATGTCAGCGCCGCCTGCACCGGGTTTCTTGCGGTGTATGAACTGGGCCAGCTGTATATCCGGAGCGGCAAGGCAAAAAACGTGCTGCTGATCGGCGCAGATGCCCTGAGCCGCCTGGTGGACTGGCACGACCGCGGAACCTGCATTCTGTTCGGGGACGGCGCGGGAGCCATTGTGCTGACGGCGGAGGAACAGGAGACAAAAGCGTGCGAAAAGATCCATTCCGATGGAGAAAAAGGCGTGTCGCTGACCTGCGAAAAGGGAACGTATCTGCAGATGGACGGCCGTGCCGTGTTCCAGTTTGCTTTATCCCGCGTGCCGGAAGTCATCCGCGAGGTGCTCGCGGAAGCCGACATGGCGGTCGAAGAGATTGATGCGTTTATCCTTCATCAGGCAAACAGCCGCATCATCGACGGCGTGGCAAAACGACTGAAAGCACCGAAAGAAAAATTTCCGCGGAATATCGAAGCATACGGCAATACATGTGCGGCGAGCATTCCGATTCTGCTGGATGAGTGGAACCGGTCCGGCAGAGCCCAAAAAGGACAGAGAATCGTTCTCTCCGGTTTCGGAGCAGGACTGATCTGGGGCGCGGCGTACCTGGAATGGTAAGAAACGCCCATATAAAATAAGAAGAATAAGAAAAAAAGTGAGGACAAAAACATGTTAGAAAAAGTAAAAGAAACCGTAGCAGAAGCACTGGGAGCAGATATCGATACCATCACAGCGGAGACTTCCTTCAAAGAGGATCTCGGAGCAGATTCCCTGGATCTGTTTGAAATGGTCATGTCCCTCGAGGACACCTGCGGCGTGGAAATCCCGACCGAGGATCTGGAAACGATGGTAACTGTCGGTGATGTTGCAGAGTATCTGGAGCAGCACAAAAACTAAGAAAGATCGGGAAGCAGGAGGAAGCGATTCATGATCACAGAAGTGACAAAATTACTCGGGATTCAGTATCCAGTCATTCAGGGCGGCATGGCCTGGGTGGCGGAGCATCATCTGGCAGCGGCAGTTTCCGAGGCCGGCGGCCTTGGCCTCATCGGAGCATCGGCGGCACCGGCAGAGTGGGTTCGGAATGAAATCCGCGAAGCAAAAAAACTGACGGACAAACCGTTCGGCGTCAACATCATGCTGATGAGCCCGTATGCGGATGAGGTGGCAAAAGTGGTTGCCGAGGAAGGCGTAAAAGTCGTTACGACGGGCGCAGGAAATCCGGAGAAATATATGGAACTGTGGAAAAACGCTGGTATCCGCGTCATCCCGGTGGTCGCTTCTGTGGCTCTTGCAAGACGAATGGAGCGCGCAGGCGCAGATGCCGTTGTGGCAGAAGGATGTGAGTCCGGCGGCCATATCGGCGAGACGACAACGATGGCACTCGTTCCGCAGGTGGCAGATGCCGTAAAAATTCCGGTCATTGCGGCCGGTGGAATTGCGGACGGACGCGGCATGGCAGCAGCCTTTATGCTGGGTGCCGAGGCGGTTCAGATGGGAACGCGTTTTGTCGCTTCGAAAGAGGCCGTTGTGCATGAAAATTACAAGCAGCTGGTGATCAAGGCGAAAGATATTGATACCCGCGTGACAGGCCGCACAACCGGTCATCCGGTGCGGGCGATCCGAAATGAGATGACACGCCATTATCTGGAACTGGAAAAAGAGGGAGCTCCGTTCGAAGAGCTGGAAAAACTGACGCTCGGCGGTCTTCGAAGAGCCGTTGTGGACGGCGATGTCAAAACCGGAAGCGTGATGTCCGGTCAGATTGCAGGTATGGTAAAAGACGAGAAAAGCTGCAAAGAAATCATAGAGCAGATGATGAATGAGATGGAAGAACTTCTGAAAGGAGCACCGGCGCGGTTATGAGTAAAACAGCATTTATGTTTCCTGGACAGGGTTCCCAGTGTGTCGGCATGGGCGCGGATTTTTATGAAGCATGTCCGAAAGCGAGAGCCGTCTACGATATGGCATCCGAGCTGATCGGGATTGATATGAAAAGACTCTGTTTTGAGGAAAATGAACATCTGGATCAGACAGAGTTTACCCAGATTGCACTGCTGACAACCGGAATGGCGATGGAGCAGTCCATCCGGGCGTGCGGCCTTACGCCGGATGTGACAGCGGGCCTCAGCCTTGGCGAGTACAACGCGATTGTGTCCGCCGGCGGTATGGAAATGGCGGATGCGATGAAGGTCGTCCGCAGAAGAGGCATCCTGATGGAGGAGGCCGTTCCGGCAGGCGAGGGCGCGATGGCGGCGGTGCTCGGCATGGAAGCTGCAAAAATCGAAGAGATTTTGAGCGGGATTTCCGGCGCCTACATTGCCAATTACAACTGCCCGGGTCAGATTGTCATCACCGGATATGAGGCGGCAGTGGCAGAGGCTTCGGAAAAGTTAAAAGAAGCAGGCGCAAAGCGGGTACTTCCGCTGAACGTAAGCGGCCCGTTCCATTCCCCGATGATGGAAGCTGCGTCCCAGGGGCTGACCGAAGCGCTCGAGGGCGTCGGCTTTATGGAGTTGAAGATTCCGTATGTGACGAATGTAACCGGCCAGTATGTGCGTGACATTGCACTGACGCGCGGCCTTCTGATCCAGCAGGTGGCATCCGGTGTGCGGTGGCAGCAGAGCATCGAGGCAATGATTGCGGACGGCGTTGATACCTTCGTGGAGATCGGACCGGGAAGAACACTGACCGGCTTTTTAAGAAAAATCAACCGGGATGTAAAAGGTTACAATATCCGCACCTATGAGGAAATGCATCAGGTGTGCGAAACTTTATTATAGATAGTGGATTATGCAGCAGGAGAATGAGATGTTAAGTGGAAAAACAGCAGTAGTAACGGGCGCATCCCGCGGAATCGGGCGTGCGATTGCAGAAAAACTGGCGGCGGAGGGAGCCTTTGTTGTCATCAATTACAATGGTTCAAAAGAGGCGGCCGAAACCGTGCTTGCGGGAATCCGCGCGGCAGGAGGAGACGGCTGCGTGATGCAGTGCAATGTATCGGATTTTGCGGCGTGTGAAGCGTGGATGAAGGAAATTCTTGCTTTGTATGGGAAAATCGATATTCTGGTCAACAACGCGGGCATCACAAAGGACGGCCTTCTGATGGGCATGTCGGAGGAAGCCTTCGACCGTGTCATTGAGACAAACCTCAAGGGAACGTTCAACTGCATCCGCTTTGCGGCACGGCCGATGATCCGCCAGAAGAGCGGCTGCATCATCAACATGGCTTCTGTGGTCGGCGTGGCAGGAAACGCCGGACAGGCAAATTATGCGGCATCGAAAGCAGGTGTGATCGGCCTGACGAAAACAGCGGCACGGGAACTGGCATCCCGCGGCATCCGCGTCAATGCGATTGCGCCGGGCTTTATTGAGACCGATATGACGGAGGTTCTTTCGGATAAAGTGAAAGAAGCATCCGTATCCCAGATTCCTCTCGGCCATTTCGGAAAGCCGGAGGATGTGGCAAACCTGGCCGCATTTCTGGCATCCGAAGCGGCAGCTTACATCACCGGACAGGTGATTCACTGCGACGGCGGCATGGTGATCTAAGAAAAGGAGAGTTGGAATGAAGAGAAGAGTAGTCATCACAGGGCTGGGTGCGGTAACCCCGATTGGAAATACCGTGGAGGAATTCTGGAACGGCGTCCGCAAGGGAGCCTGCGGAATCGGAACGATTACGAAATTTGATACAGCAGAATATAAAGTACATCTGGCAGGCGAGGTCAAAGGCTTCGTGGCAAAAGAACGCATGGATTTCAAGGCGGCAAGACGAATGGGAACTTTCTCCCAGTATGCCGTTGCGGCAGCAAAAGAAGCGTTTGCAGATGCCGGCATTTCCATGGAGAATGAAGATCCGTTCCGCGTCGGCGTTCTGGTGGGCTCCGGCGTCGGTGATCTGAATGCATGCGAGCAGGCGAAAGCCAAAATTGATGCCGGAAATCCGTCCCGCGTCAACCCGTTTACCGTTCCGGTGATGATTGCGAACATGGCGGCGGGAAACGTTGCGATTGCACTCGGCGCGAAAGGAAAATGTACCAGCGTGGTAACGGCGTGTGCGACAGGAACGCACTGCATTGGCGATGCCTTCCGCGCAATTCAGTACAACGACGCGGACATCTGTGTGGCAGGCGGCGCGGAGAGCGCAATTACGCCGGTCGGCGTGGCAGGCTTTTCGGCACTGACCGCACTTTCCGAGTCGGAAGATCCGCTGCGGGCTTCGATTCCGTTTGATAAAGACCGGAACGGTTTCGTCATGGGCGAGGGCGCCGGCATTCTCGTACTTGAGGAGCTGGAGCATGCGAAACAGCGCGGCGCGAAGATCTATGCAGAGGTAGTCGGATACGGCGCAACCTGCGATGCGTACCACATTACTTCTCCATTGGAAGATGGAAGCGGTGCGGCACGTGCGATGGAGCTTGCGATGGAAGAAGCGGGAGTAAAACCGGAAGAAGTTACTTATATTAATGCACACGGAACGTCCACACATCACAACGATCTGTTTGAAACGCGTGCGATCCGGAAAGCCTTCGGTGATGCGGCAGACCATGTGCTGGTCAACTCGACGAAATCGATGGTCGGTCATCTGCTCGGCGCGGCAGGCGGTGTGGAAGCTGTTGTCTGTGCGAAATCCATTCAGGACGGCTTCGTGCATCAGACGGTTGGAACAAAGGAAGCAGATGCGGAATGCGATCTGAATTACTGCATCGGCGCTCCGGTGGAAACCGATGTGAAACTGGCAATGAGCAATTCCCTTGGTTTTGGCGGCCACAATGCGGTGCTGCTGTTTCAGAAATATGAATAAAGCGGCATCGTGTTCCGGTGCAGAAAGGAAAATAAGATGGAATTAGATCAGATTTTACAGTTGATTGATAAAGTTTCGGATTCTTCGCTGACCGCGTTTGATTACGAGGCTGATGGGATCAAGATTGCCATGGAGCATGGAAAAGCAGCTCCGGTGCAGGTGCAGATGAGCGGGGTTCCATCCGGTGCCGGTCTGCAGATGGCAGAGATGATGGGCGGAGCAAATGGCGTGACAGCGAAAGAAGCAGCCATGCCGGAGAGAAAAGAAACGGCAGGAAAAAATACAACGGCTGAGGAGCACAGTGAAGCAGAAGAAGGCGTTTTTGTGACATCCCCGCTGGTCGGAACGTTTTATACAGCTCCGGCAGAGGATGCCGAGCCGTTTGTGAAGGTTGGCGACACCGTGAAAAAGGGACAAGTCGTAGCAATCGTGGAGGCCATGAAGCTGATGAATGAGATCGAGAGTGAAGTGGACGGCGTGATTGCGGAGGTTCTGGTGAAAAACGGCGAGATGGTTGATTACGGAAAACCGCTGTTCCGGGTAAAAGCGTAAAGCCGGGACGAGAAAGGAAGCAGCGAATGAACAGTTTGACAACGAAACAGATTCAGGAGATTATTCCACACAGACATCCGTTTCTGCTGGTGGATTACATAGAAGATTTTGAACCGGGCGAATTCGGTATTGGATACAAATGTGTGACGTACCGCGAGGATTTTTTTGCGGGTCATTTTCCGCAGGAGCCGGTGATGCCGGGCGTGCTGATTATCGAGGCGCTGGCGCAGGTCGGTGCGGTTGCGATTCTTTCTCTTGACGAGAACAAGGGAAAAATTGCATTTTTCGGCGGCATCAACAAGTGCCGTTTTAAGGGAAAAGTGAAACCGGGAGACAAGCTTCGTCTGGAGACGAAAATTATCCGCCACAAGGGACCGATGGGCGTCGGGGAAGCGGTTGCTTCGGTCGACGGCAAGGTGGTCGCGCAGGCGGAACTGACCTTTATGGTGGGGGCAGCACAATGATTCGAAAAGTTTTGATTGCAAACCGTGGGGAGATCGCGGTCCGGATTATCCGGGCATGCCGTGAGATGGGAATTCTCACGGTTGCTGTTTATTCGGAGGCGGACCGGGAGGCACTGCATGCGCAGCTCGCGGATGAGGCGGTGTGCATCGGGCCGGCGCCGTCGAAGGACAGTTATTTAAATATGGAACGTATTTTGAGTGCGGCGCTTGTGACGGGGGCGGATGCGATTCATCCGGGATTTGGATTCCTGTCGGAGAACAGCACGTTTGCGCGGAGATGCCAGGAGTGCCACATTACGTGGATTGGTCCATCTCCTGAGGTGATGGATCGGCTGGGTAATAAGTCTGAGGCGCGAAATACGATGCAGGCAGCCGGTGTGCCGGTGATTCCGGGGACGAAGGAACCTGTTTTTGACTGGGAGACGGGTCTTTCTGAGGCCGACCGGATTGGTTTTCCGGTGATGATTAAGGCGGCGCTTGGAGGCGGCGGCAAGGGTATGCGCATGGCGGAGACGCGCGGGGAGTTCCAGAGTGCGTTTCAGACGGCGCAGAAGGAGGCTAAAAGTTCGTTTGCGGACGAGACGATGTATGTGGAGCGGCTGATTCGTCATCCGCGTCATGTGGAGTTTCAGATTATGGCGGACTCGTTCGGGAATGTGATTCATCTTGGGGAGCGGGACTGCTCGATTCAGAGGAATCATCAGAAGATGATTGAGGAGTCGCCTTGTGTGGCGATTGATGACACGCTGCGGGAGCGGATGGGCTCGGCGGCGGTCCGGGCGGCGAAGGCGGCGCATTATGCGAATGCGGGGACGATTGAGTTTCTGCTGGAGCCGGACGGGAATTTTTATTTTATGGAGATGAATACGCGGATTCAGGTGGAGCATCCGGTGACGGAGTGGGTCACGGGGGTGGATCTGATTCAGGAGCAGCTTCGGGTGGCTTCGGGGATGCCGCTGTCGGTGACGCAGGGGGAGGTACGGCTTTCGGGTCATGCGATTGAGTGCAGGATTAATGCGGAGAATCCGGCGAAGAATTTCAGGCCTTGTCCGGGGAAGATTACGGAGATGCATCTGCCTGGGGGATTTGGAGTACGGGTGGATACGGCGGCGTATGACGGGTATGTGATTCCGGCGTTTTATGATTCGATGCTGGCGAAGCTGATTGTGCATGGGAGGACGCGTGAGGAGGCGATTGCGCGGATGAGGAGTGCGCTGGGGGAAGTCGTCATCGAGGGAGTCGACACTAACGTTGATTATTTGTATTCTATTTTAAATGAAGAGGAGTATCTGGCCGGGAGGGCGGATATTGAGTTTGTGGAGCGGTTGACGGAGAGATTGTAAGAGACGGACGCCGCCCGGCAGTACAGCAGAGGGGGACGGCGCGGTTTCAGAGGAAAGAAACACTAAGGCCTCCAGCATTTGCTAAAACCATTTTCAAAAATCCAAAACTCGCTGTCGATCAGACAGTTGGATTTTTGAAAATAACGCAAATTCTGGAAGCCTAAGTGTTTCTATAGCAATCCCCGAAAATAATGCAAAAAATTCAGCACCGCAGAGCGTGAATTACTGCGTCACAGATTTTCGTCGTACCCCGGTACGCCTTCAAATCTGTTCCTTGCAATTCGCGCTCTGCAGCACTGCCTTTTTTGCATTATTTTCGGGTCTTGCTATAGTTCCTCCTGCAAATGCGCCGCCCCCCCTCTGCTGTACTGCCGGGCGGCTGAGATCAGACACACGACTGGGAGAGTGTGGTCAGCGACACCGCAGGGCGGTGCGGCTGGGATGACAGGAGTGAGCGGTGAAGAGAGAATGAATGCCTCGATGGGTGAGGTGTGTGGTTGGAAGATTGTTATGGTGACAATAGAGTGAAAGTGTTATGACGTAAGGAGTGATGGTGGTATGATGCTGGGTAAGTATTTTAAGAAGACGGTGTTTCGGAAGGAGCACACGGCGGATGGGGTGGTGCCGGAGGCGCCGCAGGGGATTTTGAAGAAGTGTAATGCTTGTAAGGGGGCTATTTTTACGGAGGATGTGAAGAGGAATCTTTATATTTGTCCGAAGTGTGGGAATTATTTTCGGGTGCATGCGTATCGGAGGATTGAGTTTCTTCTGGATGATGGGAGTTTTGAGGAATGGGATCAGGGGATGACGGCGGGGAATCCGCTGGGGTTTCCGGGGTATGAAGAGAAGGTGAGGGCTCTGCAGGAGAGAACAGGACTTACGGAGGCTGTTGTGACTGGTAAGGGACGGATCAACGGGATGGAGACGGTGATCGGGGTCTGTGATGGCAGGTTTATGATGGCCAGTATGGGTGAGGCTGTTGGGGAGAAGATTACGCGGGCGGTGGAGAGGGCGACGAAGCTTTCGCTGCCGGTGATTTTGTTTGCGTGCTCGGGAGGGGCGCGGATGCAGGAGGGGATTGTTTCTCTGATGCAGATGGCGAAGACGTCGGCGGCGCTGAAAAGACACAGTGATGCGGGGCTTTTGTATGTGAGTGTGCTGACGGACCCGACGACGGGCGGCGTGACGGCGAGCTGGGCGATGCTGGGGGATATTATTCTGGCGGAGCCGCATGCGTTGATCGGGTTTGCGGGGCCGAGGGTTATTGAGCAGACAATAGGACAGAAACTGCCGAAAGGGTTCCAGCGGGCGGAGTTTCTGGTGGAGCATGGGTTTGTAGATCGGATTCTGCCAAGAGAAGAGGCGAAAGAGGTGCTGTCGGAGATTCTGCGGATGCATGGGAAAGATATCGAAGTTTCCTCGGAAGTGCTGACTTTGGGGGATGGAGACGTGAAGCGGTCTTTGGCAGCACCAGAAACGGGAGAGAAAACATCGGCTTGGGACTGTGTGCAGAAAGCGCGGAAAAAGGACCGACCGGTGGGAGAAGATTATATTCGGGAGCTGTTTCCTGATTTTATTGAGTTTCATGGTGATCGACTGTATGGCGATGATGCGGCGATCATCGGCGGTATTGCATCGTTTGACGGCACACCGGTCACGGTCATCGCCGAGGCGAAAGGCGCGGATACGAAAGAAAACATCCGCCGCAATTTCGGCATGCCGTCCCCAGAGGGCTACCGCAAAGCCCTGCGTCTGATGAAACAGGCCGAAAAATTCCACAGGCCTGTTATCTGTCTCGTAGACACCCCAGGCGCCTTCTGCGGAATGGAAGCCGAAGAACGCGGCCAGGGCGAGGCGATTGCGCGGAACCTGTATGAAATGTCAGCGTTAAAAACGCCGGTTCTTTCTATTGTCATTTCAGAAGGCGGCAGCGGCGGTGCACTGGCACTCGCCGTGGCGGATGAAGTGTGGATGATGCAGAATGCTATCTACTCCATCCTGTCGCCGGAGGGATTTGCAAGCATCCTGTGGAAAGACGGCAAACGCGCGCCGGAGGCCGCCGAGGTGATGAAGCTGACGGCGGGGGATTTGAAGGAACTGGGAATTGTAGAAGAGATTGTGGAAGAGCCGGGGGAGTTTACGGTGGACACAATGCCAGTGGTGTGTGAAGAATTGAGAGGCAAAATTCTGAGATTCCTGGAAAAGTATGAGAAGATGGATGGGGAAGAACTGGTAGAGGAGAGGTATCGGAGATTTCGGGATATGTGAAAAGAAGATTTTGACATATTCTGAAATGCATGATATTATGATATTGAAAAGAGTGCTACCGATAGACGGTTAGTCCATATTTATTGGTTTATGTAAAAATAGTCGCCAAAGTTTGCAGGACTGGGCGGCTATTTTTGTGATTTCGCAGTATCTTTGCCGAAGTTGTATCCAAGGCTAAAGCAGGTTAAGCCGAAACTTACAACTGCTATGAAGTCGATAATACTCATGGCTTAGCCCTCCTTTCCAAGGAATTCCCATATAAAGGGTTTCTATGTAATCGGAGAGTCACAGTCCCTCCGTAGAAGGACTAACCGCCTACCGTTATGGCAGCACCCGTATATTGAGTATAACAGTTTCTTGTAGTCCATTCAACAAAAATATGATTGAAATGCAGAATAAAAATATACGGATTTTAGATATACAAAATAAATAGAGGATTTGAAGGGAGGAATAACTAATTGACGTTGGCGGAATTTATGGTAAGATAAAAGGGCAGGATACAAATACCGAGGATATTCTGCGAGTTCAGACTTAGGTCTGTGAGTTGAAAAACATTTTTGAATAACTGTTATGTAAAAAGCATTGGAAAATAATCTGATGCTTTTTATATTTTAAACTATTTAAGAATTATTCAATAATATAAATTTTACATTATTGAAATACTTATAAAAATATAATTTGTATTGCATGTTAGTAGAAAAGGTGGTATAGTGAAAATATAAAAGAAGAAGCTATCAGATATTGGCAGTATCGGATAACTTCTTCAGGTAGAAAACTGATTCAATTTAGAAATAAGATCTAAAAAGAATAGTAAACTACGAACATATACTATTCTATACGTTATTTTCTAATTTGTAAAGTCTTCTATAATTTTAGAGTAAAAAATACTCTAACACACAAAGGAAGAATTACAAAATCTAAAAATCTTTGTAAATTCCCAATGTGAAAATAAAAATCAAATTGATACTAAGGCAGAAATGCGATTTAAGAGGAGAGGTGGTAAAAAGGATTTTGAATAGAATTATTTGACATGTCAAAGTAGAAAACGATGAGGTATAAACTAAATATATGATCGAACAAAAGTTTGAAAATATATTGCGTTACAGGTCGGAGTCTGCTATAATATGGTAAAAGTGAATAAAAAATCAGAACTTGACTCCGAAAAATAAACAAAATAGACAAAAGGAAAAAGTGATGAATAATACAAACGAAAATAAAACAAGTGACATCTATCTTGCACATGTGGATTTTGAAACAGGCCGTACCCAGAGCTTTCAGGAACATACAGATAATGTAACATCATATGCAAAAAGCATTTGTCCTATGGAAGAGATTCAGAAACTTGTCGAGGCGGCCGCACTTTTTCATGATGCGGGGAAACTCTCTGATGATGTGCAGAAAGATTTTCAAGATATCTTGAAAAAGGGGGATCAGGCACACCGAAACGATTTGGATCACTCAACCGCAGGTGGACGGATGCTATGGAAAATGATGCGGCAGAAAACAGCAGCAGAGCTGTTAAGTACAGTTGTGTACTCACATCATGGAATCAGCGACTGTATTGATTTTGAAAGCGGGTGTACCTTACAGGAACGCAGAGCGGAAAAAGAGTGTCAGGAAGACATTGTGAAGGAAAGATTTTTTCAGATCTTTGATAAAGAGAAAATCCAAAAAGTGTGCGAAGCAGCAGATGCACAATATGTTCAGATTAATAAAAAAATAGGAATGTTTGTGCGAAAAAGCACAAAACAAAATCGTCATTGTGGAAATGGATATTTTTATATTGGAATGTATTTCAGAGTATTGCTTTCTATGCTGCTTGACAGTGATTGGACAGATACGGAAAAATTTTTTCAGAATGAAGAATTGAAACAACGTATTTCAAAGAAAGAAATACAGAAAATATGGCAACAGAGTATACAATGTTTTGAGAACTATCTTAATCATGAAATTCGAAACAAGGCAGAAAATGGCCAGAGTCTTCAGGCAGTCCGGCAGGAGATTTCTGAGAGGTGCTATGAAGAGGCAGAAAAAGAAACGAGACTGTATCGTCTGACAGTACCAACGGGAGCTGGAAAGACATTAAGTAGTTTGCGCTTTGCACTGTATCGTGCCGAGCGGACCCAAAAACAGCATATTATTTATGTTGCCCCATTTAACAGTATTTTAAGTCAGAATGCCGATGAGATCCGGAGAGCAGTTGACGATCCGGATATCGTACTGGAACATCATTGCAATGTGATTCTTTCGGAGAAAAAGCAGGAGAAAGACTATAAAAAACTGACAGAAACATGGGATGTACCAATTATTATGACATCAGCTGTACAGGTATTGAATGTACTTTTTTCGGGACAGAAAAGAGATATCCGCAGAATGCATACCTTATGTAACAGCGTGATTATTTTTGATGAGGTACAGGCCATTCCGAAGAAGTGTATGGAACTTTTTAACTTAGCAGTAAATTTTCTTACCAATTTTGCGGAATCGGATGTTGTATTATGTTCAGCTACCCAGCCATCCATTAAAGATTTGAAAGAGAATAATTTAAGTGAATGCATGGAGATGACGGAAATCATAGAAAAGTATGAAGAAGCCTTTCGAAGAACGGATATCGTAGATTTGACAGAAACAGAAGCGTATCCGGGCGGAATGGAAATTGAGGATCTCTGTGATTTTACGTTGCAGCAAGCTGAGACATTTCGAAATGTGCTGGTCATAGTAAATACAACCGAATGTGCAAAACAAGTATATGAAAAGATAAAAAGCAGCTGTTCAGACGAAGATCAAGTTTTTCACCTGAGCAATAAACTTTGCCCGCAAAATAAAGAGGACACGTTGGAAACGGTCCATGCGGCATTACGAAAAAATAGAGAATCCGGATATACAGGCAGAGTGATCTGCATCAGTACACCGGTTGTAGAAGCGGGTGTAAATTTTTCTTTTGGCTGTGTCATTCGATCAAAAGCGGGATTGGATCATGTGATCCAGGCCGCTGGAAGAGGAAATCGCCACAAGGAGTATCCCTGGTTTGGAAAGATTTACATTGTACAATTGACAAACGAGGCCGAAAGTCTGGAAAAGCTGCCAGAGATACAAGAAGAACAAAGAGCAGTACAAAAATTATTAGAACAATTTCGAAGTAAGCCTGAAATTTTTGAAAAAAGATTAGATTCGTCGAAAGCGATAGCGATTTATTATCAGTATTACTATCAGGTGCTGCAGGCTGATATCACGAAATTTCCGGCGAAAAATTATAAAACGACCTTGCTAGAAATGCTGGGAAAAAATTGTCCGGGAAGAAAACAATATTGGCATAAGTTTGAACAAGAGTATAAGGGGGGAATGGCACAGGCATTTGCAACGGCAGGAAAAGAATTTGAAGTTATTTCTAATGACTATAAGATTCCAGTTGTGGTTCCCTATAATGATGAGGCCAAAAAACTGATTGCAGCATTTGTCGGAGCAGATGGTGAGTATTTACCTTGGGAGGAAAAGCAGAGGATGCTGCGGGAACTGCAAAAATATACGGTTGGAATTTCAGAAGTGCAGAAGGAACGTCTTAATAATGCAATATATCAAATTAGTGATGAAGAAATACTCGCGTTGAGCGAAGGGTATTACAGCAATGAAGTTGGTGTGCTGGAAGAACCGCAGATGAACTTTGAGAACTATTAAACATATTGGAGGTGGTACAATGGAAAAACATGCGAATACCATAGAGTACGAGGTGTATGGGAACTATGCATTGTTTTCTGATCCGGTGGTGCGTGTTGGAGGCGAAAAAACAAGTTATTCAATTCCAACTTACGAGGCATTGCGAGGTATTACGGAAAGCATATTTTGGAAACCCACGATCTTTTGGGTAATTGATGAAATTCGCGTTATGAACCGGATTCAGACGGAAACAAAAGGTATTCGTCCTATTAAATACAATGGCGGAAACGAACTGGCATACTACACGTATTTAAAGGATGTGCGTTATCAGGTACGTGCTCATTTTGAATTTAATGAGCATCAGGTCAACATGGTACAGGATAGAAATGAGCGAAAATATCAGTGCATGTCAGAAAGAATGGTAAAGAGCGGAGGCCGGAGAGATATTTTTCTTGGAACAAGAGAATGTCAGGCATTTGTGGAACCGTGTGAATTTGGCAGTGGAGCAGGATATTATGATGATATGGAAAAAGATATAGATTTCGGTTTCTCTTATCACGGAATTACTTATGCGGAAGAAGCCGTTTTGTCGGAGGATCAGGGAAACATGACGGTAAGATTCTGGGAGCATCCGACCATGACAAGGGGAGGCTACATCGTTTATCCCCGTCCGGAAGAGTGTACAATCAAACGTCATATACGAAAAATGCAGCCGAAAATATTTGAAAATATCGAGAAAGAAGAACATGAAAAAAGGGAGGTGAAAGATACGTGAACTGGGGAAGAGAAGCACTGGATTTGTACGAAAAAAATCTGAACAAGGTAGGAAAAATAGAATATCGTGGTGAATTTCCCTATACGCTGCTTCCAACATTCCACTCAACGGCAACGGCACAGATTACGGTAACCATTGATGAAGAAGGTAACTTTTTACATGGCGAACAGGTTCCTGCAAATGATAAATTTACCATTATTCCGGTTACAGAAAAATCAGGAAGCCGAACATCTGGAAAAGAAGCCCATCCCCTGTGTGATAATTTAAGATATCTGGCGGGCGATTATCCGCTTTATGTGGCGGACGATGGAAGCTGTTTTGAAATTTATATGGAACAATTAAAAAAATGGTATGAGTCAGAATTTTGCCATGATAAAGTAAGAGCAATTTATTATTATCTGCAGAAGAAAAGTTTGATGCATGATTTGATTGAACAGAAGGTATTGAAGCAAAATGAAGATGGAACGCTGGCAGAAAAGGAAACGATTCAGGGAATTGATCAAAGTAAAGCGTTTGTGCGATTTATTGTGCGCTCTTTAAGTAATCCACTGACAGAAACAGTTGATGAATGCTGGAAAGATAAGACCTTATGGGAAAAATATCAGCAGTATCAGCGGTCTATGGAAGGGGAAAAGGGACTTTGCTATTTAAGTGGAAAAAGAGAAAGTATTTCCTATCTACAGCCAAAGAAAATCCGAAATGAAGGAGACGGCGCGAAACTGATTTCTTCAAATGATAAGGATAATTTTACGTATCGTGGTCGATTTGCAACGAAAGAAGAGGCATTTGCAATTGGAAATGAAACATCCCAGAAGGTTCACAACGCATTGAAATGGATTATCCGCAGACAGGGAGGCACATATGATACCATGGTGTTTGCTACATGGGAAACAGCGGAGGATTCAGCAGGAGAATTAGAAGTTCAATGGGACTCGGATACGGAGCATATTATATCTGAATTTGATGAATGGGATACCGGACTGGAAGATCCGGAGTTTGACACCAATGCGATCGGAGCGGAGCTGTTTCAGAAGGCGATGAGTGGGTATCGCACGCTGCAGAACGAGGAAAAATGTCCCACGACCATGAAATATATGGTGTTATTAGGAGTCGATGCAGCAACACCGGGGCGCCTGGCAGTCGTGGAAGCAAAAAAAATTGAAGAAACGCGATATTTAGAGAATATCAGAAAATGGCACAAGGACTGCTGGTGGCGTCATGAAAAATGGAGAGACGGAAAAAGAATTGTTTATTATGGCATGGTTGGAGTAAAGGAGATAGCGGATCTTTTATTCGGAATAGAAAATAATGGAAGTATTACCATTGTAGATGGAAACAGCAAAAAACTTTATGCTGAGGTTGCAAAGCGTATCTTGCCATGTATCTGGGATGGGCAGAGAATACCAGCTGATTATGTGGAAAGGGCGATAAATAAGGCATCTAATCCATTGGCATATAAAGAACGGAGAAACTGGGAGCAGATTTTGCAGCTTGCGTGCTCCATGGTTAAAAAAAGAAGAAAAGAACTTTATAAGGAGGAATGGAAAATGGCGGTAGACAAAAATTGTACAGAAAGAGATTACCTGTATGGAAGATTGCTTGCTGTAGCAGATCGAATTGAATATCGGACTTTTGATATGGATAAGGACAGAAGCAGAATTACAAATGCAAAGCGATACATGAATAATTTTTCGCAGAGACCGTTTGAAACCTGGAAAGTTATTGAAGAGAATATTCAGCCGTATTTGAGCAAATTGCCAGTGCCGGAACGAAGATTTTATGAAAATCTGCTGGACGAAATCGAGGACGCATTTGAAAGTGTAAACGATTATCAGGAGAATAAACGTTTGAGCGGCTTATATTTACTTGGATTTCACAGTCAGTCCTGTGCGCTGAGAACTTACAAAACAGAGAAAACAGAGGAGGAATAAAGAAATGAGCGAATTAAAAGGAAAAATTGATTTTACATTATTTGTGAGTGCAACGAATGCAAATCCCAATGGAGATCCACTGAACGGAAACCGTCCGAGAATTAATCTGGATGGATATGGGGAAATTTCAGATGTCTGCATTAAACGAAAAATCCGAAACCGCCTGCAGGATCTGGGACAGAAAATTTTCGTGCAGTCAGATGACAGAACGGACGACTCATTCAAGAGTCTGAAGGAGCGCGCAGATGGTTGCGAGGAGCTTAAAAAACAGATGGGAAATAAGAAAGATGCGAGCAGAGATCTCTGCGCACAGATTGCATGCAGGGAGTGGATCGATGTGAGAGCATTTGGACAGGTTTTTGCATTTAAAGGAATTCCAGTATCCTTTGGCGTACGCGGTCCGGTGTCGATTCATCAGGCAGTAAGTCTGTCTCCGATTGATATCATGAGTATGCAAATCACCAAGAGCGTAAACAGCGAGGCCGGAAAAGAAGGAAAGGCATCTGATACGATGGGAACGAAACATAGAGTTGGGTTTGCTGTATACAAGGTGATGGGAAGTGTCAATGTGCAGCTCGCGGAAAAGACGGGCTTTACCCAGGAGGATGCTGAGATACTGAAAGAAGCACTCATGACATTGTTTGAAAATGATGCATCGTCAGCACGTCCGGAAGGAAGTATGGAGGTATGCCGGATGTATTGGTGGCAGCACGAGGAAAAAACACCGGCTATTTCGAGTGGAAAGATCCAGAGAGGATTTGACTGGAATAAAGATTTAGATCATCCGAGAAGCTTTAAGGATTATGATATTACCTGGAATGTAGAAGGATGCAGAGAACCGGAGATTTTTGATTTTGTCTAAAGATACGGTCGTTTTCCGTGAGGGGTGAATTGGAATGTATGATGAGGATGATTATCTGCAGTTGTCAGGAATTCAACATTTTGCATTCTGCCGGCGCCAATGGGCACTTGCATATATCGAGATGCAGTGGCAGGAGAATGTCCGCACGGTAGAGGGAAAGATTCTTCATGAAAATGCACATAATCCGGGTCTCAAAGAAAAAAGAGGAGATCTGCTGATTGTGCGTGCGATGCCGGTTCACTCCTGCGAAATGGGAGTGAGCGGCGAGTGCGATGTGGTGGAATTTCATCGGGTGAAAGAGGGGATTTCACTGCATGGAAAAGAAGGATTTTATCGTGTAGTGCCAATAGAATATAAGCGGGGAAAACCAAAAGAAGGAGAAGAGGATATCCTGCAGTTGGCAGCGCAGGCGTTTTGTCTGGAAGAAATGCTGTGTTGTGAAATCGAGTATGGATATCTTTATTACGGTGAAGTCCGCAGACGCCATAAGGTAGAATTTGATAATGCAATCCGGGAAAAAGTGAAGCAGATATTTGCAGAAATGCATAAGTATTATGAACAACAGTATACACCGAAAGTAAAAATAAGCAGGAAATGTAATGCATGTTCCTTGAAAGATATTTGTCTGCCGGTTTTAAATAAGAATAAATTGGTTGCGGAATACATTACCAAGAGAATGCAGGAAGAGGAAAATCTATGAAAAGATTGCTGAATACCTTGTATATTACTTCTGGAAATCGTTATCTTTCACTTGATGGGGAAAATGTCGTAGTAATGGAGGATAAAAAGGAAATAGGAAGAATCCCTTTACATAATTTACAGGCGATCGTGACCTTTGGCTATACAGGAGCGAGTCCGGCATTAATGGGGGCGTGCGCGCAAAGAAACATTGAATTATCCTTTATGTCCGGAAATGGCCGTTTTCTGGCGAGAGTCAGCGGAGAAGAAAAGGGAAATGTGACACTGCGAAAAACACAATACCGCATCAGTGAGAAAAAAGAAGAAAGCGTCAAAATAGCAAAGAATTTTATTCTTGGCAAAGTCTATAATGCCAGGTGGGTGCTCGAGAGAGCCGCCAGAGATTACAGTATGCGGCTGGATGCAGAATTGCTTAAGAAAAAATCAGCTTTTATGGGGCAGAGTATGAATAAAATCAGAGAATGTGAAGATGCGGGAACACTTTTAGGACTGGAAGGAGAAGCTGCATCGGTATATTTTTCCGCTTTTGATGAACTTATTCTGCAGCAGAAAGAGGATTTTTATTTTCATGGAAGAAATAAGAGACCACTGTTAGATAATGTGAATGCGATGCTTTCGTTTGGATATTCTTTACTGGCAGGAATGTGCGGCGGGGCGCTGGAAGCAGTGGGCCTGGATCCATATGTTGGATTTTTCCACACAGATCGTCCGGGACGAATGTCATTGGCGCTGGATCTGATGGAAGAATTTCGTAGCGTTATGGTAGATCGGTTTGTTCTAACACTTATCAACAAGAGGATTATGAAGCCAGAATATTTTTTAACTAAGGAAAACGGTGCCGTTATTATGACGGAGGAGGGACGAAAAGCCTTTCTTAGTGCATGGCAGGGAAAAAAACAGGAGATGATTACGCATCCATTTTTAGGCGAAAAGATCGAGTGGGGAATGGTTCCATATGCACAGAGCATGCTGCTGGCACGTTTCCTGCGAGGGGATCTGGATGAATATCCGCCATTTTTGTGGAAGTAGGTGATTTTTAATGCTGGTGCTGATCACATATGATGTAAATACACAAACCGTAGCAGGCAGAACGCGATTGCGCAAGGTAGCAAAAGAATGTACCAATTACGGCCAGCGAGTCCAAAATTCTGTCTTCGAGTGCCAGATGGATGCGGCTAAGTGCCGACAGGTAAAAGATATACTAGAAAAAATCATAGATAAAGAGACCGATAGTTTGCGGTTTTACTATTTGGGTGAAAAGTACAAAAACAAAGTAGAACATGTTGGTGCAAAAGCGGTATTTGACGTGATGGACACACTGATTCTGTAGTGCGAATGCCAAGTGCACAGAAAAAAGCAGGAAGATTCGCACTTGAAATTTAAAGGATTTTTGCTGAAAAGATAGAATTTGGGGGAGGAGGGAGATGAAATGAGGAAGAAAATATAGAGATATTGAATAAGCATAGCCGCGATTTAGAAGAAAAATTTGTCTAAATTTGCCGTCGCCCTCCGTGAGGGCGTGAGTTGAAATGTTTTCTGGCTTGTAAACTTGTATCATCTTGTTGTCGCCCTCCGTGAGGGCGTGAGTTGAAATGAAATGAAAGAGTTGATTATAGATTGCTTTGCTGTCGCCCTCCGTGAGGGCGTGAGTTGAAATGCAGAATAACTCGGAGAATGAACTTGAGGTCATCGTCGCCCTCCGTGAGGGCGTGAGTTGAAATGTATTCCCGAATGGTAGAGATGCAAAAATCGACGTCGCCCTCCGTGAGGGCGTGAGTTGAAATGCGGAGAGGTCATTGAGCCTGCGAAGCCGGGGTATTGTCGCCCTCCGTGAGGGCGTGAGTTGAAATAACACCGGACTGGAAATGAAAGCAACGAAAGACCGTCGCCCTCCGTGAGGGCGTGAGTTGAAATATCGAAGATAATGAAAAGAGCATGGGAGCTGGTGAAGGTCGCCCTCCGTGAGGGCGTGAGTTGAAATATATTATATGCTATTATTACGTCTTTGTCAATTGTCGCCCTCCGTGAGGGCGTGAGTTGAAATATATAAATTGATGAATAACTATGTGTATGAGATGTCGCCCTCCGTGAGGGCGTGAGTTGAAATGGCTAACCTATGCTTGATATAAATTTGAAACCACGTCGCCCTCCGTGAGGGCGTGAGTTGAAATAAGTATGCCACTAACGGAGACACAATTCCCAGCGTCGCCCTCCGTGAGGGCGTGAGTTGAAATGCAACTTCTACAGCATCGGTGGAAACTCTGGCCGAGGTCGCCCTCCGTGAGGGCGTGAGTTGAAATATCCTAGGATATATGGTAGGAATACAGCAAGAACGTGTCGCCCTCCGTGAGGGCGTGAGTCGAAATGGTCATAGAGTGCAACGATGATGTTGCCGAGCTACGTCGCCCGCCGTGAGGGCGTGAGTTGAAATCAGGGCATCCGCCGCTACGGCGACAGAATCCTTGTCGCCCTCCGTGAGGGCGTGAGTTGAAATTTTTTGACGAAGAAACCTACAGAAAATGTCTGCGTCGCCCTCCGTGAGGGCGTGAGTTGAAATTCGCACAGCAGAAAGCAGTTGGAGACGCAGACGGTCGCCCTCCGTGAGGGCGTGAGTTGAAATAATGAGGGCGCAGCGCCAGTTTCCGATAAAAGAGTCGCCCTCCGTGAGGGCGTGAGTTGAAGTACGTAAAAAGGTGGGATAACGCAACCACCAGTTTTGTCGCCCTCCGTGAGTTGAATCTTCAAACATTGGCGGAATTATTTAGGGTATGATGTATCACACTTCGTGAGTTGAAATAACAGCAGTTATTCTGCAAGCAGAGGAGCGTTCTCTCAGGAGTGAAATGTGTTTGACATGAAAGTTAAATAATGTTAATCTATAACTAGCGTAAGTGATAACTAACCGCTCATGTATTCGCCAAGAACCATGGGCGGCTATTTTTCTATTTATTATTCGATAAGAAAGGAGGAAAATGATGAGAAATCCACTGACAATTTTTTGGATTATACTCGGCTTTCTGTGCCTGGGATTTGGCACCATCGGCATTGTGCTTCCGATTCTGCCGACAGTTCCATTCTATATGGCGACCCTGTTCTGCTTTGCGAAAAGTTCGGAACGGCTGCACAGCTGGTTTATTGGAACTCAATTATATAAGAAGCATCTCGACAGCTTCGTACAGCATCGGGCGATGACGGTAGGAACGAAATGTAAAATTATCGGGATGGTAACGGTTGTGATGGCGATCGGCTTTTTTGCTATGAAGAATGTGCCGATCGGAAGAATCTGTATTGCTGTGGTATGGATGTGCCATATTTTGTATTTCTTCCTGCGGGTCAAAACCGTAAAAATAGAAGATCATATCCTAGGAGAAACAAAATGAACAAAGTAGAAAAAAAGCGGCAGAAAGAACAGTACGTCGTGGAAGAGATGATCCGCCTGTACTGCCGGAAGAACCATGGAAAAGAGGGGCATGCATCCGGCGGAATGTGTCCGGAATGTCAGAAATTAGCGGACTATGCAAAACAGCGGAGCCAGAAATGTCCCTTCATGGAACAGAAAACATTCTGCGCAAACTGCAAAGTACACTGCTACAAGCCGGAAATGCGGGAAAAGATCCGCGCCGTTATGCGGTTTTCGGGGCCGAGGATGCTGCTGTATCATCCGATTTTAGCTATCTGGCATTTAATCTGCAGCATGAGAGAGAAGCGAAAAGCAAAAGCATAAAAGAGAGGTACTTATGATTAAAACAAGACTGGTGGGGCTGCTGTCCCACGCGAAAAAGTATATCGTGTACACGATTCTGTGGCAGTGGGCGGCGCTTCTGTCGCAGGTGATCGCGGTATTTACGGTTGCCGATCTGCTGGAACGGGTCGTGTATGGTGCGGTAACGGCAGCGGCTGTGAAACGGACGATTTTTACACTGGCAATTGTTGTTGTGATCCGCTTTTTCTGCGAGCGGATGGGCGCGCGGTCGTCGTATCTTGCGTGTGTGGATGTGAAACGGATTCTGCGTGAGAAAATTTATGAGAAAATGCTGAAACTGGGGGCATCCTACAGCGAACAGGTATCATCCTCGGAGGTCGTACAGGTATCCACGGAAGGCGTGGAGCAGCTCGAAACCTATTTTGGAAAGTATCTTCCGCAGCTGTTCTACAGCCTGATTGCGCCGCTCACCTTGTTTGTGATCCTCTGCCGGGTGAGCATGAAAGCGAGCGTGATTCTTCTGATCTGTGTGCCGCTGATCCCGATTTCGATTGTGGTTGTGCAGAAGATTGCGAAGAAGCTTCTGAACAAATATTGGAGTATTTACACAGGGCTCGGCGATTCGTTCCTTGAAAATCTGCAGGGTCTGACGACCTTAAAAATCTATCAGGCCGACCAGCAGAAAGCCGACGAGATGGATGTGGAATCCCAGAACTTCCGCCGGATCACGATGAAAGTTCTGACGATGCAGCTCAACTCAACGAGCGTGATGGACATCGTAGCATACGGCGGCGCGGCGGTTGGCATGGCGGTGGCGGTATCGGAATTTCTGAAAGGAAACCTCACCGTGTCCGGCGCGCTCTGCATTGTGCTGCTGGCGAGTGAGTTTTTCCTGCCGCTGCGTCTGCTCGGATCGTTCTTCCACATTGCGATGAACGGCATGGCGGCGAGTGACAAGATTTTCAAAATCCTCGATCTGCCGGAGCCGCAGACGGGAGAGCGGACGCTGCCGGACGGACCGCTGGATGTCGTGTTGGAGGATGTACATTTTTCCTATGAAGAGGACCGGGAAATCTTAAAAGGCATTGACCTGACGCTCCCGGCGGGCAGTTTTGTATCACTGGTCGGCGAATCCGGCTGCGGAAAGAGTACGATCGCGGGTATCCTTGCGGCAAAGAACCGTGGATATACAGGGCGCATCACCCTGGGCGGTGTGCCGCTCTCGGAAGTCGCTGAGACGGATCTGATGAAGCACATTGTTCTGGTCCGCCACAATAGTTACTTATTTAAAGGAAACGTAGAAGAGAACCTGCGCATGGCGAAACCGGATGCGACGAAGGAGGAGATGGAGGCGGTTCTGCAGAAAGTCAATCTGCTGGGATTCTTACAGACACAGAACGGACTGCAGACAGAGCTTCTCGAAAAAGCAGGAAACCTCTCCGGCGGCCAGTGCCAGCGTCTTGTGATTGCGCGGGCGCTGCTTCGGAGCGACAGTGCGGTGTATATCTTTGATGAAGCCGCATCGAATATTGATGTCGAGAGTGAAGAGATGATCATGAATGTGATTCATGAACTCGCAAAGACGAAAACGGTATTGCTGATTTCCCACCGCCTTGCGAACGTCGTACAGTCAGATCAGATTTATTTCCTGAAAAACGGTACCATCTGCGAGCGTGGAACGCATGCGGAACTGATGGAACAGAACGGCGCATACCGGCATCTGTACGACAGCCAGATGGTACTGGAAAACTATGGAAAGCAGGGGAATGCATGATGCACGAGAAGAAAAATACAGCAAAACGCAGAAGCGCCCTCCGGATTATGGGAAGCCTGATCGGGCTGGTGAAGCCATTGCTTCATATTATGATGGCGGCAATTATTCTTGGAACAATGGGATATTTATGTGCGATCTTCCTGACGATTCTGGCAGGACAGGTCATCGTGCATGGCTTACTGACGGGCGCGGCAGGGACGAGCCTTTCGGTGCAAAACATGTGGCTTGTACATACCCCGGTAAAAACGATACTCACGGTGATGATCGTGATCGCGGTGCTGCGCGGCATTCTGCATTATGCGGAGCAGTACTGCAACCACTTTATTGCTTTTAAACTGCTGGCGATCATCCGCCATAAAGTGTTTGCAGCTTTGCGGAAGCTCTGCCCGGCGAAGCTGGAAGGACGGGACAAAGGAAATCTGATTTCGATTATCACAACCGATATCGAACTTCTGGAAGTATTCTATGCGCATACGATTTCCCCGATTGCGATTGCAGCATTAACTTCTTTGATTATGGTATGCTTCATTGGAAGATACCATGTTCTGGCAGGGCTGCTTGCACTTGCGGCGTATCTGACGGTCGGCGTTGTGATCCCGATGTGGAACGGAAAGCGCGGAAGCCAGAAAGGAATGGAGTTCCGGACAGGCTTTGGCGAGCTGAACAGCTTCGTGCTGGATTCCCTGCGTGGCCTCGACGAGACGATTCAGTACGGACAGGGCGAAAAACGGAAAGAGCAGATGTCAGGGCGGTCGAAAGAACTGACTTCTGTGCAGGAAAACTTAAGCCGCATGGAAGGCTCCCAGCGGTCTGTCACCAACATGGTGATTCTTCTGGCATCGTTCGGCATGCTGGCACTGACGATCTATCTTTACACGAAAGGCGGGATCGGATTTGAGGGAGTCCTGACCTGCACAATCGCGATGATGGGTTCCTTCGGCCCGGTCGTGGCGCTGTCCAGCCTGTCGAATAACCTGAATCAGACGCTGGCAAGCGGCGAGCGTGTGCTTTCCCTTCTCGAGGAAGCGCCGCTGGTGGAAGAAATTCCGGGAGATGCGGCATCCGGCGGTGACCACGCATTTGCAGGAGCCGAGGCGCAGAATGTAACGTTTGCCTACGAAGACGAGACGATTCTGGATCAGTATTCGCTGAAACTGGAACCGGGAAAAATCACCGGCATCCACGGCGCGAGCGGTTCCGGAAAATCGACGATCTTAAAACTTCTGATGCGCTTCTGGGATGTCCAGACGGGGCGCGTTTCCGTGGACGGAGCCGATGTCCGCGAAATCCCGACGAAGTATCTGCGCGATATGGAAAGCTATGTGACGCAGGAGACACATCTGTTCCACGATTCGATTGCGAACAACATCGCTATTGCAAAACCCGGCGCGACGCGGGAAGAAATTATGGAGGCGGCGAAGAAGGCGTCCATACATGATTTCATCATGACACTGCCAAACGGCTACGACACCGAAGTCGGAGAACTCGGCGATACGCTGTCCGGCGGAGAAAAACAGCGGATCGGTATCGCGCGGGCATTCCTGCATGACGCATCCATGATCCTGCTGGACGAGCCGACATCGAATCTTGATTCCTTAAATGAAGGAATTATTCTGAAATCCCTGAAAGAATCGGCAGAAGAGAAAACCATTGTGCTCGTATCGCACAGAGTGTCCACGATGAACGTCGCGGATGTGGTATATGAAATGGAAAATGGCCGGATTTCCTGATTTTACAGCACTTGACAGAGAAAAGACGATGTGCTACACTAACAGTCGTTAAAGAAAAAACAATTAAATATCGATGTGTAAGGTGTCGGACATGCGTGTCCGGTGAAAAGGGAAGCAGGTGTGAATCCTGCACGAACTCGTCACCGTATTTTGCAAGCAGGGGAATGATCCACTGGGAAACCGGGAAGGAGACCGATGCGCTGGAGTCAAATCCTGAAGCAATGAGCCGGGAGACCTGCCTTTCGCAGTACAGGAACGTTACGTTCGTGCCACGAGGAACTGGCAGTACAAAACAGGAAAGCGGACATTTGCCCCACAGCGGGTGAGATGGTTTTCTTTGTGATGAAAATACTGGAAGCCCCTCGTTGAAAAACGAAAGGGCTTCTTTCTATTTACGCGGGCAACGAGCCAAAGTCCGTGCTTGCACGAGACCTTAGCGACTGCCGCGATAACTTGAGAAACTCGCGGAGCGTGTTTCTCATAGTTTGAAATGTAAAACGTCCCCGATATTGGTTGTTGCAAAGATACCAGCAAATGGGAGGAAAACAAAAATGAAAAAGAAACTTGTAGTCGCTTTAATTTCAGCAGCTATGGTAACATCTATGCTCGGCGCATGCGGAAGCAGCAACGCATCCAGCAGCAGCGCAAGCAGCACAGCAACAAGCAGCGTAAGTGCATCTTCCGCATCTGAGGAAGACACCACAGCAGCAAGCAGCAGCGTAAGCGCATCTTCCGCATCTGAAGAGGTATCCGCAGATGCAGACCAGGAGGCAGCAGATAAAGTGGCAGCTTTGATTGACGCAATTTATGTACAGGAAAGAAATGATAACACCGACGAGCAGTGCAAAGAAGCAAAAGAGGCATGGGATGCCCTGACAGACGCACAGAAAGAACTCGTAGAAGGTGAGAACGCAGATCCGGATTACTTCGGAAGAGACACAGGGGATGCTTCCAAGGATGATCCGTTAAACGGAGACGAGATCGGCGAGAATGAGCTTCTGGTTGTAAGCTTTGGTACTTCCTTCAACGACAGCCGTGCTGAGGATATCGGAGGCGTTGAGAAAGCTCTGCAGGCTGCATATCCGGACTGGTCCGTAAGACGTGCCTTCACTGCACAGATCATCATCAACCATGTACAGGCCCGCGATGACGAGAAGATCGACAACGTAGATCAGGCACTGGAAAGAGCTGTAAGCAATGGCGTGAAAAAACTGATTATTCAGCCGACTCATCTGATGCACGGCGCAGAGTACGACGAGCTGAAAGAAGCAGTAGATAGCTATAAAGATAAATTTGAGTCCGTAACCATCGCAGAGCCGCTGCTTGGCGAGGTTGGAAGTGACGCTACCGTAATCAACGAGGACAAACAGGCCGTTGCAGAAGCAATCACGGCACAGGCAGTAAAATCTGCAAATTATGACAGTCTGGATGCAGCAGCAGAGGACGGCACTGCTTTCGTATTTATGGGACATGGTACTTCCCACACTGCAAATGTAACCTACAGCCAGATGCAGACACAGATGGATACTCTTGGATACAAAAACGTATTCATCGGAACCGTTGAGGGCAAGCCGGAAGAGACCGCCTGCGAGAATGTGATCGAGGCAGTAAAAGCAGCCGGATACAAGAAAGTAATTCTTCGGCCGCTGATGGTTGTTGCAGGTGACCACGCAAACAACGATATGGCAGGCGAGGATGAGGATTCCTGGAAGAGCCAGTTTGAGGCATCCGGTGCATTCGACGAGATCGACACTCAGATCGAAGGTCTTGGAAGAATTGATGCTGTTGAGCAGCTGTATGTACAGCATACCAAGGCAGCTATGGACGGCAACGGCGTTCAGGACGATGCTGAATAATTAGGGGTTGCATTCCGAACGTAAAATAGAGTAAAATAAGATCCGGCAGTACGGCTGAAGAGACTCAGTGTGCTGTCGGATTTTAAGTTGAGCGGATGAAAAAGATCCGCTTCAAGGTGATACAAGGAGGAAATTTATTATGAGAAAAAAATTGGCAGTTCTTTTTCTTGGAGCAGCACTGACTGTATCCATGCTCGGCGCATGTGGCGGAAAGGATGCAGCGTCATCTTCTGCATCTGCAGTATCTGCGTCTTCTGCGGCAGACGCATCTTCCGCTTCTGTACAGGATGCATCTAAGGCAGAGAGCAGTACATCCACATCAGATGTTTCAGCAGAAAGCGCATCGGCAGCGGAGACTGCAGGAGAAAGCAGCGCATCAGAGCTGGAAGACGGTACGTATACGGCAGACTTCAATACAGACAGCAATATGTTCCATGTCAATGAAGCAAAAGAAGGAAAAGGTGTCCTGACGGTAAAAGACGGAAAAATGACCATCCACGTCAGCCTGGTATCCAAAAACATTGTCAATGTCTTTGTGGGAACAAAAGAAGAAGCGCAGGCAGACGGTGCAGAGCTGATCGAGCCGACCACAGATGAGGTAACGTATTCTGACGGAACCACAGATGAAGTGTACGGCTTTGATATCCCGGTAGAAAAACTGGACGAGGATTTCAATGTTGCGATCATTGGTAAAAAAGGAACCTGGTATGATCATGTAGTCAGCGTATCCAATCCGGTACCACAGGAGTAATCCGGGAAAAAACAAAAAAGATATCCACAGAAGGTGAACCATTTTGCACCGTCTGTCCACAGAAATTGTGGACAGAGAGGGGAAAAACGGTTCCCTTTGTGGATATCTTTTCTTATTTCTCCGGAAACAGTTTGCGGAACAGAAAACGGATGAAGGGTCCGCAGTACATGAGCTGCCAGAAGAAGGCAACCGGGAAATTTAAGAACGTGGTTTGGAGCCAGACAGCGACAAATTCTTTTCCGGCATTTTTAAACAGCAGTGTTGCAATAAAACTCATAATCGGACACATAATAGCAATAATCATAATGGAAATTGCCAGCGTGATTACGATCGGACGATCCTGCGGTGTTACCATGCAAAAAGCTAATTTGTGAGCCAGATGATCCACGAGGAAAAACTCGAGGATAAAAGCGGCCGGCCACATGATTATCATCTCGTGAAACGCCATCAGAAAGACCTGATTTGTCATTCCGCCGATGTTCATGGAAATGTTGTAGCAGATCATGGCATAGACCATCAGAAAGGACATCATGAGGGTAAATACAACGTTTTGAAATTTTGTTTTTGGCATCGATTGTTCTCCTTTTCTTTGCAATTTTGAAAAATGGGCGCAAAAAAGACACATGTGTTGTTCGTTAACCAAGCAATGCACTTGTGCCGTTTCCAATCTGATACCAATCTTTTCTGCAGTTTTTAATTTTGAACCGTCGATTATTATAACGTCTCCGGCGGCGTTTGGCAAGAGGAAATTGAGAAATTTTTAAAAAAGACAGATAAACAAGAAAATTCGATGCGTGCTGGAAGCACGGTTTGGCGAATGGTGCGGGGAACGGCACCGGCGGGAAAAAGAATGGATTGCGAAACGGGAGCGGGATTGCTACAATAGAACATAGTGAAAACAAAGAGAAAACGCAAAAGGAAATCAATATTATGTCAGAGATCAGAAAAATCGAAAACTTTGCGGCGCCGGAGCTCGACGTGTATGCGCGTCTTTCAGAACCGCAGTTATTGCACTATTATGAACCGCAGCCAGGCCTTTTTCTCGCAGAGAGTCCGCGTGTCATCGAGCGCGCACTGGATGCCGGTTATGAACCGGTTTCATTCCTTGCCGGAAGCGCAGAGCTTGCCGCAAACGAAGCACTCTTTGCGCACTGCCCGGACGCGCCGGTCTATACAGCAGAGACGAAGGTGCTGGAACAGCTCACAGGCTTTGCCCTCACGCGCGGCATGCTCTGCGCGATGCACCGCCGCACGCTTCCGGCTATGGAGGAAATCTGCCGGAATGCCCGCCGCGTGGCGATCCTGGAAAATGTCGTGAACCCGACGAATGTCGGTGCGATTTTCCGTTCTGCCGCCGCACTTGGCATCGATGCCGTGCTCCTCACATCAGGCTGCAGCAACCCGCTGTACCGCCGTGCCATCCGCGTGAGCATGGGAAATGTCTTCCAGGTCCCGTGGACCGTGCTGCCAGGCGGCAGTTACTGGCCGGAGCAGGGAATTGCTGCACTGCAGGAACTTGGATTTTATACCGTTGCGATGGCATTAAAAGAAGACTCCGTTCCGATGGATGATCCGTCGTTAAAAACGCATGAAAAGCTCGCCATTCTGCTCGGAACCGAGGGTGACGGACTGGCAAGTGATACGATCGCTGAAACAGATGCAACCGTGCTGATTCCGATGACACACGGTGTGGATTCACTGAACGTCGCTGCGGCGAGCGCTGTCGCATTCTGGGAGCTGGCGGGAAGAAGATAAAGATGTTCCGTCGGTACCGGAGATTACGGAATAAAAATAGGATCAGAGATAGATTTTCGGGATGCATATTTTGATGCATCCCTTTTTGAATTTACGGATTTTGAAATTCCTTCCGATACATCTGCGGCGTACATCCCACTTTGCTTCGGAACTGCCGGTTGAAGTTGGAAAGGTTGCGGAAACCATTGTCGTACGCGATTTCGGACACACTCCGCGTCGTACTGCGCAGCGCCTCGCAGGCGGCTTTGATCCGAAGCTGTGTCAGATATTCAACGGCCCCGAGTCCGAAGGTCTGCTTAAAACAGCTCATAAAATAGCTTTTGCTCAAATGCGACAGCCTGGCAAGTTCCTCTATGGTAATCGGGTCGGCGAAGTGCTCCTGGATATAGGCGAGCACAGGCCGCAGGTTTTCAGCAGCCGCAGGCATGGCGGGACGATCGGTGCAGAGTTCCGGCGATGCGGCGAGCAGATAGAAGAAGCGGAGCAGCTCACTTTTCAGCAGAAGATCGGAGACAGCAGAGTTTTCACGGATGCAGCGGAAAATCTGATGGACGGATGCAGAAAGTGCAGCATAACCGGAATGTTCGGGTGAAATCGGTGCCTGGATGCGGCGCCGGGCGGAGAAAAACGGCTGCAGAATTTCCGTGTAGCTGCGGTCGTCATACCCGCCGATCAGCATATTCTGGTGGAAAACAATCGTATCATAAAACATCGACTCCTGCTCGGCGGGCAGAATGGCATGTACGAGGTTCGGCTGAATCAGAAAAATATCACCGGCATGCGCCGTAAGCAGACGGTCCTCATACTGAAAATACCCCGTTCCGCGTTTGATATAATTCAGCTCCATCTCCCCGTGCCAGTGCAGCGGTACGCCGGGAAAATAGTCGGGCATCCGGCAGTCATAATAACTGTAGGGAACCTGCATGGAGCCGTGCTGGCGTTTTTCTTTCGCAGCAGAAAGCATCATAAAATCCTCCTCCAAAAAGCATGTCTGTAAAATGCCGGAAATGGCAGAGCGCGGCATGCATAAAATCATAGAATAGTATTAGAATGAAATAGGAAATTACTGGTATTTCAGCGGATACAGTAGTAATATATCATATAGAAACACTTGCTGCAACGACGAAAATACAGTAGAAATAAGAGCGAAAGAGGAAAAGAAAAAATGTCAAAATGGTTAGATAACGCAGTATTTTATGAGATTTACCCGCAGTCCTTCAACGACACCAACGCCGACGGAATCGGAGATTTCCAGGGTATCATTGAAAAATTAGACTACATCAAGGAGCTGGGCTGCAACGCCATCTGGATCAACCCGTGCTTCCTGTCCCCATTCGGTGATGCAGGATACGATGTCGCAGATTACTGCCGCGTTGCACCGCGCTACGGAACGAATGAGGATCTGAAGAGAGTTTTCGAAGAAGCACACAAACGTGACATGCACGTTCTGCTCGACCTGGTTCCGGGCCATACATCTGTTGAGCATCCATGGTTCAAAGAATCCATGAAAGCAGACCGCAATGAATTTACAGACCGCTACGTATGGACCAATAACGTATGGGAAGCACCGGAAGGAATGGGAAGCCTGCGCGGCATTTCCGAGCGTGACGGCGCCTGCGCCATCAACTTCTTCTCCAACCAGCCGGCCCTGAACTACGGCTTTTATCAGCCGGATCCGGAAAAACCGTGGCAGCAGTCCTTTGATGATGAGGGACCGCAGGCAACGCTGGCAGCGATGGAAGATGTCATGAGATTCTGGCTGAACATGGGCTGCGACGGCTTCCGTGTCGATATGGCGGGCTCCCTGGTAAAGAACGATCAGGAAGGCAAAGGAACCATCCGCCTGTGGCAGCAGGTACGGAAATTCCTCGACGCCGAGTTCCCGGATGCAGCCATGGTATCCGAGTGGGGCGAGCCGGACAAATCCTTACAGGGCGGCTTCCACATGGACTTCCTGCTTCACTTTGGACCGTCCCATTACAACGATCTGTTCCGCTGCGATGAGCCATTCTTCTCCAAACGCGGAAAAGGAGATATCTCTGAGTTTGTAGAGACCTACAAAACCAACTACAATAAGACCGCACAGAAAGGCCTGATCTGCATCCCGTCCGGAAACCATGATATGGACCGTCTGGCACGCCGTCTGCAGGGGGATGAGCTGAAAATTGCTTTCGCTTTCCTTCTTTCCATGCCAGGTGCGCCGTTCATCTACTACGGTGATGAAATCGGTATGCGCTACGTCGAAGGCCTGAAATCCGTTGAGGGCGGATACAACCGCACCGGTTCCCGTTCTCCGATGCAGTGGGATGACAGCACCAACGCAGGATTCTCCAGCGCACCGGCCAGTGACCTCTACATCACCATGGACCCGGGCAAAGACCGTCCGACCGCCAAAGCACAGATGGCCGATCCGGATTCCCTGTACCACGAAGTTAAAAAACTCATCCAGATCCGCCAGAGCAGCAAAGCACTCTTAAGCCGCGGAACCATCGAGTTCGTTTATGCAGAGAAAAACCAGTATCCGCTGGCATACGTCCGTGAGGCTGAGGGTGAAAAAGTCCTCGTTATCATCAACCCATCCGACAAAGAGCAGTCCTTCCCATACAGTGCAGAGCTGAAGGATGCCCTCTACACGATCGGAGGAAAAGCAGAATCCAAAGACGGAACCATCACCATCCCGGCACAGTCCGCAGGATTCTATCATATCTGATCGAAAATAAAAATGACAGGGAGATCCAATCGAATTTTTTCGGAGGATCTCCCTGTTTTTAAATATGATACACTCTCAGCTCATGCAATGCCCTGGTCGCTGCAATATACTGCGCCTGCATCATTATCTCCCGTTTCTCGTCCTTCGGGAAAATAGAGAACACCTGATCAAACTCCAGCCCTTTCGCCAGATAAAATGTGGTAACCGTCAGTCCTTTCTTAAAACTGGAGCTGTCACGGTTCAGCCAAGAAAGCCGCTTTTCACAGTCAAAATCTTTTTCTGCCAGAATCTCCCGCAAAATCAAATAAGCCCGTTCCGTCGTCTTCTCATCCGGTACAATCACCGCCGCCGTCTCATACGTTTTCTCATCTGGAAACAGCGTATCCACTGCCTCCCGCAGAGCCGCCTCAAGATCCGTGACATCCCGTTCCAACACCGGCATTCCGTGCCGTTCAAACAGCTCCAGATCCGTCACGCCAATGAGATTTGCCGCATACGACGCAATTTCCACCGTATTCCGGTAACTCTTCCGCATCTCAATCCGCCGCAGATCCTTCCCGAAAATCCCCGGTAAAAACTGCAGTACATCCTGCTGCTGATCCGCCATCGTCTGCGCCCGGTCGCCGAGAATCGTCATCTTACAGGAAAACATCCGCCGGATCATCAGATACTGGAGCCGCGAATAATCCTGCATTTCATCAATCACCAGATGCTTAATATTCGACCGCTCCGCCTGCCGCGACAGGCGGTACTTCAGATACAGAACCGGATACACATCCTCATACCGCAGTTTCCGCTTCTCCAACGGCCGCCGCGGCAGCGTCTGATATCCCTCTTTCTTCAGAAAACGATTGTAGAGAACATAAAAATCCATCGTCTCATACATCTTCCGGAATTTTTCGAGGAGCGGAATCCGCTCCTCCTCCGGCAGATCCCGGTTCAGCAGCGTCTCGATCTCGTCAATAAACGTCTCCGCCACCGCATCCATCCGCGAGAGCAGCGGAATATCCGCAAACTTGTCATAAAACAGCGTAATAATCTCCGATTCTGACTTCACAAACGACTTATACGAAACGTCTGAGAAATTCATCAGCTCGTCCTCAAGCTCCAGCGCAAATCCCTCCATCTGGTCCACAAACGCCTGCGACTGTTTTAAAGCAAACCGTTCTGCGGCTTTTGGATCCCGCATCTCCCGCTCAATCTGATCACAGCGATCCTCACAGTCCGCCGCCGTGTCCTGTAATTTGCGGTAAGCAAAGAGATCAAAACTCATCTCCTGAATATTCTCCTCACCGAGCTCCGGCAGAATATGTGAAATATAATCCGAAAATACCCCGTTCGGCGATAAAATCAGAATATTCGAAGACTTCAGATTCTGTCTGTCATGATACAAAAGGTAGGCAATCCGATGCAGCGCCACCGATGTTTTGCCGCTTCCCGCCGCTCCCTGAATTACCAGAATCCGGTCCTTCGTATTGCGGATGATCGCATTCTGTTCCTTCTGAATTGTGCGGATAATATTCTTCAGCTGTACCTCGCCGTTGCTACCAAGCTCCGCCTTTAAAATATCATCATCAATTTTCACATCACTCTCAAATCCGTAAATCATCTTTCCATCCCGGATCTTATACTGCCACTTGGAACAGATTTCCCCTGTCATCTCGCCGCCCGGCGCCAGATAGGAAGCCGGCCCGCGGTCAAAATCGTAGAAAAGACCGCTGACCGGGCTTCTCCAGTCGTAAATCAGCGGCAGCTCGCCCGGCCGCTCCGCAAAATTGCCGATGCCGATATAGAAAATTTCCGGCTCATCATCCCCGTCATAGCAGAAATCCACACGCCCGAAGAACGGAGAATCCAGCATTTTCCGGAAGCGGCTCCGCAGAAGAAGCTGCTCCTGATTCGCATTCACCTGATGCAGCAGCGCCTGCTGATTGTCGTAATCCTCATATCCGTACTGGTCCATCTCGGTATAGTTCTGCCAGTAATAATCGTGCATATTTTCAATCTCTTTCTGTCCGTCCAGCAGAGACTGGCTGATCTCGGCAAGACGCGCCTGCAGCTTTTCCAGCACAAAAGAAAGATATTCCTGTCCGTTTTTCTGGTCTGTCATAAAAGGAAACCTCCTCTTAAAAATATAATGTCGAGTGCCGGAAAACCCGGCTGATCTTATCAGTATAGCAGACAGGCACGTTTCCTGCAATTCAAACATAAAATAAAGAAAAATCCCCTTTGAGGTGCCGCTTTTCTTGGAACCCTTTTTAAAACCACTGTCTGCACAGGAAGAAAAAAGCTGTCTGGATGCGTATCAGAGGGGCGATACAAAAGCCAGAGACATTCTGGTCGAGCGGAATCTGCGCCTGGTCGCGCACGTTGTGAAAAAGTATCAGGGCCTGCCCGATGATCTCGACGATCTGATTTCCATTGGAACGATCGGCCTCATCAAGGCGGTGATGACATATGATTCGAAAAAAGGAAACCGGCTGGCCGCATACGCCGCCCGCTGTATTGATAATGAGCTGCTGATGTATCTTCGGAGCAAAAAGAAAACGGCACGGGAGATTTCCCTCTACGAGCCGATCGGAACCGACAAGGAGGGAAATGAGATCCATCTGCTCGACATCGTGGAGGGCGGCGGGGAGGATATCGCGGAACAGTACAACCGGAAAGAGGACGCGGTGCGGCTGTACTGTTATCTGGATTCGGAATTAAAAGAGCAGGAAAAACAGGTGCTTCTTCTCCGGTACGGCCTTGGCGGAAAAGCAGAATACACACAGAAACAGGTCGCTGCCCGGCTCGGCATCAGCCGTTCGTACGTGTCGCGGATCGAGAAGAATGCAATTGAAAAGTTGCGGTTACGGTTTGCCGCTTCGTAAATGCTTGACATTTCAAACGGACTGCTTCTATAATAAAGGGTAAGGAAATCAGGTGCAGAAAAGGTTTCCTTATCCTTACTTTTTCGAACAAAAATCAAAGATAATATCTTCCCGGTGTTCTTGCCGGACATTTTCCCAAAATGAAAAATAAATAGGAACTATACGACCTGCTACTGAAAGAAAAGGAGGTTTTCTTTGTATTGCAGTGTATTATCAGCCACCGTCTCGGGCATGGAGATGATTCCGGTGCAGGTGGAGGCGGATGTCAGTGACGGCATGCCGCAGTTTACGATGGTCGGCTACGTGAGTGCCCAGGTAAAGGAGGCGCAGGACCGCGTGCGGACAGCCCTCAAAAACATGGGAATTTCCCTGCCGCCGAAACGAATTACGATTAATTTATCCCCGGCGGACGTCCGAAAAGAAGGATCGCGTTTCGATCTTCCGATTGCAGCGGGCGTTCTGATGACGCTCGGCCGGATTCCGCCCGGGTCACTCCGGAAAACGATGGTGCTCGGCGAACTCGGCCTTGACGGCCATGTGCAGGAGATCAGCGGTGTATTTCCGGCAGCGGCGAAGGCGCGGGAGCTTGGATGCACAACGCTTCTTGTTCCGGCCGGAAATGCCGCGGAAGGGGGTCTGGTCGGCGGGCTTCACGTCGTTGGAATCCAGAATTTACAGGAGCTTTTGAACTACTGCTGTGAAGGGAAAATGCCGTCGCTTCCGTCTATAGAAAATCAAAAGAAGGAGGACGGAAAAGAGCCGGACTTTTCCGAAGTGCAGGGCCAGACGGCGGCGCGGCGGGCGGCGCTCATCGCTGCGGCCGGATTTCACAATCTGCTGATGCTGGGGCCGCCGGGCAGCGGAAAATCCATGATTGCAAGGCGGATTCCGACGATCATGCCTCCGATGTCTGAGGAGGAGCAGATGGAAGTAACGCGGATCTACAGCATCGCCGGAATGCTTGCCAAAGGAGAGGGTGTCCGCCGGGAGCGGCCCTTCCGTGCTCCGCATCACACGATGTCGCCGCAGGCTCTTGCAGGCGGCGGAAAACAGCCGTCCCCGGGCGAAATTACGCTGGCACACCGCGGTGTTCTCTTCCTTGATGAACTCCCGGAGATGACGCGCACAACCATTGAGATCCTGCGCCAGCCGCTCGAGGAGCACCGGATTGTGATTTCCCGTGTCAGCGGAAACTATGTGTTCCCGGCGTCATTTCTGATGGTGGCGGCAATGAACCCCTGCCCCTGCGGCTTTTACCCCGACTTATCGCGCTGTACCTGCGCACCCGGCGACATCAGCCGGTATCTCTCGAGAGTCAGCCAGCCGTTCCTCGACCGCATGGATCTCTGCGTGCAGGTGGAAGCACTTTCCTACGAGGATCTGCACGGCGAGGAGCGGTGCGAATCCTCGGCCAAGATGCGGGAAAAAGCGACGGCAGCGGCGGAAATTCAGGCGGCGCGCTACCGGCAGGAGTCGATTCATTTCAATAGCGAACTGAAAGCAGGCCAGATCGAGAAATACTGTATCCTGGAAAAAGCAGCGGAAGAGCTTTTAGAGGATGCCTTCCGCCGCCTGCGCCTCAGCGCGCGTTCCTACCACGGGATTATCCGCACCGCGCGGACAATCGCGGATCTGGACGGGGCGGTCAAAATCGGCGTGCCGCATATCAGCGAGGCGATCTGCTTTCGGAGCGCCGACAAAAGTATATGGAGGATCTGACATATGGCGATGGAAATCTTTACAGTCGGCCGCGGGCAGGAGGGCTATCCGGAGCGGCTTATGCCGTTCGCGGACATGCCGTCCCGCCTTTTTGTGCGGGGCGCGCTGCCGGCGGATGAGCAGAAAACAGCGGCGATTGTGGGCGCGCGGATATGTACGGCGTACGGAAAGAGCCAGGCGGCCTTTTTCGCGCAGGTGCTGGCGGCAAACGGCGTGGCGGTGATCAGCGGACTGGCGTGCGGAATCGACGCGGCGGCGCACGAGGGGGCACTGCGCGGAAAGGGAAAGACGTTTGCCGTGCTTGGCTGCGGCGTGGATATCTGCTATCCGAAACAGAATTACCCACTGATGCGGCGGATGCTGGAAAACGGAGGCGGTGTCTTAAGCGAATTTCCGCCGGGCGCAGAGCCGCTTCCGTGGCATTTCCCGATCCGCAACCGCGTGATCAGTGCGCTGGCAGATGTCGTTCTGGTAATTGAGGCAAAAGAGAAGAGCGGCTCGCTCATTACGGCGGACTATGCGCTGGAGCAGGGAAAAACGGTATTTGCCCTGCCCGGACGGACAACGGATGCGACAAGCCGCGGCTGCAACCGCCTGATCGCGCAGGGAGCGGAAATTGCGATTTCACCCGAAACGATTCTCGAGGAGCTGGGCGTGAAAAAGGCTGGGACAAAAAGAGCCGCACCGCGTCCGCGCTATGGAAAAGAGGCGGAAATGGTTCTGAAAACACTCGCGGCAGAACCGCAGAATCTTGCACAGCTTGCCGGCAGCACCGGAATCCCGCTGCAGGAGCTGACCGGCATTCTGCTGGCACTCGAAATTGACGGTGTTATTGCGGAAAATCCGCCGGGCGTGTACATGGCGTTATCGTAAAAGGGACGAGGAAAAGAAAGGTTTTGTGATATTCCGCCCGGTGCACAATTATAATAGAAGAAAAAGAAAAAAGGGGGCTCTTCTGCGCCGCGTGCATGTCTGAAAAAGGAAAAAGAAAAGAAAAAAATCAGGAAAAATCGTTAAAAAATAGAAAAAATCCTGTTATTTTGTCGGGAAACATCGAAAAATGGTACATTTTAAAAATGGAAAACACTTGCAAGAAAAAACTTTTTGGTGTATAGTCAGTGGAAGTTACGACTAATTTAGGAATTATTCTGGAATTTGTAATGATGCAGAACTATGCGATATGAAAAACGCAATATAGATCTGGACAGTTATAAAAATATGTATTCAGGAGGCATCAGAGGTGGCAAAATATCTTGTAATAGTGGAATCACCGGCAAAAGTCAAGACGGTGAAAAAGTATCTCGGGGCAAATTACGAAGTTGCAGCATCTATGGGCCATGTGCGCGATCTGCCGAAAAGCCGGCTTGGAATTGATGTAGAACATGACTTTGAACCAAAATATATCACCATCCGCGGAAAAGGAGAGCTTCTGGCATCTCTTCGAAAAGCCGCAAAAAAAGCAGATAAAGTTTATCTCGCAACTGACCCTGACCGCGAGGGAGAGGCAATTTCCTGGCATCTGTCGATTGCGCTGAATCTCGATGAGAACAAGATGCGCCGCATCACCTTCAACGAGATCACAAAATCAGCAGTCAAAGCGTCGATCAAACAGGCACGCGACATCGATATGAACCTGGTGGACGAGCAGCAGGCGCGCCGCTGCCTCGACCGTATGGTAGGTTATGAAATCAGCCCATTGTTATGGAAGAAAATCAAACGCGGACTTTCCGCCGGCCGTGTGCAGTCCGTTGCACTGCGCATCATCGGCGACCGCGAGGATGAGATCAATGCGTTCATTCCGAAAGAATACTGGACACTGGAAGCAGATCTGAAAATTCCAGGCGAGAAGAAACCGCTCGTCGCAAAATTCCACGGAAAAGGCAGTGAAAAGATGGCGATCGAGACGAAAGAGCAGCTCGATGAAATCTTAAAGGGACTGGAAAATGAGACCTTTACCGTATCCGAAGTGAAAAAAGGAGAGCGTTCCAAGAAAGCGCCGCTTCCGTTCACCACGAGTACCCTGCAGCAGGAAGCATCGAAGGTGCTGAACTTCTCCACGCAGAAGACGATGCGTCTGGCGCAGCAGCTCTACGAGGGCGTGGAAGTAAAAGGAAAGGGAACGATCGCTCTGATTTCCTATCTGCGTACCGATTCTACACGAATCAGCGAGGAGGCCGATGCGGCAGCACGTTCCTTTATCCAGGAGCAGTACGGCACAAAATATACCGCAAGCGGGGACACGACGGAGAATAAAAACAGCAAGGCACAGGATGCGCACGAGGCCATCCGTCCGACCGATGTGACGAATACACCGGTAATGGTAAAAGAATCCCTGCCAAGAGATCTGTTCCGCCTGTATCAGCTGATCTGGAAACGCTTTGTGGCAAGCCGCATGCAGCCGGCCGTCTATGAGACAATTTCCGCACGGATCAATGCAGGAGAGTATCTCTTTACAGCAGCTTCCTCCCGTCTGGCATTTGATGGTTTCATGTCCGTTTACACCGATCCGGATGAGGAAAAGAAAGAGAAAAACGCCGCTGTCCGGAGCCTGGAGGCAGGAACGGAGCTGGCACTGGAAAAGATGGATCCGCAGCAGCACTTCACACAGCCGCCGGCACACTACACCGAGGCATCCCTTGTCAAAATGCTTGAGGAACTCGGCATCGGCCGTCCAAGTACGTATGCGCCGACCATCACAACGATCATCAACCGCCGTTACGTGGCAAAGGAGAACAAGAACCTTTACATGACAGAGCTCGGCGAGGTGGTCAACAACATGATGAAAGAGGCATTCCCGAGCATCGTGGATGTCAACTTTACGGCAACGATGGAAGCTCTGCTCGACAGGGTTGGAGATGGCAGTGTTCCGTGGAAGACAGTAGTCGAGAACTTCTGGCCGGATCTCTATGAGGCGGTCACAGAGGCAGAAAAGAACCTCGAAGAAGTTAAGGTAGAGGATGAGGTGACAGATGTCATCTGCGAGAACTGCGGCCGCAACATGGTGGTCAAATACGGCCCGCACGGAAAATTCCTCGCCTGCCCGGGATTCCCGGACTGCAAGAACACGAAGCCGTATCTGGAAAAGATCGGTGTTCCGTGTCCGAAGTGCGGAAAAGAAGTGATCCTGCGCAAGACGAAAAAAGGACGGAAATATTATGGATGCGAAAACAATCCGGAATGCGATTTCATGTCCTGGCAGAAACCGTCTGCCAAGAAATGCCCGCAGTGCGGCGGCTATATGCTGGAAAAAGGCAATAAGCTGGTCTGCGCGGACGAGCAGTGCGGCTATGTAGAAGCACGCGAAAAGAAAGACGAAGACTGAGAATGACAAAGCGGTCTGTACTGGTGAAAAACTGGTGCAGGCCGTTTTTTTTGCTTATCGAGGCGGAAAAACAGGAAGATCCGAAAAAATTTAGCATGAATTTTTATAAAATTTATAGTTTTCTGAAAAATATATTGATTTCCGGAAAACTACATGATAGAATGAGCTTAGTTTTAAGGGTTGTCTGAAAAAGGCATCAGTGTGCATTTTTTTCGGCGGATACGCAAAAAAAATGCAGAAAATAAAGAAAGGAGAAGAACATGAGCGTACAACTGCTGGATAAAACCAGAAAAATCAACAAACTGCTTCATAACAATCACTCCACGAAGGTCGTGTTCAACGATATCTGTGAAGTCCTGATGGAAACGTTAAGTTCCAATATCCTGGTGATCAGTAAAAAAGGAAAAGTGCTGGGCATCAGCCTTTGCCCGGGCGTGGAAGAAATTACGGAGCTGATCGAGGATAAGGTGGGCGGTTATGTCGATGCCGCATTAAACGAGCGTCTCCTCGGCGTACTCTCCACAAAAGAGAACGTCAATTTACAGACCCTCGGCTTTGAGCGGCCTGGTGTAGAGCGCTACACCGCAATTATCTGCCCGATCGAGATCGCCGGAGAACGCCTTGGTACCGTATTTATGTACCGCTGCACCCCGCAGTACGATATCGACGATATCATCGTCAGTGAGTACGGCACAACCGTTGTCGGACTGGAAATGATGCGTTCCGTCAACGAGGAAAATGTGGAGGAAAACCGCAAGGTTCAGGTGGTTAAATCCGCATTCAACACGTTGTCCTTCTCCGAACTGGAAGCCATCATCCATATCTTTGATGAACTGAACGGGGATGAGGGCATTCTGGTTGCAAGCAAAATTGCAGACCGCGTCGGCATCACAAGATCCGTCATTGTAAATGCCCTCCGCAAATTCGAGAGCGCAGGCGTCATCGAGTCCCGTTCCAGCGGTATGAAGGGAACGTATATCAAGGTATTAAATGATTATATCTTTGATGAACTCGACGAGATCAAAGCAAGAAAGAACCTGAAAGGAAAGGGCGATGCCCATCCGGACGAGGCGAAAAAATAAAAAAGTGGAATGTAGAAAAGAATCGGAGCCGTTTAAGAATGGCGCCGTTTCTTTTTGTGCAAAAAAGCATTCGTGGAGCGGAAAAAAATGGTATCATTCCCGTTTTTAGGAATAAACTATAATTAGATTCTAAAGAGAGTATAAAATATGAAAAAGTTGCCAAAATAAGAAAAAACGAGAAAATAAGAGAAATTAAGAGCTATCATGAGAAAAAAAAAGAGAATTACAAAATTCATACATTTGCGAAATGAGGTGGAAAACACTATAGTAAGAACCATCAAGTAGCACTCGAATGAACTGAGTGCTAATAAATAAAACTGAATGAAATCTTGAAGGAGGAAACATAAATGAAGTTAGTACCTTTAGGTGACAGAGTTGTATTAAAAGAGTTAAAAGCAGAGGAAACCACAAAATCCGGTATCGTACTTCCGGGACAGGCACAGGAGAAACCGCAGCAGGCTGAGGTTATCGCAGTAGGACCTGGAAAAGTAGAAGACGGCAAAGAAGTAAAAATGGAAGTTGCAGTCGGAGATCAGGTAATCTATTCCAAATATGCAGGAACCAACGTCAAACTGGAAGACGAAGAGTACATCATCGTAAAACAGGATGACATTCTGGCAGTTGTAAAATAAAGAATAATCAAGTAAAAATCAGGAGGCATGACAATCATGGCAAAAGAGATTAAATATGGAGCAGAGGCAAGAAACGCTCTTCAGAATGGTGTAAACCAGCTTGCAGATACCGTACGTGTAACCCTTGGACCGAAAGGAAGAAACGTTGTTCTGGACAAACAGTACGGCGCTCCGCTCATCACAAACGATGGTGTTACGATTGCAAAAGAGATCGAGCTGGCAGACGGCTTTGAAAACATGGGCGCACAGCTCATCAAAGAAGTTGCTGCAAAGACCAACGACGTAGCAGGTGATGGTACCACAACCGCAACCGTTCTGGCACAGGCTATGGTAAACGAAGGAATGAAAAACCTGGCGGCAGGTGCGAACCCGATCGTTCTTCGTAAGGGAATGAAGAAAGCAACCGATAAAGCTGTTCAGATCCTTGCAGAGATGAGCCAGCCGGTAGCAGGCAAAGAGCAGATTGCAAAAGTTGCAGCTGTTTCTTCCGGAAGCGAAGAAGTAGGCCAGATGGTAGCTGACGCCATGGAAAAAGTTTCCAAAGACGGCGTTATCACCATCGAGGAGTCCAAGACTATGCAGAACGAGCTGGAGCTGGTAGAAGGTATGCAGTTCGACCGTGGATATATCTCCGCTTACATGTGCACCGATATGGAGAAAATGGAAGCCGTTCTCGACAATCCATATATTCTGATTACCGATAAGAAACTGTCCAACATTCAGGAAGTTCTTCCGCTGCTGGAGCAGATCGTACAGAGCGGCGCAAGACTGCTGATCATTGCTGAGGACGTAGAGGGCGAGGCTCTCCAGACACTCGTGATCAACAAACTGCGCGGAACCTTCAACGTAGTAGCTGTCAAAGCACCGGGATACGGCGACAGAAGAAAAGCAATGCTCGAGGATATCGCAATCCTGACCGGCGGCCAGGTGATCTCCGAGGAAGTTGGTCTGGAATTAAAAGACGCTACTCTGGAAATGCTCGGACGTGCAAAATCTGTTAAAGTTCAGAAAGAGAACACCGTTATCGTTGACGGCGCCGGCGCAAAAGATGCCATCGCAGCAAGAATCGGCCAGATCAGATCCCAGATCGAGGAGACCACTTCTGAGTTCGATAAAGAGAAACTGCAGGAGAGACTGGCAAAAATGGCAGGCGGCGTAGCTGTGATCCGTGTAGGTGCAGCAACCGAGACCGAGATGAAAGAAGAAAAACTCCGTATGGAGGATGCTTTAAATGCAACGAGAGCAGCCGTAGAAGAGGGTATCATCGCAGGCGGCGGTTCTGCATACATCCATGTAACAACACAGCTTGCAGAGCTGATTGACAGCCTGGACGGCGACGAGAAGATCGGTGCAAGAATCGTACAGAAAGCACTTGAGGCTCCTCTGTTCCACATCGTAACAAACGCAGGTCTGGAAGGCGCTGTTGTTATCAACAAAGTAAAAGAGTCCAAAGTAGGTGTTGGATTTGATGCATACAACGAAGAGTATGTAGACATGATCCAGGCTGGTATCCTTGATCCGGTTAAGGTTACCAGAAGCGCACTGCAGAACGCTACCAGCGTTTCCGCAACCCTGCTGACCACCGAGTCCGTAGTTTCCACCATCAAAGAGCCGGCTCCGGCTATGCCGGCAGGCGCAGACGGCGGAATGGGAATGATGTAATTTCCGGGATAAAAATGTCTGGTAAAACAAAATAAGAAAACCGGCTGGCAAAGACCGTAGCGGAACATGGGTTCCGAAGTCCTGTCTTTGCCGGCCGATTTTTTAGTGGAAAGTTTTTCTTCCATTTCGCATGGCCCTGAATCGTTACAAAAAATTTCAGAAAGTTTTCATGCTTTCGCCGGGCGGCGTATATGGACGCTTCCGGCGTTTTATGCTATACTGATTTGTAGGATGTTGGGGGAAATACAACAAAGGAGAAGAAACACACATGGCAAGTCGTTATGAATCCGACATGACAAGGAAGGAGAAGATGCAGCTCGAAAAAGAGAAGCTGTCGAAAATGAATTTTAAAGAGAAACTGGCCTATATCTGGGAATACTACAAGGCTGTCATTTTTGGCATCATCGCTGTTATCTTCATCATCGGCACGATTGTGAATATCCATGAAAATGCGAAGTATTATGACCTCGTGAGCATTGCCGTAGTGGATTACGCAGGACTGCAGGATGTAAGTCCGATCGAGGAGGACCTAAAAGAAGCGCTCGGAACCGGAGATAAGTACGAAAAGGTAAGCATCGATACAAGCTACAGCTTCGGTGAAAACCTGGAAAACGCGGATTACAACACGCTGATGAAATTCACAGCCGTGATTGCCGCACAGAGCATGGATGTTCTGATCTGTTCACAGGCCGTGTACGACAACTACAGCAAAGACGATTATTTTCTGGATCTGTCCACACTGTTTGACGAAGCGACGTGTGAGAAGTACGGGATAAAGGCGGGAGATACCTGCTTCGACATTTCCAAATTGAAAAAGTACCAGGATATGGGCCTTACGTACTATGAGCCGTGTTATCTGACCGTGTTGGTCAATACAAAGAACGCGGACAATGTAGCAAAACTGATCGAATATCTTGAGGAGGATGGAGTAAATGAGTGATCTGTACACAGAAGTGCTGGTGAAAAAACAGCAGACAGGAAAAGACAAGGCGATCAAAGGAGTTCTGATCTTCTTTACCGTTCTTTTTGCAGCCGCAGGAATTATGATGAATCCGCTGATTCTGCTTCTTGCGCTGGTACTTGGAATCGTAGACTATATTTTTATCCCGAAGCTTTCGGTAGAGTTTGAGTATCTGTACGTCAACGGCGAGCTCGATATCGACCGTATCTATTCGCAGTCAAGAAGAAAAAGAGCCGCAAGCTATGAGCTTTCCAACATGGAAATCCTGGCTCCGTACCAGTCCCATCAGCTTGATTCCTACAAAAACAACCAGAGTATCAAACGTTACAACTATTCCTCCGGCATCGAAGGACAGGGCCACAAACCGTACGCATTCGTCATCTCCAAGGACAATGCCATGCAGATGGTGATCTTCGAGCCGGACGAAGTGATGTTAAAAGATATCCGCAACCGTGCACCAAGAAAAGTATTTATGGATTGACAGCTTTTTTGTTTTATGTTAAATTAGGTGATAAATCAAAAAGACTTAAGAAGAAAGGAAGAAATGAAAATGGGTACAATTATTGGTGATGGTATTACCTTCGATGATGTGCTTCTGGTTCCGCAGTATTCTGAAGTAACCCCAAACATGGTAGATCTGACTACGCATCTGACCAAGAAGATCAAGCTGAACATCCCGATGATGAGCGCCGGCATGGATACGGTTACAGAACACCGTATGGCAATTGCCATGGCACGTCAGGGAGGAATCGGTATTATTCACAAGAATATGTCGATTGAGCAGCAGGCAGAAGAAGTAGACAAAGTAAAACGTTCTGAGAACGGTGTTATCACCGATCCGTTCTATCTGTCTCCGGAGCACACCCTGGAAGATGCCAATAATCTGATGGCAAAATTCCGTATTTCCGGTGTCCCGATTACCGAGAACGGAAAACTGGTTGGTATTATTACAAACCGTGATCTGAAGTTTGAAACTGATTTCACCAAGAAAATCAAAGAGTCCATGACCAGCGAAAACCTGATCACTGCAAAAGTAGGCGTTACGCTGGACGAGGCAAAAGCAATCCTTGCAAAATCCAGAAAAGAAAAACTTCCGATTGTCGATGACGATTTCAACCTCAAAGGTCTGATCACCATCAAAGATATCGAGAAAACCATCAAGTACCCATTGTCCGCCAAGGATGAGCAGGGACGTCTGCTCTGCGGTGCCGCAGTCGGCATCACGGCAAACGTGCTCGATCGTGTCGATGCGCTGGTAAAAGCACACGTAGACGTGATCGTCATCGACTCCGCTCACGGACATTCCGCAAATATCTTCAAAACACTTCGTCTCATCAAAGAGCATTATCCGGATCTGCAGGTAATCGCCGGAAACGTGGCAACCGCAGAGGCAACAAGAGACCTGATCGCAGCCGGAGCAGACGCTGTTAAAGTCGGTATCGGACCTGGTTCTATCTGTACGACCCGTGTCGTTGCAGGTATCGGTGTACCGCAGGTCACAGCCGTTATGGACTGCTATGAGGAAGCAAAGAAGACCGGAACTCCGATCATCGCCGACGGCGGTATCAAGTACTCCGGAGACATGACAAAGGCTATCGCAGCCGGTGCCAATGTCTGCATGATGGGAAGCATCTTCGCAGGATGCGATGAGAGCCCGGGAGATTTCGAACTGTTCCAGGGAAGAAAATACAAAGTATACCGTGGAATGGGATCCATCGCAGCCATGGAGAACGGAAGCAAAGACCGTTACTTCCAGACCGGCGCCAAGAAACTGGTTCCGGAAGGTGTGGAAGGCCGTGTAGCATACAAAGGCCTCGTAGAGGACACTGTATTCCAGCTGATCGGCGGACTTCGTTCCGGTATGGGCTACTGCGGAGCGAAAGATGTTGAGACCTTAAAGGAGACCGGAAAATTTGTGAAGATTTCCGCAGCATCCTTAAAAGAGTCCCATCCGCATGATATCCACATCACCAAAGAGGCTCCGAACTACAGCGTGGACGATAAATAAGAATAAAAAGTCGCAAAAGGCAGAAGGGGGAAAGGGCAGAAACTTTTCAGCTTCTGCCTTTTCAAATGAGGGAGCGCTTATTTGCAGCGGGGAGAGAACATATGGCACAGAAGAGACGGGGAAAAACGACAAGAAAACAGAGGCAGCGCCAGCTTCACCGCAGAATGTTTCTGACGGGAGTTCTGGTGGTGCTGATCTGCGTCGGCATTTACAGCGGCATCCGCCGTGTGGCAAAAACGGCAAGTGATATCACGGCCGTTGACTATTCCGGTTCTGATTATGAGGACAACGATATCACCGACTGGACCGGCGCTCCGCCGATTGATGTGGAGCTTCTGACGCCGAACAGCTGGTCCAGACCGCAGACGAGGCTGAAAAAGGTGGACGGTATCGTTATTCACTACACCGCAAACCCGGGAAGCACGGCGATGCAGAACCGTGATTACTTTGAAAACCTGCCTGAGACGCAGGAGGCGCAGGCCAGCAGCCATTTCGTCGTCGGCATCGAGGGAGAAGTCGTTCAGTGTATCCCGACGAGTGAATGGTCGTATGCATCGAACCAGCGTAATTTCGATACGATCTCGATTGAATGCTGCCACCCGGATGACAGCGGTGAATTTACCGATGAGACATACAATTCTGTGGTCCAGCTCGCCGGTTTCTTATGCAAGCGGTTCAATCTGACTTCGGACGATGTGATCCGTCACTATGATGTAACCGAAAAGCTCTGCCCTCTGTACTACGTGGAGCATGAGGATGCCTGGATTCAGATGAAGGCAGATATTCAGGCGTATGCGGATTCACTTTCCTAAGAGCTGTTTTTAAGAAAAATGAAAAAATCCCCGTTGGGAAAATCAGTTTCAGGAGAAATGATTTTTCCAACGGGGATTTTTCTGTTATCCAATATTTTTAGTAATAGTAACGCCGTCTGCGCCGCTTTCTTTTTTTCGTATTTCCGCCGAGTGCAATCCAGCAGAACAGCCGTACAAACGTGATGCCGAAGAGAACGCCGATGCTGTCGATGCCGACGTCCTTTACCGACGGGCCGCGGTTGGCGACCATCGTCTGGTGGAACTCATCGCTCGCGGCAAAGGCGACACAGAGGATGCCGGCAAGAAATGTGAGCGCGAAGCCGCGCAGGCCGTAGACGTAGAGCGGAAGCGAAACACAGATTGCAAGCAGACAGTACTCTGTCATATGAGCCAGCTTCCGCACCGGGTACTGATACTCGTCAGCCAGTTCCTGGATCTTCTCATCATCCCATCCGCGGTCCATGACGTGGTCGATCGTGATGAAAATGCCGCGTGCCACCTTTTCACTGAACTGTGAGGATTCCGTTCCGTTCTGGGAAGAGAAGGAGAAAATCATCGACATCATCAGAATCGCCGGGATGAAGGAAAACGGTTTTAACAGTGCAATTACAATTCGATTCATAAAATACCTCCAGTAAAACAAAGCAGGTCAGATCGGAAACTTTTTATGCGGTATGCTCGCGGATTCTGGCAATCGCAGAAAAGATCAGGAATGCCAGCAGGTTCACGATTACGACCGTCGCTCCGGCAGGGGAGGACAGGAAAAACGAGAGGGACATGCCAAGAAGGAAGCATACCACGGAAAGAACCGCGGAGCAGATTACCACGCTCTGGAAGGTATGGCAGAGACGCATCGAGGTCAGTGCCGGGAAAATCAGCAGGCTGGAGATCAGAAGTGCGCCCATCATGCGCATGCCGAGCACGGTTGTGATAGCGGTTAAGAACGCAAGCAGCATGTTGTAAACCTCTGCGCGGACACCGGTTGCTTTGGCAAATGTCTCGTCGAAAGTGACGGCAAAAATACGGTTGTAATACAGGACGAACAGGAGCAGCACGACGATGGAGAGCACCACGGAGAGAACGACGTCCTCATCACTCATCGCAAGGATGCTTCCGAACATGTAGTTGTTGACATCGGTGTTCATGCCGCTCGACCACGAAACCGTGATGACACCGATCGCAAGCGCAGAGCTTGAAATCAGACCGATGGCGGCGTCGCCTTTGATCTTGCTGGATTCGTTCATGCGGAGCAGCAGAAAGGCGGCAAGCACGACGACAGGGATTGTGAAGGCAAGCGGAGCAAAACCGAGTGCCGTTGCAATTGCAAGAGAGCCGAATCCGACATGGGAGAGGCCGTCGCCGATCATGGAGTAGCGCTTTAACACGAGGCTGACGCCAAGCAGTGCGGCACACAAAGAGACGAGAATGCCGACCACAAGGGCACGCTGCATAAACGGATAAGAAAGCATTTTCAGCAGATTCGAAATCATAAGTCGGCACCTCCTAAAAACTGTTTTCCAGCCTCGGTTTTCAGATACTCGTCCGTCGGACCGAAGAAGACCTGCTTCTGGTCGAGCTGGAGAATGTGCGTTGCGTCCGGCAGAATATTGCGGATATCGTGGGAAACCATGATGATCGTAACGTTCTGCTCGCGGTTGATGCGGCGGATGAGCTGGTACATTTCGTTTGTCATGACCGGGTCAAGGCCAGTGACCGGCTCGTCGAGGAGCAGCAGTTTCTTTGTGGCGCAAAGCGCACGAGCGAGAAGCACACGCTGCTGCTGGCCGCCGGAGAGATCACGGTAGCACCGTTTCTTTAATGAAAGGAGGTCGAGAAGCTCCATATTGCGGAGCGCGTCCTCTTTGTCTGCCTTTGTGTAAAACGGCGGGAAATGCGGGTGGTTCTGCCGGCCGGACAGCACGACTTCCCAGACGCTCGCCGGGAAATCCTTTTGTGCGGCGGTCTGCTGCGGCAGATAGCCGATCTCGCTTGGATGAAGCCCGTCGCCGGTTGTGATCGAGCCGGTGGACGGATTTTTTAAGTGAAGCAGTCCCTTGATCAGAGTACTTTTTCCGGAACCGTTCTCGCCCACAATACAGAGGTAGGAGCCGGCTTCCAGGGCAAAGTTGACATCGGTCAGGACCGGGATGCCCTCGTAGGAGAAGGTGACATCACTGCAGGTAAGTAGAGCCATTTAGTTTAAAGCCTCCTTTAATGCGGAAACGTTCTGTTCCATGAGGGAGAGATACGTAGCGCCGCTTTCGAAATCATCTTTGGATACATTGTGACAGGAATGAAGCAGCAGCTTTTTCGCGCCGGTCGCCTCACAGATGGAGTCCGTCATTTGTTCATTGGACAGCTCGGTGTGGAAAACGACGGGAATCTGTTCTTCCTTGATTTTATCAATTAAAAAAGAAAGGGTTTTGGCACTTGCCTCGGATTCCGAGGAGCAGCCGGGAAACGCCGCGTAGTAGTCGAGGCCGTAGGTGTCCGCAAAGTAGCGGAACGGGAAACGGTCGCCGAAAACAATGGTATGGCGGCTTGCAATTGCGGTGACATCGGAAAATTCCTCATCGAGGGAGGCAAGCGAAGCAAGATACGAGGCGGTGTTTGCCTGGTATTCATCCGCATGCTCCGGGTCGAGGCGGCAGAGGGAATCACAGAGCTTCTGGACAATCCGCATTGCATTTTTCGGCGAGGTCCAGACGTGCTCGTCCTGTTCGCCGTGGGATTCGTGCGCATGATCATGGGAAGATTCGTCGTGTGTATCCTCGTCCTCATGGTCGTGTACATCCTCGTGATCTGCATCTTCGTCCTCATGGTCGTGCGCATCCTCGTCCTCATGATCGTGTGCGTGGCCGTGGGTCTCCATTCCCTCGACGGTTTCCTCGGCAACGGTGTCAACGCAGTCCATCAGCGTCACTACCTCTTTGTTCGAGGTATCGACAGAATCAAGGATTGTCTCGACCCAGGCATCGGAATCGCCGCCGACGTAGACGAAGAGATCACATTCGGAAACCGTAATCATATCGCCCGGTGTCGGTTCAAACGAGTGACTTTCCGCACCCGGGGAAAGCAGCATGTGGAGATCGAGATGATCGCCGCCGATGGCGCGCAGAAAATCATACTGCGGAAAAATCGTAGCCACGGCGGAGAGTTTCGTGTTCTCCTGGAAATCCGCCGTCTCTTTTGAGGATCCCGCACAGCCCGTCAGAAGAAGGAGGGCAGGAAGGAGGAGAAGGCGTAACGTTTTTTTGGAAAAAAATGTCATGATACTCCTTTCTGAAAGAAAACACGGAGGCATTCGAAAAAGCTCCGTATCAGACTGTTTCGTGACAAATGCCGCAGGAGTGGGAAGCGGCAGACGGGAACAAATGTCCCCGAAAAAAGATCAGTTATCATCATATAGCAGGGAGGATTCATTTGTCAAGGAAAGGAAAACTAGTTATAGAAAAGAGGGAAAAAAACTGCCTTTCCCTGTAAAAAAGAAAGGCAGTTTTGAGAAAATTTCTTGATTTTAGGATACCCGGCGGAACTGTGCCTGGTAGAGCTGGTAGTACGCGCCCTGCTTTGCCATCAGTTCGTCGTGGGTTCCCTGCTCGAAAATCTTTCCGTGGTCAATCACGAAAATCCGGTCGGCATTTTTAATAGTAGAAAGACGGTGCGCAATGATGAACGAGGTACGGCCCTTCAACAGGCTTTCGATTCCCTGCTGCACCTGAATTTCTGTCTGTGTGTCGATGCTGGACGTCGCCTCGTCGAGAATCAGAATCCGCGGATCGGACACCATCGTTCTGGCAAAGGCGAGAAGCTGGCGCTGGCCGTTGGAAAGACGGGCACCGCGCTCGCTGATCTCGGTGTCGTAGCCGTCCGGCAGTTCTATGATAAAGTCATGGGCATGCACGGCCTTTGCGGCGGCAATGATTTCTTCCTCCGTGGCATCGAGCTTTCCATACGCAATGTTGTCGCGAATCGTGCCGGAGAAGAGAAAGTTGTCCTGGGTCATAACGCCCATCTGCGCACGCAGACTGTTGATGGAGACATCTGTCAGGCTGTGGCCGTCGACGCGGACCGTTCCCGAGGTAATGTTGTAGAAACGGCTGATCAGATTGACAATGGTCGTCTTTCCAGCGCCAGTCGGGCCGACGAGTGCGATCGTCTCACCGGGAGCCGCTGTAAAGCTGACATCTTTTAAAACCAGCGTGTCCGGATCATCGGAGTAGGCAAAGCTGACGTGGTCGAACGTTACTTCTCCTTTGATCGGCGGCAGTTCTGTGACGCCAGGCTTGTCGGCAACCTCCGCCGGTGTGTCGAGGATCTCAAAGATTCGCTCCGCAGCGGAAAGGTTCGTGATCAGCTTGTTGTAAAAACCGGCCAGGTTCTGGATCGGATCCCAGAACATCGTCAGATACATCGCAAACGCCGTGAACGTACCGATCGGAACGGCATCCACGCCGAGCACGGAAATACCGATAAAATACAGAAGAAACGTTCCGATGCCCCAGGTCACCTCGATCACAGCGGAAAAACCATCCGCCAGGCGGACCGCATGGATAAAGGAGTTCTGATGCTCAAGAAGAAGCCGGTCAAACTCGCCCTGCGATTCCTGCTCTGCGGTAAAGCTCTTGATGATGCGGATACCGGAGAAGTCCTCGTGGATATACGCCGTAACATTGGAAGATTTTTTCCGGAACGTCTGCCATCTCTTATGTGCGACGATCTGAATAAAATACATGCCGATAGCGATCAGCGGCAGCACGAGAATCGCACTTAAGGAGAGCCAGATGTTTTTGATCATCATGATCACCAGAATGGCGATGATCGTGAGAATGTTTGGAATCAGCTTTGTGACACCGTCGTTCAGCACATCCTTTAACGAGTTGACATCGCCGATGATGCGCGCCAGGATCTTTCCGGCCGGGCGGGTATCGAAAAAGCTGAAGCTTAAGGTCTGGATATGCGTGTAGAGCTCGTCACGGATTTCCAGAAGAATGTTGTTGGTAATGCGCGCCATCAGAAGCATCCGCAGGCGGACACCGGCCGCGTAAACCAGGTTGATCACAACCATGAATACGCAGAGGGCAACAAGCCCACGCCAGTCTTTCTGCGCAATATTGACGTCGATGGCGTACTCCAGGAGCAGCGGGTTCACAGTGGAAATCGCGATGGTAACGGCGAGAACCACGAGAACGACGGCAACCTGGCGTTTATAATTTTTTAAGTAGGAGAAGAGGCGGCGGATGGTCGCGCTCTTTAAGACCTCTTTCTGCTCTTCATCTACTTTACTGGAATTGATAGCCATAATCGTATTGTTCCTCTCTTAACGGGTAAGTAAATACAGAAGTTGTCGGGTAACAGATTAAATTGAATTAAGCATTGGCAGGAAGTGCCTGCTCGAGGGCTGCCTTTGCTTTATGGTAATCACCGTACTGAGCCTCCCAGGTGGAGTAGTACAGGCCTTTCTGTGCCATCAGACTCTCATGCGTGCCGCGCTCGGCGATGCGTCCGTGATCGAGATACAGGATCTCATCGGCATTCTGCACCGAAGAAATGCGGTGGGCAATGATGATCTTGGAAACATCTTTTTTCTCGGCGAGATGGCTCTGGATTTCGTATTCGGTCTCCATATCGAGCGCCGAGGTGGAATCATCCAGTACGAGGATCGGAGCCTGTTTTGCCAGGGCGCGTGCGATGGAAAGACGCTGCTTCTGACCGCCGGAAAGTCCCATGCCGCGCTCGCCGATGACCGTTTCGTACTGATCGGAAAGGTGATCGACGAACTCGGAAGCACACGCAGCGGAGACGGCGTTATGTACCTCTTCGGATTTCATTGTGCTGCGGCTGCCGAGGCGGACATTCTCAGAAATCGTGTCTGAGAACAGGAAGACGTCCTGCATGACGACGGAAGAAGTATCGCGCACGGTGCGCAGCGGCAGGGTGCGGATGTCGTGGCCGTCGAGACAGATGGAACCGTCGGTGACATCGTAAAAACGCTCAAGCAGATTGACGATGGTTGTTTTTCCGGAACCCGTCATACCCATGATGCCGAGTGTGTGGCCCTGCTTTAAGGTAAAGTCGATATCCTGCAGAATCGGTGTGTCGTGCAGGGAGAAATCGACGTGATGGAATTCCAGGTCACCCGGAAGTTTTGAAAGCTCCACCGGATTTTCCGGTTCTGCTATCTGCGGCTCCTCTGCGAGAATTTTGTTCAGCTTCTTGTTGGAAGCAATCGCAGAAGCGAAGCAGTTGCCGAGCCAGCCGACGTTTTCGATCGGCCAGGTGATCTTGGAGGTGTACTCCATAAAGGCCGTTAAAACACCGAGCGTAATGCGTCCGTGGATGACACCGTAGCCGCCCGCGAGAAGGACGAGCACGCGCATCAGCTTCGTAAGAAACGAGATGGCGGGATCGTATTTCATCAGGACGCGCGCCTGATCCATGTTGAGATCGCAGTATTTCTGATTGTGTTTCCGGAATTTTTTGATCTCATACGGTTCCCGTGCAAAGGATTTGACGGTGCGGACACCGGCGAGATTTTCCTGTGCAACGGTATTCATGACGGCGTTTTCCTCGCTGATCGCATCGTAGACACGGTCGAGTTCTTTTTCGAGGCGGATTGCGATGCCTGCGACGAAAGGAAGGATCGCCACGGAGACGAGTGTCAGCGGCAGATCCAGTTTGACCATACTGACCATTGCCATCATGATACAGATCAGGCCTTCTAAGATCAGCATGCCGGCAAAGCCGAGGATATCCCAGATCCGGTCGACGTCATCGCGCACGCGGGCGAGGAGTTCGCCGGTATTGTTTTTGTCAAAGTATTCCACCGAAAGCCGCTGGACGTGGCGGAACAGGTTGTCCCTCATCTGGCTGGCGACGCGGACGCTGCTGACATCGAATAAAAATTCTTTGATGTACTGAAACAGGGCTTTTGCGGCACCGATCAGAAGAAAGGCGGCAAGGTATTTCCAGAGCAGTTCCATTTTGTGACCGACCAGCACGTCATCCACGATGTGCAGCGTGACAAGCGGCGCGAGCATATCGAGAAAGACACTTAAGGCCATGGAACCAAAAGCGAAAACGTAGTAGTACCAGTTCTGGAGCAGGTACTTACCGATTGGATTTTTCTTCATGAATGTTAAAACCTCCTCATTGATGTCGTTTGGGTGTCTGGCAGAACATAGGCTTTCAAAAGCTCCGTAAGTGTGGGAACGGAACAACGGGAAACGAAAGCGAAGGCTGCGTTTGTATATAAAAGAAGGGAATCGATGCGGTAAGAAGACCGCGGAATCTGCCTGCCGGAAACGGAGCGAAGCCGGAAAGAACGGTTTCGTACTGTTTATAGCAATAAAAAAAGCCGCAGTATCGACGTACCGCGCCTTCTGTGCGAAATAGCAGGCATAAAGAATGCATAGAGATTTGTTATGCAGAGTTAATGCTTACAAAGAATTTCGAAAGAAGGGCAGCCACCTGGTTTGATCGCCATACGAAGTTTATTCTGTTTTACGCTGGATGCATAAATAAGATTGATCATAAGTGGTGTTCTCCTTTCATGATTTTTTCTGCCGCATCTGATCGAACACGACAGCTTATGGTTCTAAGCTACTCCTGTTTTCCAGATTTGTCAATTGTTATTTTCAAAAATTAAAAAATAAAAGCTGCAAAAGGTATGAAAATTGCGAATTTGGGTAGCTGTTTCGGGGAATATGCGATATAATAAACGAGAGTATAAGCGGAAAAATCACAAGCTAACATGTGAAACGAGGGGACAAAAAGATGGAAAAAATAATTGCAGGCCTGGTGCAGATGGATTCTGGGCCGGATATAAATGAAAATATGCGCATGGCCGAGCAGTATGTGCGGGAGGCGGCGGAACAGGGAGCGAAGCTGATTCTTTTCCCGGAGACCGCAGAATACACGGGAGCAGACATGCCGGGGCACGCAAGTGCAGTGCCGGGCTACGTCAGCCGCCGGTTTTCCAGCCTTGCCAAACGGTACGGTGTCTATCTGCACTGCGGCAGCATGACGGTACGGCGCCATCCGGGGCGTCCGTCCAACACGTCGTTTCTGTTCGGACCAGATGGAGAAACGATTGCAGAATACAGCAAAATACATATGTTTGATGTAAATATTCCGGGCAGTGTCTCCTACGAAGAATCACACGAGATCTGCCCGGGAAATGAAATTGTTCTTGCGGACACGGCGCTTGGCCTGTTCGGCATGAGCATCTGCTACGATATCCGCTTTCCGGAACAGTACCGGCTGATGGCATCCTCCGGAGCAGATGCATTTCTGATAGCGGCGGATTTTACGAAAGCAACGGGAGAGCGCCACTGGGAAGCACTGCTGCGCACGCGCGCCATTGAAAACGGATGCTACGTGCTCGCCGCCAACCAGTGCGGCCAGAAAGCGCGGTTTGAGGCGTACGGCCATTCCATGATCATTGCGCCGGACGGCGAAATTCTTGCGGAGGCAGATGATACCCCGCAGGTACTCATCGCAGAGCTGGATCCGGAAGTGCTGGAGCGGACAAGAAATGAAATCCCGTCTCTGGAAAACAGGAGAGACGATCTTTACCGTTTAAGCTCGGGAAACGTACGGATTTATGAAGAATAAAAATGCAGGGAGGAAATAAGAAGATGGATCAGTTTATACAGTATACCCCGACGGAAGTCGTGTTCGGAAAAGAGACCGAAAACCAGGCAGGCGCTGAGGTAAAGAAATGGGGCGGCACAAAGGTGCTCGTCGTTTACGGAGGCGGAAGTGCAAAACGGAGCGGTCTTCTGGACCGAGTGGAAGCATCTCTTGCAAAAGAGGGCCTTGCCTTTGAAGAGCTTGGCGGCGTAAAACCAAACCCGAGACTTGCCCTTGCCGAGGAGGGTGTGAAAAAAGCAGTGGAAATGCAGGCAGACTTTATTCTTGCCGTCGGCGGCGGAAGCTCGATTGACACCGCAAAAGCCGTTGCGCATGGGGCTGCAAATCCGGAGGAGGCACTCTGGGATATCTGGACGAAAAAAGTACCGCTGACAAAATCTCTCCCGGTAGGAGCGGTTCTGACGATACCGGCAGCCGGAAGCGAGATGAGCGATTCAGCCGTTCTGACAAACGAGGCAATCGGCAAAAAGGCCGGCATCAACACGCCGTTCAACCGCTGCAAATTTGCCATCATGAACCCGGAGCTGGCAGCAACCCTGCCGAAATACCAGATTGCCTGCGGAGTAACCGACATCATGATGCACACGATGGAGCGCTATTTCATTCCGGAGAGCCAGTGCGAGATGACAGATGAGATCGCGGAGGGACTTCTTCGCACGGTAATCAAAAACGGACCGAAGGTACTGGAAAATCCGGCCAATTACGATGCCATGGCGGAAATCATGTGGTGCGGAAGTCTGTCCCATAACGGACTGACCGAATGCGGCCACGGAAAAGATTTTTCGGTTCATAAATTCGGCCATGCGCTGAGTGCAAAATACGATGTAGCACACGGCGCATCCCTGGCGGCAGTCTGGGGTGCCTGGGCGAAATACCAGTACGATGAGGAGACGGTTCTCTGGCGGTTTGCACGGTTTGCAGAAAAAGTCTGGGGCATCACAGAGGGAAGCGATCACAAACGGGCAACGGAAGGCATTGAGCGCACAGTAGCGTTCTTCCATTCGCTCGGCATGCCGACCTCCCTGCATGAGCTTGATATCCCGAACCCGTCGGATGAGGATCTGCGTGCCCTTTCCATGGATGCAACACAGCAGGACACTGTAAAACTGTCCCGCATCCGCAAGCTGGGCGCACAGGAAGTATATGAGATTTACCAGATGGCGCGATAAAAGGAGGAAAACCAGATGGCAAAAAAGAAAATCGCAGCACTGCTGATCGCAGCGGCCGTTGCGGCAGGAGGCTGGGCGCTTCCGGCAAGGGTAAGCGCAGCAGAAAATGACGGCACGGCCGTAACCTGGCAGCAGGATGAGACGGAAAGTTCCGAGCAGAATTCGGATGAGGAAGCGGCAGTGCAGGAGCAGAGCGGTACTTCGGAAAACGAGACGCCGGCTGTTACGATTCCAGGTGAGGACAACGAACAGGAGCCGGAAGAGAAACTTCCTGCCGGCTGGGTGAAACAGGAGGACGGAAGCTGGAAATACAGAAAAGAGGACGGCACGATGGCCGCCAGCGAGTGGATCACCCATCTGAACCGGAGATATTATCTGAATGCAGACGAAATCATGTGCACGGGTCTTTCGATGGTCAACGGAAAGCTCTATTATTTTGAGAGCTGGGGCGGAGCCGGATACAAAGGCTGGAAAAAAGTCGGCGGGGCATGGTACTATCTGAACGAGGACGGAAGCGTCAAAACGAATGAATGGTTCGTTCACGACAAGAGAACATACCATGTAGATGAAAACGGTGTGATGAGCACCGGACTGCAGAAGATTGACGGAACGCTCTACTACTTCGAGAGCTGGGGCGGAGCCGGATTCCAGGGCTGGAAAAAAGTCGGCGGAACATGGTACTATCTGAATGAGGACGGAAGTCTCAGAACGAATCAGTGGTTTGTGCATGATAAAAGAACGTACCATGTAGACGCAGACGGTGTGATGAGTACCGGCTGGCAGACGATTGACGGCGTTGATTATTACTTTGAAAGCTGGGGCGGCATGCGCGTGAACGCCTGGGCGGCCAAGGGCAGTGACTGGTATTACATGGACAGCAACGGAACCCCAAAAGGGGAAGGCTGGCTGCTGTATGACAAGAACTGGTATTATCTGAGGCAGGACGGCAAAATGATGCACAGTGAATGGCTGTGGTATGATAATAACTGGTATTACCTGCAGAGCTGGGGCGGCATGTATAAGAGCCAGTGGGTAACGATCAAAGGCGCAACGTATTACTTCCGGAGCTGGGGCGGTATTTACAAGAACGGCTGGCAGGAAGTGGACGGAAAAACGTATTACTTCCGAAGCTGGGGCGGCATCTATAAGGATACCTACATCGACGGCTATTACGTTGATAAAAATGGTGTTCGCCGGAACAGCAAAAATATCTGCGTGGCAATCGACGCAGGACACCAGAGAAGAGGAAACAGCGAGAAAGAGCCGATCGGACCGGGATCATCGACCTATAAGGCGAAGGTTGCTTCCGGAACATGCGGTGTGGCAACCGGCATCAATGAGTATGAGCTGAACCTTGCGGTATCCTTAAAGGTACGCGATATCCTTGAGGAGCGCGGCTACGATGTTTACATGATCCGCGAGACGCACGACGTCAATATCAGCAATTCCGAGCGTGCAAAACTTGCCGCGCAGAACGGAGCAGATATTCTCGTGCGTGTACACGCGAACGGCGATTCGAACCAGTCGGTTTACGGAGCACTCACGATGGCACCGAGCAGCAGAAATACGTATCTTTCCGGTGATGTGGTCAGCAAGAGCCAGAAGCTCTCCCAGAAGATGATCGCAGCATTCTGCAAAGACACCGGTGCGAAGAACCGCGATGTGATTTACACCGATTCCATGAGCGGCATCAACTGGAGTACCATTCCGGTCACGATCATTGAGCTTGGCTTCATGAGCAATCCTTCCGAGGACCGTTTGATGGCAACCGAGGATTACCGAAACAAGATGGCACAGGGAATTGCGGACGGAATCGACGCATATTACGAATAAACAAAGGGACCTGCCTGAAATGGGCGGGTCCTTTTTGCATGCAAAAAAAGAAAGCGGAGCGAGTCCGCTTTCTTTTGGGAATCCATAGGATCAGATCTTATTTGTTGTTGTTTTTCTCCAGCTCCTGCATTTTCATCGCACGAACCTTCAGCGGCAGACCGAACAGTGTGATGAATCCGTCTGCATCGTGGTGATCGTAGAGATCGCCGGTGGTGAAGGAAGCAAGAGACTCATTGTACAGGCTGTACGGAGAAGACTCGCCGGCTTTGATGATGTTGCCTTTGAAAAGTTTGAATTTTACTTCGCCTGTTACATATTTCTGGGTGACATCAACGAATGCCTGGATTGCCTCGCGCAGAGGAGTGTACCATTTTCCTTCGTAAACAACCTCAGCAAGCAGGTTTCCGAGATCTTTCTTTGTTTTCAGGGTCTCACGGTCGAGAATCAGCTCCTCTAACTGCTCATGTGCAGCCATCAGGATGGTTCCGCCAGGAGTCTCATAAACACCGCGGGATTTCATGCCGACAACACGGTTCTCAACGATATCAACAATACCGATGCCGTGTTTTCCGCCCAGCTTGTTCAGCTCGGTGATGATTTCAGAAACTTTCATTTCTTTTCCGTTTAAGGTCTTCGGAACGCCGGCCTCAAAGGTCATGGTTACGTACTCGCCTTCGTCCGGAGCTTTTTCCGGAGGAGTGGTCAGTACGAGAAGATCGTCGTAGTTCGGCTCGTTGGACGGATCCTCAAGCTCAAGTCCCTCATGGCTGATGTGCCACAGGTTACGGTCACGGCTGTAGCTGTGGTTTGCATCAAACGGAAGGTCGATGCCGTGTGCTTTACAGTAAGCCAGCTCGTCTTCACGGGACTGCATGGTCCATACATCGGTCATTCTCCAAGGAGCGATTACTTTGATATCCGGAGCAAGGGCTTTGATGCCGAGCTCGAAACGGATCTGGTCATTTCCTTTACCGGTAGCGCCGTGGCAGATGGCAACAGCACCTTCTTTTCTTGCGATCTCAACGAGTTTCTTTGCGATAACCGGACGTGCCATGGAAGTACCGAGCAGGTATTTGTTCTCATAAACAGCGCCTGCTTTTACGCATGGCATGATGAAGTCTTCACTGAACTCGTCGATAACGTTTTCGATATATAATTTGGAAGCGCCGGAAAGTTTTGCTCTCTCATCGAGGCCAACCAGCTCGTTTCCCTGGCCGCAGTCGATGCAGCAGCAGATTACTTCGTAGTCAAAGGTCTCTTTCAGCCACGGAATAATGGCAGTAGTATCAAGTCCGCCGGAATAGGCAAGTACAACTTTTTCTTTCATAATGTAAGATCCTCCTTGGATTTCTCGTGCACCTATATGCGCGGTGCATCGTCAATGACTAAAATATACATCATACGACAGGATTATGCAAGCTTTTTTTCAGAAATTCAAAAAAAACTTGCATAATATACATTTGAGGTGTATACTTATGCAATCGACGGTATATGACAGCAGAAAACAAAGATTTTTCATTGAAAAAAGAAAATAATTGAGCTATCATAAAGAGAAAAGAAAAAATGTCCGGCAAGACAAGAAAACGGGCGAAAGAAAAAAGGAGAAAAAGGTATGATCAGAGCAGGAATTATCGGTTCTACAGGATATGCAGGAGGCGAGCTGGTGCGTATTCTCCTGGGACACAAAGATGTGGAGATTAAATGGTATGGTTCCAGAAGCTATATCGATAAGAAATATGCGTCGGTTTACCAGAATATGTTTCAGTTAGTAGACGATGTCTGCAAGGACGACAACATGGAGCAGCTTGCAAAGGAAGTAGACGTCATTTTTACAGCAACTCCGCAGGGACTCTGTGCTTCCCTGGTAAATGATGAAATTCTTTCGAAAGTAAAGGTCATCGACCTGAGCGCCGATTTCCGTATTAAAGATGTAAAAACGTATGAAGAGTGGTACAAGATCGAGCATAAATCCCCGCAGTATATCGACGAGGCGGTTTACGGACTGTGCGAGATCAACCGTGAGAAAGTAAAACAAGCGCGCATCGTGGCAAACCCGGGATGCTATCCGACCTGCTCAACTCTTTCGATTTATCCTTTATTAAAGGAAGATCTGATTGATGGAAACACCATCATTATTGATGCAAAATCAGGAACTTCCGGAGCAGGAAGAGGAGCGAAAGTGGACAACCTCTACTGTGAGGTCAATGAAAACATCAAGGCATACGGCGTTGCCGGCCACCGCCACACACCAGAGATCGAGGAGCAGCTTTCCTATGCAGCCGGCTACCCGATCACCCTGAACTTCACCCCGCATCTTGTTCCGATGAACCGCGGCATTCTCGTAACGGCATATGCATCCCTGAAAAAAGATGTGACTTACGAAGAGGTTAAAGCCGTTTATGATAAGTATTATGCCAACGAGCAGTTTGTACGTGTTCTCGATAAGGATGTCTGCCCGCAGACGAAATGGGTCGAGGGAAGCAACTATGTGGATGTCAACTTCAAGATCGATCCGAGAACGAAACGAATCATCATGATGGGTGCGATGGACAACCTGGTCAAAGGCGCAGCAGGACAGGCGGTACAGAATATGAACCTGATGTTCGGCCTGCCGGAAAACGAAGGCCTGTGCATGCCGCCGATGTTCCCGTAAAAAAGACAGAAGCAGACAACAGACGGAATTTACGAAAAGTGAGGATAAAAGAATGAAAAAGATTGAAGGAGGCATCACTGCTGCAAAAGGTTTTCAGGCAGCAGGCGGCGCAGCAGGAATTAAAAAACAGGGCGTAAAGGATATGGCACTTGTCTACAGCGAGGTACCGTGCGTAGCAGCAGGAACCTTTACTACAAACATCGTAAAAGCAGCTCCGGTCAAATGGGACCAGGAGATTGTATACAACCATCCAACCGCACAGGCAATCGTCTGCAACAGCGGAATCGCCAATGCATGCACCGGCGAGGAGGGCTATGGCTACTGCAGAAAAACCGCAGAGGCAGCATCGGCTGCACTTTCCATTCCAGAGGACTCCGTTCTCGTTGCATCGACCGGTGTTATCGGAAAACAGATCCCGATCGATAAGATCGCAGCCGGCGTGGAAATGCTGAAACCGCAGCTTGCAGCTACAAGAGAAGCCGCAGCTATAGCAGCACAGGCGATCATGACAACCGACACCGAGCCGAAGGAAGTTGCTGTTCAGATCGAAATCGGCGGAAAAACCGTAACGATCGGCAGTATGTGCAAGGGCTCCGGCATGATCCATCCGAATATGTGCACCATGCTGAGTTTTGTGGCAACCGATGCCAATATTTCGAAAGAGATGCTGCAGAAAGCACTGAGCGAAGTCGTACCGGACACCTACAACATGGTTTCCGTAGACGGTGATACTTCCACAAACGATACCGTTCTCCTTCTGGCAAACGGTCTTGCCGGAAACCCGGAAATTACGGAAGAAAACGAGGATTACAAGATTTTCAAAGAAGCACTCTTTGAAGTCAATAAAACACAGGCGATGCACATCGCAGGCGACGGCGAGGGCGCAACCGCACTGTTCGAAGTGACGATTCAGGGAGCCGAGAGCAAAGAGCAGGCCGTGACACTGGCAAAATCCGTCATCACATCGAGTCTGACGAAAGCGGCAATCTTCGGCCATGACGCCAACTGGGGAAGAATCCTCTGCGCGATGGGTTACTCCGGAGCAAAATTCGATCCGGAAAATGTAGATCTCTACTTTGAGAGCGCAGCCGGAAAACTGCAGATTATCACGAAAGGTGTTGCCGTTGACTACAGCGAGGAGGAGGCAACGGAGATCCTCTCCGAGCCGAAAGTAACTGCGATCGCCGACATCCACATGGGAGAGGCGACAGCAACGGCATGGGGCTGCGACCTGACCTATGACTATGTAAAAATTAATGCGGATTACCGTTCTTAAAAAACATTCGGATGAAATTCTGAGGGAATACAACGAAAACGTGCCGGGAAATCGTGTTTCCGGTACAGCAGAACCAGGAATCAAAAGAGGAGAGCGAGGAAAAAATCATGGTAAATCAGATGTATCTGGACAAAGCAAATGTGCTGATCGAGGCACTTCCTTATATTCAGCGGTTCAACCGCAAAATCATTGTCATCAAATACGGCGGAAGCGCGATGGTGGATGAAGAGCTGAAGAGAAACGTCATTCAGGACGTTGTTCTTCTGAAGCTGGTTGGATTCAAACCAATCATCGTACACGGCGGCGGAAAGGAAATCAGCCGCTGGGTCGGAAAGGTCGGCATGGAACCGAAGTTTGTCAACGGCCTTCGTGTAACGGATGCGGATACGATGGAAGTGGCAGAGATGGTGCTGAATAAGGTCAACAAAGAGCTTGTCACCATGATTCAGTCGCTCGGTGTCAACGCAGTCGGCATCAGCGGAAAAGACGGCGGTCTCTTAAACGTAGAGAAAAAGCTGTCCAAGGGAGAGGACATCGGCTTCGTTGGAAATATCAAAAATGTAAATCCGAAGGTGCTGTACGATCTTCTGGACAACGACTTCCTGCCGGTTGTCTGCCCGGTTGGCATGGACGATGATTTCAACACCTACAACATTAACGCAGACGACGCAGCCTGCGCGATCGCAGAGGCGTTAAATGCAGAAAAACTGGCATTCCTGACCGATATCGAGGGTGTATACAAAGATCCGAAGGACCCGGAGAGCCTGATTTCCGAGCTCCACGTACAGGAAGCAAGAGATCTCATCACCAACGGAAATGTCGGTGGCGGTATGATTCCAAAGCTCCAGGGCTGTATCGACGCGATTGAGAACGGTGTTTCAAGAGTCCACATCATGGACGGAAGAATCCAGCACTGCCTGCTGCTTGAGATCTTTACGAACAAAGGAATTGGTACGGCGATTTTAGGGGAAAACAAGGAGAAATTCAATCATGAAGACAAATGAGTATATGGAACAGACCGAGCAGTACGTGCTCCACACCTATAACCGGTTCCCGCTCGTGATCGACCACGGCGAGGGCGTTCATCTGTATGACACCGACGGAAAAGCATATCTGGACTTTGCAGCAGGTATCGCGGTATATGCGCTCGGCTACAGCAATGACGATTATAAAAAAGCAGTGAAAGACCAGGTGGACAAAGTCATCCATGTTTCCAACCTGTTCTACAATGTGCCGATGGGCTCCGCGGCAGAAAAGCTGGCGAAGGCATCCGGCATGGATAAAGTATTCTTTACGAACAGCGGTACGGAGTCGATCGAGGGAGCCATCAAAGTAGCGAGAAAATACGCTTACTTAAAAGACGGCAGCAACGATCACGAGATCATCGCGATGAACCATTCTTTCCATGGAAGAAGCCTTGGAGCGCTTTCTGTAACAGGAAATACGCATTATCAGGATCCGTTCAAACCGCTGATCGGCGGCATTAAATTTGCGGATTTTAATGATCTGGAGAGCGTAAAGGCACAGATTACCGACAAGACATGTGCGATCATCATGGAGACTGTACAGGGCGAGGGCGGTATCTATCCGGCAACGAAAGAATTTTTACAGGGCGTGCGCGATCTGTGTGACGAGCACGACATTCTGCTGATCCTCGATGAGATCCAGTGCGGCATGGGAAGAACAGGAAAGCTGTTCGCATGGCAGGATTACGGCGTACAGCCGGATGTCATGACGTGTGCAAAAGCACTTGGCTGCGGCGTTCCGGTCGGCGCCTTCGTGCTGAATAAAAAGACGGCAGAGCATTCGCTCATTCCGGGAGACCACGGAACGACATACGGCGGAAACCCGCTGGCCTGCGCGGCTGTCAATGCTGTATTTGAATGCTATGAGAAACAGCATGTCGTAGAGCATGTAGCAGAGACGGCTCCGTATCTGGAGAAAAAGCTGGACGAGCTGGTGGAAAAATATGACTGCCTCGCAGCACGCCGTGGAAAAGGCTTTATGCAGGGCCTTGTCGTAACGGGACGTCCGGTCGGAGAAGTCATCAACCGCGCGATTGAGAACGGACTTCTTGTGATTTCCGCCGGAAGCGACGTTCTTCGTATGGTACCGCCGCTTGTGATTACGAAAGATGACATCGATGAGATGATTGAAAAACTGGAGAAAGCATTACAGTAATGTGAAATAGACAGCCGTCTGGTTTCCTAGGCAGGAGACCGGTCGGCTGTTTTCCTGCTGTCCCTGAGTTCTGTATAAAAACGGGGAAAAAAGGAATAGTATAAAATGTACTCTCGGAGCCTTTCTGCACTTGCTTTTACGGCCGATTTTCCGCCAGCTGCACCCAAATTTCATCAACGTACGCACCGCGTACGCCTCAGAAATTTGGGCACAACTGACAAAAAATCTTCTCGTAAAATCAAGCGCAGAAAGACTCCGAGAGTACATAAAAAAACAGCAGGAGGAAAAATCAATGGCGGGAATTTTAACAGCGCTGCTCTCCGGAGCGCTGATGAGTATTCAGGGTGTATTCAACACGGAGGTGACGAAACAGACGAGTACATGGCTGGCGGCCGGCTGGGTGCAGATCAGTGCGTTTGTCGTCTGTCTTGCGGCATGGTGCATTACCGGGAGGGAGCCGATCGGGGATCTGTTCCGCGTAAAGCCGTGGTATCTGCTGCTCGGCGGTGCAATTGGCGCGTTTATCACGATCACGGTTATCTGGAGTATGGCAGGGCTCGGCCCGGCGAAGGCGGCGATGCTGATCGTCATTTCCCAGCTCGCAGCGGCGTGGCTGATTGAACTGTTCGGCCTTTTCGGTATGGAAAAAACGGATTTCACCGTGCGCAAGCTGCTCGGCATGGCAGTGGCAGTTGTGGGAATTGTAGTGTTTCAGTGGGAATAACGATTAAGATTTCTACTTGTATTTTTATGGTTTCTTCGATACAATAGAAACGTAGTTATGCGTACACAAGGGACCCTTGCGCGTCAGATGCGAAGCGGAAGGGAGTACACAGCATGAAATTGAAAAAACAGCAGGACAGAGGCAGAAAACATGCAAAAATACTGGCGGCGATGCTGGTTTTTTTGCTCTGCGGATGCAACCACAGGGATACAGAATACAAACTGTCAGATAGCACAGGCGGGAGCACGGCGGAAACCGTTTTCGGGAATCAGAAGGAAGTGGATGAGGAGCAGACGGTTTCCGAAAAAAGCGCCGGAGAAACCACAGGCATTCCGGAAAAACGTGAGGCACAGGAGGCAGCACCGGAAGAAACAGTGCAGGTTTATATCTGCGGTGCGGTCGCTTCCCCCGGTGTCTACACGCTGCCGGGCGGAAGCCGCGTAGTGCAGGCTGTGGAAGCGGCAGGCGGATTTCTGCCGGATGCTGAAGAAAAAATCCTCAATCTTGCACGGAAAATCGAAGACGGAGAGCAGATCACCGTCTGGACGCGCGAGGAGGCAGAAAACATGGAAATCACGGAAACGCCGCAGCAGAATACGGGCGGCACGGAGCAGGCTTCCGGTTCCGGCAAAGTCAACCTGAACACGGCCGGAAAAGAAGAACTGATGACACTCTCCGGCATCGGAGAGAGCCGTGCGGATGCCATCATCGCCTACCGCGAAGCAAACGGCCCGTTTGGTTCGATTGAGGAGATTATGAACATTGAGGGCATCAAGGGAAAGATGTTTGAAAAGATAAGGGGTTCTATCGAGGTTTAGAACAAGAAGGAGAAGAAATGGCAAAGAAAGTTCTTGTAGTTGATGATGAAAAACTGATCGTAAAAGGAATCCGCTTCAGCCTGGAGCAGGACGGCATGGAGGTTGACTGCGCATACGACGGCGAGGAAGCACTCTCCATGGCAAAAGAAAAAGAATACGATATGATCCTTCTGGATCTGATGCTGCCAAAGCTGGACGGATTGTCCGTCTGCCAGCAGATCCGTGAATTTTCCAACGTTCCGATCGTCATGCTGACCGCAAAGGGCGAGGACATGGACAAAATCCTGGGACTGGAATACGGCGCAGATGATTACATCACAAAGCCGTTCAACATTCTGGAAGTAAAAGCACGCATCAAGGCCATCATGCGCCGTGCGGCCCGCCAGGAGCCAAAAGAAGAGAAAGCAAAAGTCGTACAGGTGAAAGACCTGCGGATCGACTGCGAGAGCAGAAGAGTCTTCATCGGAGACCGCGAGATCAATCTGACTGCGAAGGAGTTCGATGTGCTCGAGCTTCTCGTCTTCAATCCGAACAAGGTGTACAGCAGAGAGAACCTGCTGAATATTGTCTGGGGCTATGAGTACCCGGGCGACGTGCGCACCGTAGATGTACATATCCGCCGTCTGCGCGAAAAGATTGAGAAAAATCCAAGTGAACCGAAGTACGTTCACACAAAGTGGGGAGTTGGTTACTATTTCCAGGCTTAAAAACAAAGAAAAATGGAAGTTTCTGCGGAGTCTGCGCTTCCGCATCACGGTGATTCTTGTGATCATCGGCATTGTACCGTGTGTGATCCTTGAGAAGAGCATCGTAAACAGCTATGAGGACCGTGCGGTATCGGTGCGCAGCATTACCGTAAAAAATCAGTGCGATATTATCTGCAACCAGCTCATCCAGCAGAATTACATGGAAGATCCTGGATCGGATGTCATCAACGGACAGCTCAGTATGCTGACAAATATCTACGGCGGCAGAATCCTGATTATCGACCAGGATTTCCGCGTCATCAAAGATACGTACGATATGGACCGCGGAAAGACGATTATCTCGCAGGAGGTCATCCAGAGCTTTCAGGGCAAGGAGACGAGCCAGTACGACCGGAAAAACAGCTATCTGGAAATGACGGTGCGGATTCAGAATACCGAGACGAAGGAGACGCTCGGCGTTATGCTCGTCAGCATTTCGACGGATGAGATCCGTGCGAATATGAAAATTCTGGAGACGAAGGGAATGACGATTCTTTCGATCATTGCGCTTCTCGTGCTGGTTTTTGGCTATCTGCTCGCGGGCATTCTGATGAAGCCGTTCCAGAAGGTCACCCGTTCCATCGAGGACATCACCGACGGCTATCTCGACGAAAGCATTTCTGTTCCGGATTACCTCGAGACAGAGCTGATCACGGACGCATTCAACAAGATGCTGACCCGCGTCCGTACGCTCGACGATTCCCGCCAGGAATTTGTTTCGAACGTCTCGCATGAGTTAAAGACGCCGCTTGCGTCCATGAAGGTTCTGGCGGATTCGCTGAACGGGCAGGAGGGCGTTCCGGTGGAACTTTATCAGGAGTTCATGCAGGATATTACCTCGGAGATCGACCGCGAAAACCAGATTATTACCGACCTTTTGTCGCTGGTCAAGATGGATAAAAAGGTGGCAGACCTCAATATCACCCAGGTCAATATCAACGAGCTGTTAGAGCAGCTGCTGAAGCGGCTTCATCCGATTGCCGCACAGAAAAATGTGGAGCTCATTCTCGACAGCTTCCGCCCGGTCAATGCGGAGGTGGATGCGACGAAGCTCTCGCTGGCGTTCTCGAACCTGATCGAAAACGGCATCAAGTACAACAACGAGAATGGATGGGTGCGTGTATCCTTAAATGCGGATCACAAATATTTCTACGTGACGGTGGCAGACTCCGGCATCGGCATCCCGGAGGAGTCGATTGCGCATATCTTCGAGCGTTTCTACCGCGTGGACAAGTCCCACTCGCGGGAAATCGGCGGAACCGGCCTTGGCCTTGCGATTGCGCGGAGCGCGATTGTCATGCACCGGGGAGCGATCCGTGTATACAGCAAAGAAAACGAGGGAACGACATTTTCCGTGCGGATTCCTCTGAATTACGTGATGTAGGAGGTGGCGCACATGAAACGGATACTTGGCGTACTGCTGGCCGGCGTGCTGCTTCTTAGCGGCTGCGGGCAGTGGCAGAAGAGCCAGAAGGAGTCGGCGTATCACCTGTACTGCCTGGACAAAACCGGCACAACACTGGTGCAGGAGCCGTATGAACCAAAAGAAGGAACGGATCAGAAACTGATCAAGGAGCTGGTTGACGCGCTGCAGGAGAAACCTGCCAAGGACGGAAACCAGGCACTTCTTTCCAATGGGATTTCCATCAAGACGTATACGCTGGAGAACGGGCTCCTTACGCTGAACTTAAGCGGAGAGTACGGAGAGCTTGCGCGGCCGCAGGAGGTTTTGGTGCGTGCAGGACTGGTGCGTACCTTTGTGCAGGTTCCGGAGGTGGAGCGCGTGACGCTTCTGATCGACGGGGATCCGTTAAAGGATTCCAAAGGACGCGAGATCGGAACGATGACGGCGGACAGCTTTCTGGAAAATTCCGGAAGGGAAATTTATCAGTATCAGTATGCGACGCTGACACTGTATTTTGCAAATGAAGCAGGCGATCATCTTGTGAAGGAGACACGGCGGGTTCCGTACAGCACGAACATTCCGCTTGAGCGGGTCGTGGTGGAGCAGCTGATGAAGGGGCCGAAAGAAGACGGCCACTACGCAGTATTTCCTGAGACGATGAATGTCCTCAGCGTTACAACGTCTGACCGGATTGCCTATGTGAATTTTGACAAATCTTTTAAGGATTCTGCACTTTTGAATGTGGCGGAGCAGATTCCGATTTATGCGGTGGTGGATTCCATCACGGCGAACTGTAAGGTGGATAAGGTGCAGTTTTCCATCAACGGAGAGAGCGATGTAACATTCCGTGAAACGATGAAACTCAATCAGTTCTACGAGGAAGACCTGTCTTATCTGGAGGAAAAAGATACATGAGAAAACGGCCCATGTGCCTGGCGTGTCTTGGATTCATGCTGGTGCTTGTGCTGCTGCGGATTGCGGGCGTGCCTCTTGGCACGCCTTTTTCTGACCCCAAATACGAAAACAAAGCGCAGCAGGGCAGGAAGGTGTGGATTGCAGGGACAATTGAAACGTATGAGAAAAAGAGCAGCAACAACGGGTATGTGCTGCGCGGGGAGGGAAGCAAAGGGAAAATTTATCTGCTCGCAAAGCGGGGAGATCTGCCGGTCGGAGCCGCTGTGCGGGTGTACGGAACTGTAAAAAAGCCGGAAAGCCCGCGCAATCCGGGGATGTTTGATGAGAAAACATATTATGAGGGAAAAGGCTGTGCGTTCTACGTGATTTCGGAGCGGGAGGAAGTTGTGGATGCCGGGCGGTGGAATCTCGGCGAAGCGCTCCGGCTGGAGCGGGAGCGGTGCTGTGCCGTTTTAAAAGAAATGATGCCGGAGGAGGAGGCAGGTGTGCTTTCTGCGATGCTGCTCGGGGAACGGTCGGAACTCACGGAGGAGACGTATCTGGCGTATCAGCAGAGCGGTCTGCTGCACCTGGTTTCCGTTTCCGGCATGCATCTGATGCTGCTCGGCATGGCACTCCGACGGCTGCTGATGGCGCTGCATCTGCCGAAAACTTCCGCGTCTCTGGCAGCGGCCGCCGGTATGGTGCTGTATGGCATGTTTACCGGCAGCGGAACGGCGACCGTGCGTGCAGTGGTGATGTTTGCGGTGCGGATGGGAGCTGTCGCAGTGGGAAGGACGTATGATTCCTTAAGTGCGCTCTCTCTTGCGGCAATTCTGATGCTGGCAGAAAACCCCTCGTATCTGGAGCAGAGCGGGTTCTGGCTTTCGTTTGGAGCAGTAACAGCCATTTCCGGGGTTTATCCGGTTCTGGCGGGGGAGAAGGCGGAACGGAAGAGACGCGGGGAAAAAACGGGGTTGGAAAAGCTTGCGGCGAAAGGAAAAGAGGCTGCGATGGTGTACCTTTCCCTGCAGCTTGTCATGATCCCGCTGCAGGCGTGGTATTTTTATGAGATTCCGCTCTTTGCGTTTCTGCCGAATCTGTTTGCAGGAGCTGTCATGACGGCGGTGCTGCTGACGGGTGCTGCGGGGCTTCTGGCGGGACTTGCAAGCGTGAAAGCGGGAAGTGTTGTTCTGCTTCCGGCGCGGTTCCTGCTCACACTTCTGCGGCAGATGACAGCGGCGGTCGCACAGATTCCGGGAAATGTGTGGATCTGCGGTCAGCCGGAAAAATGGCAGATGGCAGGATATGGAATCATTCTGACCGGTCTGCTGGTGATACTGTATGTGCGAAAGCGAAAACGGGAGATGAATCCGGATGGGGCAAAACGAAAAGGTGCGCAGGCACGAAAGCGGGAGCGGATGCTCTTTGGTATTACCATGTTTTTTGCCTGTGTTCTGCTTTTTTACCGTCCCCGGGAAACGTTTTCCATTACAGCGCTGGACGTCGGCCAGGGCGATTCGCTGGTGGTGGAGAGCGGCCGTTTTGTGATGCTGAATGACGGCGGGAGCAGCAGTGCGTCTGCGGTCGGGGAAAAAAGGATTCTCCCATATCTGAAACAGCGCGGCATTGCCGCTCTTGATGCCGTTGTTGTCACGCACCCGGACGCAGATCACACGAACGGAATCCTCGAACTGCTGGAGCTGATCGGGGAGCAGAAAACGGCGCTTCGCATCCGCCATCTGTTCCTGCCTGTGTGGATGAAAGGAAGCGAAAAAGAAAATCCTTTTATTTTAGCCGCACAAAAAGCGGGAATTATGGTAGAATATCTAAAAAAGGGAGACGAGATCCGTGCAGGAGAACTCACCGTATCGGTACTTCATCCGGGAGCGGGCGAAGACTATACGGGAGAGGAAAACGCCGGAAGTGTTGTATTACAGCTTTCCTGCGGTGCCTGCCGCGCGCTTCTGACGGGAGATCTGGAGGGAAGCGGAGAAGAAGAGGTCCTGGGGGCGGCAGAGCGGTGCCAGATTTTAAAGGTGGCGCACCACGGCTCGAGAAATTCAACGAGCGAGGCATTTCTGAACCGCATACAGCCGCAGATCAGCCTGATTTCCTGCGCGTGGCCGGGACGATACGGCCATCCGCACCGGGAGCTGCTGGAGCGGCTTCGTGCCTGCAAAAGCCATATCTACGGAACACCGGTGGATGGAGCCGTGACAGTACAGCTGAAGCGTGACCGCCTGGCGGTTCACGGATACCGGTCGGATGTGGAATTTCCCGTCTCCTGAATGGTCAAAAGCTCCGGCTGCTGCGGCACTGCGCAAACGTGTTTCTGCCGGAACGAAAGAAAGAGGATGGAATGAAAAGTATTTTAGAAGATATCAAAACGCAGAATTTTAAGAAGGCCTACCTGCTCTACGGAGAAGAAGCCTATCTGAAGCATCAGTATAAAAACAAGCTGAAAAACGCACTGCTGCCGGAGGACGACACGATGAATTTCTCCCGCTTTGAGGGAAAAGGAACCGAGATTCCCAAAGTGATTGACCTTGCGGAGACGATGCCGTTTTTTGCGGACCGCCGTGTGATTCTGCTGGAAAATACAGGATTTTTCAAAAACAAAGCCGACGCGCTGGCAGACTACATGGGATCCCTGCCGGATTATCTGGTGCTGATCTTCGTGGAGGAGGAAGTCGATAAGCGGAACCGTATGTACAAGGCGGTGCAGAAGCAGGGAAGAGCAGTGGAATTTGCTCGTCAGGACGAAAAGACGCTGATGACCTGGGTACTCGGCATGATGAAAAAAGAGGGAAAAAAGATCACGCGCCAGGATATGGAAGATTTTCTGGAAAAGACGGGCACGGATATGGGAAATATCTCGCAGGAGCTGGAAAAACTGCTCAGCTATACGATGGGAAGAGATGTGATCACGCGGGCGGATATCGAGGCAGTCTGCACAACGCAGATTACGAACCGGATTTTCGAGATGATCCGCGCGGTAACGGAGAAGAAGCAGCGGAAAGCGCTCGATCTGTATCAGGATCTGCTGGCTTTAAAGGAGCCGCCGATGCGGATTCTCTTTCTGCTGGCACGCCAGTTCAATCTGCTGCTGCAGGTCAAAGAGCTGCTGGCAGAGCACTGCGATCAGGCGACGATCGCAAAACGGACGGGACTGCAGAGCTTCGTTGTGCGGAACTATATTCCCATGTCACGCCAGTATGCGGCGGAGGAATTAAAAGCGGCGGTCAATGACTGCGTGCAGATGGAAGAGGACGTGAAGACGGGAAAAATTTCCGATCTGCTGAGCGTGGAGCTGCTGATTACGAAATACAGCAGGGCGGCGTAAGAGCAGAGTTTTCTAAAAAGAACAAGGCGTATCGGCCAGTTTTCCTGTACCGGTACGCCTTGTTCTGTGTTTATCAAAAGATCTGTCGCGGCGCACTCTTTTGGTAAGCATAAAAAAAGAACCCAGCCACATGACGGTATGACTAAGTTCTCTTTGTTTTATATCTTTATTATGCGATTGAGTTTACAGCTTTGCTCAGATTGGATACTTTTCTGGCAGCGTTGTTTTTATGATAAACGCCTTTAGAAGCAGCCTTGTCGATGGTAGAGATCGCATTTACTAATGCAGCAGCAGCAGCCTCTTTATCGTTTGCAACAACAGCAGCATCTACTTTTTTCATAGAAGTCTTAACTGCAGAACGGATTGCTTTGTTGCGGTCTGCCTTTGTCTGATTTACCAGGATTCTTTTCTTTGCGGATTTAATGTTAGCCAAACTGTACACCTCCAATATTTTTAAAATTAATGTGATTTAAGGGATGTTATTCAATGGAACAGACACGGGCGCTCCACTGAAACATGCTTTATTATCCTATAATATTTCGCATGTTTTGTCAATACATATTTTTGAAAAAATTGCAAAAACTACAACAAAAATACAGGAGAAGGAGAAAAGTATGATAGGAAAGTATAGGATGCGGACAGACCTGGCGATGGAGAATCAGGAAAAATTTGAGAGGGACCATGTGGAGATCTCCGGGGTCGAGATTGAGAAGAAGAAAAGAAAGGCGGAAATTCAGACAACCATTGTGAAAATCACATCGGAGCAGGGTGCAAAAATGATGGGAAAGCCGAAAGGGACGTATGTGACGATCGAAGCGCCGCTGCTTTTGACGGCAGACGAGGAGGAGAGCCGGAAAGCGGCGGAGGAGTTTTCCCACTGTCTGATGGAAATGGTGCCGGAAGCGTGCGGATCCGTTCTTGTGGCCGGCCTCGGCAACCGCGGCATCACGCCGGATGCGCTCGGGCCGGAGACGGTGGAGCAACTTAACGTTACGCGCCATCTGGTGCGCACCTACGGAAAGAAGGGCCGGGAAGTGAGTGCCCTTGCTCCCGGCGTTATGGCACAGACGGGCATGGAGGCAGTGGAAATCCTGCGCGGAACGGCAGAACAGACCCATCCAGATGTGATTCTCGCCGTGGATGCCCTTGCCGCATGCAGTATTCACCGGCTGAACTGTACGATCCAGCTTGCCGACACCGGAATCTGGCCGGGCTCGGGCGTCGGAAACCACCGCAATGCCTTAAATCAGGAGACGCTCGGCGTGCCGGTCATCGGAATCGGTGTGCCGACCGTTGTAGGGGCAGGAACGATCGTCCACGATGCCGTCGCAGGTGTTCTGGAATCGCTGGAGGAGTCCGAGATGGATGAATTTCTGGGAGAAGTCATTTCACCGGCGCTCGAAAGCCTTTACGTGACGACAAAAGAGATCGACGAGATGGTCCGCCGCCTGGCCGGGGTTCTTGCGGCAGGTATGAATCAGGCATTTTCCGGGGAACTGTAACATATCATGAATATGGTGATAATATGTGGAATGCCAGGCGAAATGGACGATGGTTCGGATGGGGATGTCTTTTCCTGTCCTGCAGTATACTGCTGTTCCGCAGTGCAGCGGTTCTCCGGAAAAATCATTTCTTAGAGGGGAAAGTTCTGCTGCAGCGGGCGGCAGCACAGGCGGAGCAGTTATCCGTGGATGTGATGATGCCGCTTCTTTTTTATGACGGAAAAGAGGACGGAAGGGGATGGATGGAAAATCTCCTCGCGGCAGTGCGGGATCAGATACCGGCGCTTCGGGAGGGAAGCACGGCAGAAAATACGCTGTCTGCCGGGACAGAAGCAGCGGAAACGGATACGGCGAAGCAGGATTCGAATCCGGGACCGGGAGCAGAAAGAGGGCAGACAGAATCGAAGGAGCAGGGAACTGAGGAAGATCAAAAGGATGGAACTCAAAAAGATGGAATGGAAATTACGGAGCCGGAGCAGACGGAAACAGGAATCACAGAACCGGCAGCCGGAGAGTCGGCATCAACGGCAGAACCCGAAGCGCCGCAGTCTGTCCCGGAGGAGACCATCGAAACCGGCGGCGCACCGCGTGAGATTCTCTACCCGGAGGCCGACACGATTCAGGAGACAATTTCACCTGACCTTCTTGCTGACCCGCAGGCGCTCCTGAACCGCTTCTTCGTTGTCGATCCCAACACTTCGGTCCTGCCGGGCGAGATCGACGGCAGCACCCTGCTCGGAAAAGACCTGACCCTGCCGGAAAATGCCGAAGGCCCGCAGATTCTGATCTATCATACCCATTCGCAGGAAACCTTCGCCGATTCCCGTCCGGGAGAAAGAGCGGACACGGTAATCGGCCTCGGTGATGATCTGCAGGAGCTTCTGGAAAAGCAGTACGGATACGAAGTGCTTCATATTACAGAGGCATTTGACATGAAAGAAGGCTGTCTCGAGCGGAGCCGCGCCTACAACTACGCGGAGCCGGTCATCGCAGCGGCGCTGGAAGAACACCCGTCCATTCAGGTCGTGATCGACCTGCACCGGGACGGGGTCAATGGTTCAAAACGTCTTGTGACAGAAATCAACGGAAAGCCGACCGCGCAGATCATGTTTTTCAACGGCCTTTCCCGCACGAAAGAAAGCGGCGAACTGACAAGCCTGCCCAATCCGTATCAGGCGGAAAACCTTGCATTTTCCTTTCAGATGGAGTATGAGGCAAAACAGTATTATCCCGGCTTTTCGCGCTGTATCTATTTAAAAGGCTACCGCTACAACCTCCATCTCCGCCCGAGATCTGTTCTTCTCGAGGTTGGTGCGCAGACGAATACGGTCGAGGAGGTGAAAAATGCAATGGGGCCGTTTGCGGATATCCTGCATAAGGTTCTGTCGGGCAAAAGTCCGGCATCAGGCGGATAAATTTATCTTGCTTTTTTGAGTGGAATTTCGTATCATACAAAATAGACATGAGATAAAATTGATATTTAACCCGTGAAAAAGCAGGAGGAAAAAACTTGTCAGGAATAGATCAGAGTAAAATTCGTAATTTTTGTATTATTGCCCATATCGACCATGGAAAATCAACCCTTGCGGACCGTATTATTCAGAAAACAGGCCTTTTGACCGAGCGTGAGATGCAGGATCAGGTGCTGGACAATATGGATCTGGAGCGTGAGCGCGGCATCACGATCAAGGCACAGGCAGTCCGTACCGTATACAAAGCGGCCGACGGCGAGGAGTACATTTTAAACATGATTGACACCCCGGGCCATGTTGACTTCAACTATGAGGTTTCCCGAAGCCTTGCCGCATGCGACGGCGCGCTGCTCGTTGTCGATGCATCGCAGGGTATCGAGGCGCAGACCCTTGCCAACGTCTACCTCGCCCTTGACCATGACCTGGATGTGTTCCCGGTCATCAACAAAGTAGACCTTCCAAGCGCCGAGCCGGACCGTGTAATTGCAGAGATCGAGGATGTCATCGGACTGGAAGCGCAGGATGCACCGCGGATTTCCGCAAAAACCGGCCTGAACGTGGACGAGGTGCTCGAGCAGATCGTACAGAAAATTCCGGCACCGGAAGGTGATCCGACGGAACCGTTAAAAGCACTGATTTTCGATTCCGTCTACGATGCATACCGCGGCGTCATCATTTCCTGCCGTGTGATGGAAGGAAGCGTGAAAAAAGGAACGAGAATCCGTATGATGGCGACAGGCGCTGTCGAGGAAGTTGTCGAGGTCGGCTACTTCGGCGCAGGCCGTCTGATCCCGTGCGACGAGCTCTCCGCCGGAATGGTAGGCTATATCACCGCCAGCATCAAAAACGTGCGCGACACCCGCGTGGGTGATACCGTGACCGATGCCGACCGTCCGTGTGCAGAAGCACTGCCGGGCTACAAAAAAGTCAACCCGATGGTATACTGCGGCATGTACCCGGCCGACGGCGCACAGTACGGCGATCTGCGCGATGCGCTGGAAAAACTGCAGTTAAACGATGCATCCCTCTTCTACGAGCCGGAGACATCGGCAGCACTGGGCTTTGGCTTCCGCTGCGGTTTCCTTGGACTGCTTCACCTGGAAATTATTCAGGAGCGCCTGGAGCGTGAGTACAATCTGGATCTCGTAACGACCGCACCGAGCGTTATCTATAAGGTTCACAAAACCGACGGAACCGTCATTGACCTGACCAACCCGTCGAATCTGCCGGACCCGTCCGAGATTGATTATATGGAAGAGCCGCTGGTAAAAGCAGAGATTATGGTGACGACCGACTACATCGGACCGATCATGGAGCTCTGCCAGCAGAGACGAGGCCAGTATCAGGGAATGGAATACATGGAGACGACGCGTGCGATGCTTCATTACCATCTCCCGCTGAATGAGATTATCTACGATTTCTTTGATGCCTTAAAATCCCGCTCCAAAGGTTACGCGTCATTCGACTACGAGCTGCTCGGCTATGAGAGAAGCGAGCTTGTAAAACTCGATATCCTCGTCAATAAAGAAGAAGTGGATGCGCTGTCCTTCATCGTATTCGAGGGATCTGCCTACGAGCGCGGAAGAAAGATGTGCGAGAAGCTCAAAGAAGAGATTCCGCGGCAGCTCTTCGAAATCCCGATCCAGGCGGCTGTCGGATCGAAGATTATCGCCAGAGAAACCGTCCGCGCGATGCGCAAAGACGTCCTCGCCAAGTGCTACGGCGGCGATATTTCCCGAAAGAAGAAGCTGCTGGAGAAGCAGAAAGAAGGTAAGAAGCGGATGCGCCAGGTAGGAAACGTGGAGATTCCGCAGAAAGCCTTTATGAGCGTACTGAAACTGGATGAAAATTAAGAAATAAAAATGAGACCGGCCTGTCGGCGCCGCCTGCTGTTGCGGGAGCGCAGGGGCCGGTCTTTCGATCGTACGGAGGAAAAGCAGAATGAATAAAAAAAGAAAACCACTGGAACTCTATGTGCATATCCCGTTCTGCATCCGGAAATGCGCCTACTGTGATTTTGTCTCGGGACCGGGCACGAAAGCAATGCAGAAGGAGTATGAAGAGGCTCTGCTGGCAGAAATCGATGCAGCGGAAGAGACGGCAGAAAGTGAAGTGATTTCCGTCTTTTTCGGCGGCGGAACACCATCCGCAGTGGATGCCGGAATGCTCGCCCGTGTGATGGAAAAACTGCGGAGCAAGTACGTTTTTTCAGAGGATGCTGAGATTACGCTGGAGGCCAATCCGGGAACGCTGGATGCGGAAAAACTGAAATGTTACAGGAAGAGCGGCTTCAACCGGATCAGTATCGGCTGTCAGTCGGTTCACGATGAGGAGCTGAAACGGCTGGGAAGAATCCACACGTTTGCGGAATTTCAGGAGAGTTTTGCACTGGCACGGGATGCCGGGTTTGCGAATATCAACGTGGATCTGATGTCAGGTCTGCCGGAGCAGAGTGAAGAGAAATGGGAAGAGAGTCTTCGGACGATCGCGGAGCTTTCTCCGGAGCACATTTCCGCCTACAGCCTGATCGTGGAGCCGGGAACCCCGTTTGCGGAGCAGAAACTGGATCTGCCGGATGAGGACACAGAACGCGAAATGTATGCCAGAACGGCGGAAATCCTCGCAGAATACGGCTTTTTCCAGTATGAGATTTCCAATTATGCAAAGCCGGGCTTCGCATGCCGCCACAATATCGGCTACTGGAAAAGGACGGATTATCTGGGGTTCGGGCCTTCCGCGGCATCGTTATTTGGAAACCGCCGGTGGACGAACACGGCAGATCGATCTTTGTATCTGAAAGCGTGCGGAGCACTGGAAAAGATCCGTGAGGATGAGGAAATTCTTTCCCGGCAGGATGCCATGGAAGAATTTATGTTTCTCGGCCTTCGAATGACACAAGGGATCTCGACGGCGGAGTTTGAGGAGAAGTTTGGAAAGGAGATCCATGCCGTATACGGCGGGGTTCTGAAGAAATACGAAGCGATGCATCTTTTACAGGAACACAGCGGGCGCCTGGCTCTGACACGCGATGGGATTTCCGTCAGCAATGTGATTCTGGCAGATTTTCTGCTGTAAAAAGATGATAAAGAAATAGAACAAATGTTTGCACAACGCACGGCGGTGTGCTATAATGGGAGAAAACGAGACAAGATTCCTGTCCCTGTCCGGACAGGGATTCCAATTAATAAGAGGAACAGTTATGGCAGAGAAAAAAGAGTTTATCAGAATACGGGGAGCCAGGGAGAACAACCTGAAAGCACTGAATGTCGATATCCCCAGAAACCAGTTTGTTGTATTTACGGGCCTCAGCGGTTCAGGAAAGAGTTCGCTTGCGTTTGACACGATCTATGCGGAGGGCCAGCGGCGGTACATGGAGAGCCTTTCCTCCTACGCGCGCCAGTTCTTAGGACAGATGGAAAAACCGAATGTGGACAGCATCGAAGGCCTGCCGCCTGCTATTTCGATCGATCAGAAATCGACGAACCGGAACCCGCGTTCCACCGTCGGAACCGTGACGGAGATTTACGATTACTTCCGTCTTCTGTACGCGAGAATCGGTATTCCGCACTGCCCGAAGTGCGGAAAAGTCATCAGCCGCCAGTCGGTGGACCAGATGGTCGATCAGATCATGGCACTCCCGGAGCGGACGAAAATCCAGCTTCTCGCGCCGGTTGTGCGCGGCCGCAAGGGAAGACACGAAAAGGTGCTCGAACAGGCAAAACGCAGCGGCTATGTCCGCGTGATGATCGACGGCAGCCAGTATGAGCTGTCCGAGGAGATTACGCTGGATAAGAACCTGAAACACAACATTTCCATTATTGTGGACCGTCTTGTAGTCAAACCGGACATTGAGAAACGTCTGACGGATTCCGTCGAGAATGTACTGGATCTGGCGGACGGCCTTCTGGTGGTCGACACGATGGACGGAAATCAGCTCAACTTCAGCCAGAGCTTTTCCTGCCCGGACTGCGGCATCAGCATGGAGGAGATTGAGCCGAGAAGCTTTTCCTTCAACAACCCGTTCGGCGCCTGCCCGAGCTGTGCCGGCCTTGGCTACAAGATGGAGTTCGACGAGGATCTGATGATTCCGGACAAGACCGTATCCATCGCAGACGGAGCCATCACCGTGCTCGGCTGGCAGTCCTGCACGGACAAATCGAGCTATACGAGAGCCGTTCTCGATGCGCTCGCAGAGGAGTACGATTTTTCCCTTTCCACTCCGTTCTGTGAATATCCGAAAAAAATCCACGATATCCTGATTTACGGAACGAACGGAAAATCCGTCAAGGTGCATTACCGCGGTCAGCGCGGCGTCGGTGTGTACGATGTGGCTTTTGAGGGGCTGATCAAAAATGTAGAGCGCCGCTACCGTGAGACCGGATCGGATTCTACAAAACAGGAATACGAAACCTTCATGCGTGTGACCCCGTGCCAGGCGTGCCATGGCCAGCGTCTGAAACCGACGTCGCTTGGTGTGACGGTCGGAGATAAAAATATTTTTGAAGTAACATCCCTTTCCATCGACAATCTGCAGAAGTTTATGCAGAACCTCGAACTCTCCGAACAGCAGCTGCTGATCGGAAAGCAGATTTTAAAAGAGATCCGTGCGCGTGTGAGCTTCCTTGCGGATGTCGGATTAAACTATCTGACCCTGGCGCGCGGAACGGCATCGCTGTCCGGCGGTGAGGCGCAGAGAATCCGTCTGGCAACGCAGATCGGCTCCGGCCTTGTCGGTGTCGCCTATATTCTCGACGAGCCGAGCATCGGTCTTCACCAGAGAGACAACGACAAACTTCTCGCGACGCTGAAACATCTGCGTGACCTCGGAAACAGCCTGATCGTCGTGGAGCACGACGAGGATACGATGCGCGCCGCTGACTGCGTTGTCGATATCGGCCCGGGAGCCGGTGAGCACGGCGGAGAGCTGGTGGCGATCGGAACAGCGGAAGATCTGATGAAAAATCCGAATTCCATCACCGGAAAATACTTAAGCGGAGAGCTGAAAATTCCGGTTCCGTCCGAGCGCAGAAAGCCGACGGGCTGGCTGAAGGTAGTCGGAGCAAAAGAGCACAATCTGAAAAATATCAACGTGAATTTCCCGCTTGGTGTCATGACCTGCGTGACCGGAGTCTCCGGATCGGGAAAGAGTTCCCTTGTCAATGAAATTCTGTACAAACGGCTGGCAAGAGATCTGAACCGTGCGCGGACGATTCCGGGTGCACACAAAGACATCATCGGTATGGAACAGCTCGATAAGGTCATCGACATCGACCAGTCCCCGATCGGAAGAACACCGCGTTCCAATCCGGCAACGTACACAGGTCTGTTCGATCAGATCCGCGACCTGTTTGCGGCAACGCAGGATGCCAAGGCGCGCGGCTACAAGAAGGGAAGATTCAGTTTTAATGTGAAGGGCGGCCGATGCGAGGCCTGCGGCGGCGACGGTATCCTGAAGATCGAAATGCACTTCCTGCCGGATGTCTATGTGCCGTGTGAGGTCTGCCATGGAAAACGGTACAACCGTGAGACACTGGAAGTCAAATACAAAGGAAAGAGCATCTACGATGTGCTGAATATGACGGTCGAGGAGGCACTGGAATTCTTCAGGCCGGTACCGTCGATTTTCCGGAAATTACAGACCCTGTACGATGTCGGCCTTTCCTACATCCGCCTCGGCCAGCCGTCCACCACGCTGTCCGGCGGAGAAGCGCAGCGTATCAAGCTCGCAGCAGAGCTGAGCCGCCGCGGCACGGGAAAAACGATCTACATTCTCGACGAGCCGACGACGGGACTTCATTTTGCGGATGTCCACAAACTGGTGGAGATTCTGCACCGCCTGTCCGAGGGCGGAAATACCGTCGTTGTTATCGAACACAATCTGGATGTCATCAAGACGGCGGACTATATTATTGATATCGGACCGGAGGGCGGAGACGGCGGCGGAACCGTGATTGCGTGCGGAACGCCGGAGGAAGTGGCCAAGAGCCCGGTATCCTACACCGGAAAATATGTCGAAAAATATCTCTAAAAAATCCTTTCCATTTTAAAAGGGATTGTATATAATAAGAAGCGGGTTGGGTTCAGAACACATTCGATCCTTTTGTGTTTCGGGTGTTTTGAACCCGAACTTATTCTATACAAATTTCAGACAGATTAAAATAAAGAAAAATAAAAGAGAACAGGAAAGGGGATTACTATGGCTGCAACGACCGATATCGGAATTGATCTGGGGACGTCCAGCATCCTGGTCTATGCCAAGGGAAAAGGCATTGTATTAAAGGAGCCGTCCGTAGTTGCGTATGATAAAGATGCAGATAAAGTACGGGCAATTGGAGAAGAAGCGCGTCAGATGATTGGACGGACACCGGGCAATATTATGGCGGTCCGGCCCATGCGGCAGGGCGTGATCACGGACTTTCTGATCACCGAGCGCATGCTGCGCTACTTTATCCAGAAGGCAATGGGAAGAAGAGCATTCCGGAAACCGAGAATCAGCATCTGTGTGCCGTCCGGTGTGACGGAAGTAGAGCGGAAGGCTGTGGAGGAGGCAACGTACCAGGCGGGAGCCCGGGAAGTGCTGATCGTGCCGGAGCCGGTGGCAGCGGCAATCGGATCCGGAATTGACATTACGAAACCATGCGGAAATATGATCGTGGACATCGGCGGAGGCACGACGGATATCGCTGTGATCTCGCTTGCGGGAACCGTTGTTTCCAATTCGGTCAAGATTTCCAGTGAGACATTTGACCAGGATATCATTCGCTATGTACGGAAAACATACAACGTATTTATCGGAGAACAGACCGCAGAGGCAGTGAAAATCCGGATTGGTTCCGCTTATCCGCGGGCCGAGGAGAAAACGATGGAGATCAAGGGAAGAAACGTCATCACCGGACTTCCGGCGACGATTACGGTTTCCTCCGACGAAATCCGAGGTGCCCTTGTCCAGACGACAAACCAGATTGCGGACGCGATCTGTGCCGTGCTGGAAAAAACGCCGCCGGAACTGGCATCCGATGTTTCCGACCGCGGCATTATCCTGACCGGAGGCGGCAGTCTCCTTGCCGGAATGGACGAGCTGATCCAGGAGCGGACCGGCATCAATACCGTGACAGCAGAAAATCCGGCGAGCGTCGTTGCCCTTGGAACCGGCCAGTACCGCGAAGTGATGAATGAATTTGAAAGCCAGTTTTGATAAAAGATGAGTGAAAAAGAAAAAGTAGAAGGCTACGTAGAACACATTATTTTCCGAAATGAGGAGAACGGCTATACCGTCCTGAATCTGAGCATGAAGGGGCGCGAGCTGACATGCGTCGGCACGCTTCCGATGATCGGAGAGGGCGAGCTGATCGAGGCTTCCGGAGATTATATTGAACATGCTGCCTATGGAAAGCAGTTCCGCATTGAATCCTATGAGACGAAAGTTCCACAGGATTCTGTTGCATTGGAGCGGTATCTCGGTTCCGGTGCGATCAAAGGAGTCGGTGCGGCGCTGGCGGCAAGAATTGTGCGCCGCTTCGGTGACGATACGCTTCGGATCATCGAGGAAGAGCCGGAGCGCCTCGCGGAGGTAAAGGGAATCAGCGAGCGGAAAGCGCGTGAAATTGCACAGCAGGTGGCAGAAAAAGCCGAAATGCAGAATGCGATGATTTTCCTCTCGGGATATGGCATTGCACTGAATCTCGGTGCAAAGATTTATCAGCAGTACGGGGACAATGTGTACCGGATTTTAAAGGAAAACCCGTATAAAATGGCGGAAGATATCGCAGGCGTGGGATTTCGGACGGCGGATGAGATTGCCGGAAAAATCGGGATTGCCGTGGACAGCGAATTCCGCATCAAGAGCGGTCTTTCGTATGTGCTGAATCAGGCGACGGCAGAAGGCCATGTCTATCTGCCGGAACCGGTGCTGCTTCGGAGAGGGCAGGAACTTCTCGGCGTAGAACCGGAGCGGATGCAGAAATCTCTGCAGGATATGGCAATCGACAAAAAAGCGGTCATCCGCGAGCTCCCGGCCGAACGGGAAGGGGATGAGCCGCTGCGGATTGTGTACGCCAGCCAGTATTATTATCTGGAACTGAGTACGGCGCGCATGCTGCATGAGCTGAATATTACATGCGAGGAAGACCGTGAGGCAATCGAAAAGCGGATCGGAAAGATCGAGAAAAAATATCAGATCGAGCTGGATGAGATGCAGAAGACGGCAGTCGTTGAGGCGGCATACAGCGGTCTTATGATCCTGACCGGAGGTCCCGGAACCGGAAAAACGACGACCATCAATGCGATGATCCATTATTTTGAGGCAGAAGGCCTCGACATTTTCCTGGCAGCGCCGACCGGAAGAGCGGCGAAACGAATGACAGAGGCAACTGGCTGTGAGGCATGCACGATCCATCGTCTTCTGGAACTGACGGGAAATGTGGATGACTCCTCGGCAAATGTGCATTTTGAGCGGAACGCAGATAATCCGCTCGACGCGGATGTCATCATCATTGATGAGATGTCGATGGTTGATATCCACCTGATGCATGCCCTTCTTTCCGCGATTGTGCCGGGAACAAGGCTGATCCTGGTGGGAGACCAGAACCAGCTTCCAAGTGTCGGCCCGGGCAGTGTCCTCCGGGATCTGATCCGTTCGGAATGCTTTCCGATTGTCTGCCTGACGCACATTTTCCGGCAGGCATCCCAGAGCGATATTGTTGTCAATGCACATAAGATCCATAATGGGGAAGAGGTTATACTGGACAATAAGAGCAAAGATTTCTTCTTTTTGAAACGGTACGATGTCAACGTGATCTGGAAAGTGCTGGTGACGCTGGTGTCCCAGAAACTGCCGCGTTATGTGGATGCCCGCCCGCAGGATATCCAGATTCTGACTCCGATGCGGAAAGGTGCACTCGGCGTGGAAAATCTGAATCAGATTCTGCAGAAATACCTGAACCCGCCCGCACCGGACAAAGCCGAGCGGGAAAATGGAGGTAATATCCTCCGCGAGGGCGACAAGGTCATGCAGATCCGCAACAATTACCAGATGGAGTGGGAAATCCGCGGCATCAACGGAATCGTGGCGGAGCGCGGTATGGGTGTATTCAACGGAGACCTCGGCATGATCCGGAGCATCAACCCGTATACCGAGGTGATCACTGTGGAGTTTGAGGAAGGAAAATTCGCAGACTATACGTTCAAACAGGCGGACGAGCTGGAGCTCGCCTACGCCACAACGATACATAAAGCGCAGGGAAGCGAGTACCCGGCGGTTGTGATTCCGCTGCTCGGCGGCCCGCGCATGCTGATGACGCGGAATCTTTTGTATACGGCCGTGACGAGAGCCAGAAAGTGCGTCACCATCGTCGGAAGTGATGTGACATTCCAGGCAATGATCGGAAATCATATCGAGGCGAACCGGTATACAACGCTCGCCAGAAGAATCTGGGAAATGCAGGAAGAAAACGCGTAAACACGTTTTTCCGGGGCATGGATGCGGCTGCATCCGGCAGAGTGGATAAGGGAAAGCGCAGGTTACATGAAAGAAAAAAATAAAACAGGAAACTGGCTTTTAAACGCAGTTTATCCGAGACGATGTCCCATCTGTGATGGACTGCTGTCACGTGAGGAACTGTATCTATGCCGGAATTGTGTGGAAAAGATCCATCCGATTCTGGGTGCGCGGTGCAAAAAATGCGGGAAACCCGTGGGCAGTGAGGAAGAGTTCTGCCGGGACTGCAGCAGAACGAGGCACAGCTTCGACCGCGGTTTTGCGCCGTACGGTTACCACGGGGAACTTGAGGCTTCCCTGATGCGGTTCAAATATCATGAACGGCAGGAATACGCTGGATTTTATGCTCACGCGGCGTTTTTCTATGTGGGAAAGCAGATCCAGAGAAGAAATCCGGAGGTGCTCGTTCCGGTGCCGCTTCATCCGGCGAGACAGCGGCAGCGCGGCTACAATCAGGCGGAGGTATTTGCAGAAAAGCTGGCAGAAGAAATGGAACTTCCCATGAATGCCCGCCTGATCCGCCGTGTGAAAAAAACAAAACGCCAGAAAGAGCTTAGTCCCGCCGAGCGGCGGAAAAACCTGGAGGGAGCTTTTGCATTGGCAAAGCCGGGACAGATGAAATACTGCCGGATTCTTCTGGTAGATGACATTTACACAACGGGAAGCACGGTTGATGCCATTGCGTCACTGTTGAAAGTGAATGGAGCAGAACAGGTGGATTTTGTTTGTGCGGCAATTGTAAAATAGTGTGTGAATATTTTGAGAATAGCTTTCCAATATCGGAAACATATGGTAAAATAAACATAATTTAGAACGGGAAGAGGAGACCAAGAGGCATGTTGGACGAAAAAAGGATTCGTCAGATGACAAAACTGGCTTTTTTTGAAAAAAAAGAAGAAAAAAATGCCTTACGAATCGGCCGCTATTTTCGGAGTGATTACATCGGAAAAGAGCTTCTGAAAAATTTTTTTCTGGCTTCCATCGGATACATTCTGGTACTTGCGGTTGCAGTCTTATATCATATTGAATGGTTGGTGGACGAGATAGACACAATCGACCTGCAGTTTGCAGCAGGGTGTCTGATCGCGTCCTATCTGTGTTTTCTGGCAGTCTATTCCATTGCCGTGTATGTGATCAGCACAATCCGTTACCAGGGAGCACAGAAAAAGCTGAAATGGTATGGAAAAGAGCTGGATGACCTGCAGAACATGTATGAGGAACAGGAAAAAAGCGGGAAGAAATCCGGGCGCAGGAGGAAGGAAACATGACAGTATTGATTGAACTGAAAGAAAAATTAAAAGAGTTTTACGGCTCCTGCAGCGGAATCGTACTTCCGATTGTGAAATTTCTGCTCGCTCTTGCTGTATTTCGTGGTATTAATTCCAATCTCGGCTATCTGAAGATGCTGGACAGCATGTATGTGGTATTGATTCTGTCACTGATCTGCGCTATCCTGCCATTGAATGGAATGGTTTTCCTTGCAATGCTGGTGATCATCGGCCACTGCTTTGCACTTCACATGGTAATCGCGGGTCTTGCGGCGCTGGTTCTGCTGGTGCTCTGGTTTCTATATCTTCGCTTTGTGCCGAAGGATGCGCCGGCACTCCTTTTGACACCGCTCGCATTCTGGCTTCACGTGCCATCTGCCGTTCCGGTTGCCTATGGTCTTGCCGGCACGCCGCTCTCTGCATTTTCAGCAGCCTGCGGTGTCGTTGTCTACTATATGTGCGACATGATTCACGGAAAAATGGAGCCGCTGCTTCATGCGGCGGAAGCACCGGAGATCACGGCAGTCGTACAGGAATTTTTCAACGGCCTCTTCCGCAATGAGGAAATGCTGCTGGTTCTGATCGCCTGCGCACTGACCGTACTTCTTGTCAATGCAATCCGCCACAGCAGTGCGGACTATGCATGGCAGATTTCCATTGTGGCAGGTTCGGTTGCCTATGCGGTTATTATGATTGCCGGAAGCCTGGCACTGGATGTACAGATTGCACTCCCGATGGTTCTGATCGGGGCGGCGGCCGGCTGTCTGGTTGGATTTGTTCTGGAGTTTTTCCTGTTCGGTGCAGACTACACCCGGACAGAATACCTGGAATATGATGACGACGATTATTATTACTACGTAAAAGCCGTTCCAAAATTCAATGTGACAAAGGCACAGCGCTGTGTGACTTATATTCGGAATGAAAAGAAAAAAGAACCGGATCTGACAGACGAGGAACTCGATGCTCTGGCAAATCTTGGACATACAGAAGAATCCGGGAACAGCAGGGATCTTGATGAGATCGAGGAAAAAGAAGAAATAGAAGAAATAAACGAAACAGAAGAAATAAACGAAACAGAAGAAATTCAGGAAGAAGAAATTCCGCCGCTGGACGAGGGCGATTATCAGGATGTGGATTATAAGAGCATGCTGGAGGACACCTTAAAGGATCTTTAAAAGAATTTTGAAAATCAGAAGAAAACCGGCCGGGGGAAAAGAAAGGAAGTGACAGTGTGCGTGGCGTGTGGAACTGGATTGTCACAAGAACGGCAGACTACGGGCTGCCAAAACAAATTGAACTGATTGATATTGTGCAGATTCTGCTCATTGCATTTTTCGTCTATCACCTGATCCGCTGGCTGCAGAATACAAAGGCCTATACGCTGATGAAAGGTATTTTTCTGATTGGTGTCTTTGTCATCATTGCAAACGTGCTGAAAATGCAGACGATTCTGTGGCTGTTCGGAAACATCGGCGGGGCGGCGATCACAGCGGTTGTAATTATCTTTCAGCCGGAGCTTCGAAGAGTGGTCGAGCAGATTGGAGAAAAGAATCCGCTGTCTGCCATTTCTTTTGCGAGCGGCCAGGAGGAAAATGAACGGTTCAGTGACAAAACCATCAATGAACTGGTAAGGGCCAGTTTTGAAATGGGAGAAGTAAAGACCGGAGCGCTGATCGTCATCGAAAAGACCATCACCCTGGAGGAATATGAAAAGACCGGAATCCCGATTGACGGCGTTCTGACCAGCCAGCTGCTGATCAATATTTTCGAACACAATACGCCGCTGCACGACGGAGCCGTGATTGTACGGAACAACCGTGTCACGGCAGCAACATGTTACCTGCCGCTGTCCGACAACATGGATCTGAACAAGAATCTTGGAACACGCCACCGTGCAGGTGTCGGCATCAGTGAGGTGACGGATTCCTTTACGATTATTGTCTCCGAGGAAACCGGAAATGTGTCGTATGCTTCCGGCGGAGAACTCCACACGGCAGTAACACCGAGCGACCTTCGGGAGCAGCTTCACAAAATCCAGAAGCTCGCGAAAAAACCGGAAGAGAAGAAAGGATGGCATATCCACGGAATGCGTCAGAAAGTGGAGGGAGAGAAGAAATGAAAAAGAAAATTCTGAAAAAGCTTCTGAACAATCTCCCTTTAAAAATTCTTTCTATCCTGATTGCCATTGTAATCTGGTACGTTGTGGTCAGTGTGAATGACCCGATTGTGAAAGAGCGCTTTGATGTCCCCGTGCAGGTGACCAATGAAGCCTATATTGCAGCCGGAAAGAAAACATACCAGATTGCGGAGGAATACCAGACGGTCACGGTTACTGTCACGGACAACAACTCGGTTGTCAGCCGGCTGAAGGCATCGGATATCACCGTCACGGCCGATCTGACCCAGATTGTGACGATGGATACAAACCCGGTTTATGTGCCGATCAAGGCAGCGTGCTCCATGGTAAAACAGGAAAAACTGAGCACAGTGACAGCAACGATCCCTGTGGAAATCGAGGATGTGGACAGCGAAAAATTCCCGATCACAATTGACGCAGGAAATACGAAACCGGCAAAAGATTACGAAGTGGGAACGATGACTTCCGATCCGGAGAGCATCACCATTTCCGGCCCGACGTCCCTGATCAATAAGATCAGCAGTGTGGTGGCAAAAGTAGATGTAACCAATATGCGGAATTCCGGAACCGTCACGGCGGATCTGATGATTATTGATAAAAACCAGGATGAGATGCCGGAATCCCAGATGGAATTTTTGAATTTCGACAGCGGCTCCCCGCAGGTGGATGTGGATATTGAACTGTGGCGCCGTGTATCCGGTATTAAGCTGAGTGCACTGTACAGCGGAACTCCGGCAGACGGCTATCAGATTAAAAATATCTATACCACACCGGAGGAAATCACCGTTGCCGGATCCGAGGAGGCACTTGCAAAGCTGGCGGATGAAGGCAATACGATTGAAATTCCGGAAGACTATACCTCCGTTGCAGGACAGCGCTCCGATGTGGAGACGACGGTTGACTTAAGCGATGTTCTCGCCGATGTGACAGATCTGAAAGTATCCTCCAGTTCGTCTGCATCCGTTACCGTTCACGTAACGGTTATGCCGAATGAGAGCAGGGAATTTGAACTTGATGTCGATCAGATCGAGACGGGCAATCTTCAGTCCACTTATACCGTTCTGTATGATCAGACACAGCTTGCAATCCGCATTAAAGCATCGGACAAAAATCTGGCCAAATTAGATACTTCCCAGATCAACGCATCCATAGATCTGAATGGAATGGGTGTCGGGGATTACGAGGTACCGGTAAAAATCACACTGCCGGATGGCTATGAGCTCGTAGACAGTGTCAAGACAACGATTCATATCAAAGAAAAAGCAGTAGCAAATAAAACGACAGGAACAAATTAGGAGGGAAACCAATGGTAAGCGGAAAAGTGACCGTGAAAAATCCAACCGGCCTTCATCTTCGCCCGGCCGGAACCCTGTGCAAACAGGCGATGCAGTTTAAATCATCTATTACATTCCACTACGGAGATGGAAATACAGCAAATGCAAAGAGCGTCTTAAGCGTCCTTGGCGCATGCGTCAAATGCGGAGACGAAATTGAGCTGTTCTGCGAGGGAGAAGACGAGGAGGAAGCTCTGCAGTTCCTTGTCAATTCCATCCGGACGGGACTTGGGGAAGAACTGTAAGGAGAAAGAACAATGAAGAAATATGATTATGTTCTGGTTGGCGCCGGTCTGTATTCCGGAGTGATTGCTTATCTTGCCGGTCAGGCAGGGAAAAGCTGTCTTGTACTGGAACGAAGAGATCATACAGGCGGAAATATTTACTGCGAAGAAATCGAGGGAATTCATGTACACAAGTATGGAGCGCATATTTTCCATACTTCGAATAAAGAGGTGTGGCAGTTTGTCAATTCGCTGGCAGAATTCAACCGTTATACAAACTCGCCGATTGCCAACTACAAAGGCGAAATTTATAATATGCCGTTCAATATGAATACCTTCAGTAAAATGTGGGGAATCCGCACACCGGAAGAGGCGAAAACAATCATCGAAGAGCAGAGAAAAGCTGTTCCGGGAGAGCCGAAAAATCTGGAAGAGCAGGCGATCAAACTGGTTGGAAAAGATATTTATGAAAAGCTGGTTAAGGGTTATACAGAAAAGCAGTGGGGAAGAGACTGCAGTGAGCTGCCGAGCTTTATCATCAAACGGCTTCCGGTGCGCTTTACGTATGACAACAACTATTTCAATGACCTTTATCAGGGAATTCCAATTGGCGGCTATAACGTTCTGACAGAGCGGCTTTTTGAAAAAGCGGATGTACAGACAGGTGTTGATTTTCTGGAAGATAAAGAAAAGTACCTGGCGATGGGTGAGACGGTGATTTACACCGGAGCGATTGATGCGTTTTACGATTATGCACTTGGCAAGCTGGAATACCGTACGGTGCGCTTTGAAACAGAAGTGCTGGATACCGACAATTATCAGGGCGTGGCTGTAGTAAACTACACCGATCGGGAGACACCGTATACGCGTGTGATCGAACACAAGCATTTCGAATTCGGAACCCAGAAAAAGACCGTCATTTCCAGAGAGTATTCCACCGACTGGAAAGAGGGGATGGAGCCGTACTACCCGGTGAATGATGCCAGAAACCAGGAACTTTATCAGAAATATGCCGCACTTGCGGAAAAAGAAGAGAAGGTTATCTTTGGCGGAAGACTTGGAGAATACAAGTATTACGATATGGACAAAGTCATTGAGGCTGCACTGAACCAGTGGGAGAAAATGCAGCGGTAGGAAAAGAACTGCAAACGGAAATCAATCAAAACGGACTGCACACTTGACAGCAGTCCGTTTTTTGACTATATTATAAACGATATCCGGCTGGAAAATACCGGAAAATAAGAAAATGAAAGAGGTCGTTATGAGAAAAGAATATGATGACGAGGATGAAATCCCGGAAAGACGCCATTCCTCAGGAAAGAAAAAGAAGAAATTCGGCTGGGTTAATGTGCTCACCATCCTTCTCGTAGTTGTACTGGTTGTGCTCGTCGGTGTCTATGCTGTAATCAATCACTATTACAGCAAGAGTAACTACGTAAGCGACGATAAAATCACGATCAATAAATCCACAGAGGTTGAGACCGAAAGTACCGGGTTGACTGATGAGGAGACGGATGCCCTGCAGTCTGAGATTTTAAATGAGACACAGGACATTGAACTTCCAAACAACAATAACGTGTACAACATTCTGCTGATCGGTGTTGACCGTCGTGACAAAACGTGGTATGGAAACTCCGATTCCATGATTCTGATGTCCATCAATAAAGATACAAAACAGATCCACATGACATCCTTTATGCGTGACCTGTATGCAAATATCCCGGATGTCGGTGTGAAAAAACTGAATGCAGCCTGCGCATATGGCGGCGGTCCGCTGGTTGTCCGTACCATTGAAGACAACTACAAGCTGCCGATTGATAACTACGCAAGCGTTGACTTTGATTCCATGATCGATATCATTGATGCCGTCGGCGGAATCGAGCTTTCCCCGAGTGATGATGAGGTACGTGTGGCAAACAACTATATCAACGAAATGTGCAAGCTTCGCAATGCAGATGCATCCGCACATCAGTATACGTCAAGCGGCGATCAGCACGTGGACGGTTATCAGGCGGTTGCATATGCACGAATTCGTTACGTCGGAAACTCGGATTATCAGAGAACCGAGCGCCAGAGAGAGGTATTAAGCAAAATGATGCAGGAGATGAAATCTTCCAGCGTAACAGAACTGAGCGCGCTGGCAGATACCATTCTTCCGAGTGTCACCCATAACATCGACCAGTCTACACTGATGACGCTGATCGGCGAGCTGCCGACGATCCTCTCCTATGAGATTGTACAGAGCCGTGTACCATACGATGATCTGTACTCCAGCAAGGGTGAGATGCTTGTTCCGGATTTCTCGGCAACCATTTCCAGACTTCAGACAGAAATCTACGGATCTACTACCGTAAACGAATAAAAAAGAAACAAATGAAAAACCTCCTGTATCCGGCAAGAAAACCGGAGCCGGGAGGTTTTTTCTGCCCGAAAAACCGGAAAAAACCATAAGAAATTTGTAAGGTATTTTACCGGCGGATAACTTGAAATAGATGGAAAAATGTAGTAAGCTATAAATTGTATAAGAGTAAAAAAATGGGAGGATGAATAAGAATGAAAAGAAAGTTTCTGGCCGCAACCGTACTTGGCGTCATGGTAAGTGTTACACCAGCCGGTGCATATGCAGCTTCTACAGAAACCAGTCCATTACCGGTAAATTCGGAAAGTGATACTGTAGCTCAGGCCGAAGACGAAGAAACGACTCCGGCGCCAACTGAGACCCCAGAGGTTACACCGAGTGAGACTCCGGCTCCAACCGAGGCACCGACCGCAACACCAACCGTAACACCAACTGAGACCCCTTCCGAGACACCGACGCCGAGCGCAACTCCGGCTCCGGAAGTAAGTAATCTGAAGGAAGGCTGGAACAGCGTTGAAAAAGATGGAAAGAAACAGTTTCAGTACGGAGTTCTGGATGAGAATAATAAGGTGGTAGCTGCTACCGGACCAATAGAAATCGACGGCGTCGATTATGCGTTTGACGAAAATGGCTATATGCTGACCGGTGAAGTAGAGCTGACGGATGAAGATGGAAAAACCGGAATCTACTACTTTGAGACAGAAGGGGAAGATCCTGCAAAAGATGAACTTGGTTCGAGACAGCAGGGTATTTGTGAAGGAAAAGTATTTGCACCGGAACTGAAAAAAAATGAACTTGTTACCATCAAATTTGAGGATGGCAGTGTGGATGATTACTATGCCGATGAAGAAGGCTATGCAGTCTGGAGCACAACTCAGAAAGTAGGAGATGTAACATATCTGTTTGGCAATGATGGAACCCGCGTAAAAGAGGCAGGTTTCCAGACTGTTGTTGATGAAAACAATGTAACGCATACCTATTATCTGAATGCAGAAGACAGCACTGTATCTCTTGGAAATCACAATGCGTATCAGCAGGGAGATCGTACGGTAAGCTGGTTGACGGTTGGCTCTAACTGGTACTTAGTGGATGCGGAAACAGGGGAACTTCTTTCAGGATGGCAAAAGGTAGATACAGCAATCTACTATATGAAACCAGCTTCCTTTGATGCAAACGGAAATTTGAAAGATGGAAGTTTCGAGATGGAAACCGGTAATCAGAAAAATAAATCCGGCTGGGCACAGATTGATGGAAAATGGTACAGCTTCTGCAGCTGGGGCGGCGTACGGACAGGCTGGTTCAATTACGATGGAAATAAATATTATCTCCATGAAGACGGTCATATGGAAGACAACGCGCTGAATGTGAACGGAACCATGTATCTCTTCAAGAGCTGGGGCGGCATGTGTGTCAACGATGTTGGAAGCTATAATGGAAATTATTATTACGTTGGTGCTGACGGAGCCGTTTCGACGACAACAGGATGGAAAAAAATTAAAACCAGCACGCAGACAATCTGGTACTGGGCAACTGCAGACGGCGGAAAACTGCTGACGAATTCCTGGCTGGATTACAATGGAAACAGCTATTATCTGAAAGCCGATGGAAAAATGGCTTTTAATGAGTGGCTGGATAACACCTATTACTTCCGCAGCTGGGGTGCGGCCTACAAAAACGCATGGGCAAAAGTCAACAATGTATGGTATTATTTTGACGGAAATGGAAAGAAATATACCAGCGGCTGGCTGACCTACAAAGGAAATAAGTATTATCTGAAATCCGATGGAACCATGCTTGCCAATGAATGGCTCGATGGAAAATACTACTTCAAGAGCTGGGGTGGTATGTATAAAAACGAATGGGGCAAGTCCGGCGATACCTGGTACTGGTTTAATGCAGATGGAACCAAACGGACGCAAAAAGGCTGGTTCCTCTATGATAAAAATTATTATTATCTGGATAAAGATGGAAAAATGCTGACCGGCTGGGTTTACCATGACGGTAACTATTATTACATGAAGAGCTGGGGCGGCATGGCACATGACGAGTGGATTCTTCATGATAAGAACTGGTACTACTTCAAGAGCTGGGGCGGCATGTACCATGATCAGTGGCTGACACTGAACGGTTCTCAGTATTATTTCCGCAGCTGGGGCGGAAGATATCAGAACTGCACCGCTACGATCAATGGAAAACAGTACAAATTCGATGCTTCCGGACGCAGAATCACGGAAGGATGGGAGTACATCGGAAAATACCGCCGTTACCGCAAAGCAGACGGTTCTTTGATGGAGGATGTGACAAGCATCTTCAATCCGTCATCCAAATACATCACAGTAGACAGAACCCGCGGACGTGTCACCATTTACGGCTATAACAGTGCAACCGGTTCTTACGATACCCCGATCAAATCAATGATCTGCTCCGTAGGAAATCCAATCAGTTACACTGCAGCAGGAACATATAAAATCGGCTGGCAGTTGAAAAAGAAGCAAATGAGAGGTGAAGATTATGTGTGCTGGGCACCATATGTATCACAGATTTATGACGCTGTTTACTTCCATGGCGTAGCAAGCAGCACACCGGATCTGAATATGATCTCTGCCGTAGACTTCAATTCCCTGGGATCACCGATGTCACATGGTTGTGTCAGACTGACTGCAATCGATGCAAAATGGATTTATGATAACGTCAGCAGCGGAACAACGGTCCGCATTGGCGACAATCTGGATTATCCGCTGACAAACCCGACCCGTTATACCTGGACAGGCGGTGCTTTCGGAAGCGATCCGACATATCGATAAAAAATAGAACAGGAATACCTGTATGAGAAAATCCATCGGGGCAGCAGTGCCGCCGATGGATTTTCTGATAAGAAGACATCGGCCATTTTACAGGAAAGGAAGACAGATACGATGGAATTACAGGAAAAGAAAAAGAACCGGACAGAACAGAAAACAGATATGCAGAATAAGGAAAAGGCATTGCTTACCCAACTTGACGAGATTGCAAAACAGGATCTCTGTCTGGCATTCTCCGGCGGTGTGGACAGCAGTCTGCTGCTGAAGCTTGTCATGGATGCATCTGCAAAATATGGAACAAAGGTTTATGCAGTAACCTTTCAGACACGGCTGCATCCGCCCTGCGACCTGGAGACAGCGACAAGAGTAGCAAAGGAGGTTGGCGCTGTTCATGAGGTCCTTTTTGTTGATGAGCTGGAGCAGGAGGCAATCCGTTACAATCCGGAAAACCGCTGCTATCTCTGTAAGCACTATCTATTTGGGAAACTTCTGGAATTTGCCCGCGATCACGGTGTCACCCAGGTACTCGACGGAACAAATGAGGATGACCTTCATGTCTACCGGCCGGGGCGAAAAGCGCTGAGAGAATATGGTGTCATCAGCCCGCTTGCAGCGTGTCATGTGACAAAAACAGAGGTAAAAGCACTTGCTGCAAAGTACGGCGTTTCCGTAGCACACCGTCCATCCACTCCATGTATGGCGACACGCCTTCCCTACGGGGCAGAAATTAACTATGACGTTCTGGATCGGATTGCGGACGGCGAAGCATGGCTTCATACGCTGTTCGGTGCGGAAGAGAATCTCCGCCTGCGTGTACATGGCGATGTGGTGCGTCTTGAAATCTCACCGGAGCGTATGGGGGAAGTGCTTGAGAAGAGAGAAGAAATGATTGCATATCTGAAAAAGCTCGGCTTTTCTTACCTGACGATGGATCTGGAAGGGTTCCGTTCCGGCAGTATGGATGAGAAAATAACACAGAAAGAGGAAACAAAATGAAAGCAATTTTAAGTGCGGACCGCAAATGGGGTCTGGGATATCAGGGACGGCTGCTGGTAAGTATTCCGTCTGATCTGCGATTCTTCCGTGAAACTACGATGGGACACGTTGTCGTGATGGGAAGAAAGACACTTGCTACACTCCCGGCAGGGCAGCCCTTAAAAGGCAGAACGAATATTATCTTAAGCCGTGATTCGGAATGGACTGTCCGCGGCGCAACCGTTGTCCACAGTATCAAAGAGCTGATGGAAGTGTTAAAGCCGTATGAGGACGACGATATTTATGTTGCGGGCGGCGGAGAAATTTACCGTCAGCTTCTCCCATACTGTGATACGGCATACGTCACACGAATTGACATGACGTATCAGGCGGATACCTTCTTTGAGGATCTTGACGAATCACTGGATTGGGAGATGGTAGAAGAGGGCGATGAGCAGACCTGCTTTGATATTGAATTTTATTTCACGGAATACCGAAGAAAGAATGAAAAGGCAGAACGCCCGAGATAAGGGTAAGACAGGACGTAAAAAACGGAGAAACCACAGAAAAAGCGGCTTCTCCGTTTTTTTTTCATATAGGATACAAAAAGTATCAGTGCTGTCCGCCTGCAGAAAGCTCCAGCATTTTTTTCTTAATATCATTTTCGAGCTGTACCAGCTCAACTTCAGCGGCGGCACGTTTCTGGCGGCCGTCCTCCTGAATCTTCATCACTTCATCGAGGGTAGAGATCAGGCTCTGGTTCGTCTGTTTTAAGGTTTCCATATCGACGATACCGCGCTCAGATTCTTTTGCAGTCTCGATTGTTGCCATCTTCAGATTCTCCGCATTCTTTTTCAGAAGCTCATTTGTCATATCCGAAACCTGGCGCTGTGCTTTGGCAGCCTCAGTCGAGTGATGAACGCCGAGTGCAATGATCATCTGGTTTTTCCAAAGCGGAATGGTGTTGACGAGTGTGGATTGGATCTTTTCGGCCATTACAGAATCGCTGTTCTGAATCATGCGGATCTGCGGCGCTGTCTGGATCGAAACCATACGGGTCAGTTCCAGATCATACAGTTTCTTCTCAAATCGGTTGCAGAGATCTTCGAGATCCTTGGCAGCCTGTGCGTCTTCGGCCTTTCCGGTCATCTGCGCTTTATTCTGCAGATCACGGAGTTCTGTGGAACGTACCAGCTCCAGCTTTTTCTTTCCAGCGAGAATGTACATGGTCAGCTCTTTAAAATAATTCAGGTTCTGTGCATACATCTGATCCAGAATGGCAATGTCTTTCAGAAGCTGCCGCTGGTGGCCGTCGAGCACGTCACAGATTTTATTGACATTCACCTCTGCCTTGTCATACTTCGCTTTCATTGCATTGATTTTGTTCGTGCTTTTCTTAAAGAAAGAGAATGGTCCCTTTTCTTCTTCTGCGTCAAACGTTTTCAGCTCTGTCACAACAGAGGTGAGCAGATCGCCGATTTCCCCGAGATCTTTGCTTCTGACGTTCTCCAGCGTTTTCTCGGAAAAGTCTGCCATTTTCTTCTGTGCACCGGCACCGTACTGCAGAATGCCGTTTGTATTGGCAAGATCAATCTGGGAAACAAAGGCATCCACCATGGCTTTCTGTTCGTCGGACAGAACAGAATCATCCATGACCTCTTTCTTTTCTTCCGGCTGCTGTACCGGAAGTTCCGGTTCCGGCTCTGGAGTGCCGAAACTTAAGCTTGGAATTTCAGTGGTGTCCTTTACAAAATCATTCATGTTTTCTATTCTCCTTTTCTTCGGTACGGAAACGTAACCGGTGATTTGATTTCAATTGTATAGCTTTGAATAGTTACATGTGAAGCGGCTCAATATCCTGCTTTGACGGACCTGCCTGATTTGTCAGTCCCTCCTGCGCCAGCATCGTCTGCAGAACAGAGATATCAGAAGAAATATCCCATGCCGTTGTCTGGAACAGATCGTCAAGCAGCTTTTCGAATGCGGCATTGATGGTATCCAGTGTGTCCTCGATTTCCTTCTTGGTTCGGAGGATATTGTCGCTTTGAATTGGTTCGTTCTCAAAGGAACGGTAAGCGTCGAGCAGCTTCCAGGTTGTCGGCATATAGTAATCCATAAATTTCCGCAGGGCGGCGGCTTCTTTTGGGCGCTTTTTTGCCTCCTCGAGAATCCGGGTAACAACCGTTTCGAGACGGCTCAGCTTGGCTGTGATGACTTCACCCGGCAGATCCAGGTTGCACTGATGGATCTTCTGAATATAAGATTCACATTCTTCCAGCATCTGCTGGTATTCCGGCGTTACACCGGAGGCCTCCAGCTGTTCACGTGCTTTCTGCTCAGCAATCTGCTGTTCCCTCTGGCTGGCGAGCATTGCGCGGTACTGGTCGTAGCAGTCATTTGTCACCATCAGACAGGTACCATTCTCGTCGAGGTGGCCCTGGCGCAGCATGGATTTATCAATCATGGTCGTAATATCGGTCAGAAGCTCACCTTTCTCACAGTGCATACTGTCGCAGAGTTCTTTCGTGGAAATATATTCCTTTGTGCCGATCAGCGTACAGATCTGGCGGAAATGGCGGACCAGACGCCGGTTTTTACTTCCCTTTTTCAGAAGAATGCCGCCGCCGATGGTAAATGCGGCAAAAATAAGAGAAGGAATCAGCGCGCTGTTGTCTGGACCTGCAAATAAGGAATACAGACTAAGCGCTGTGCAGCAGCCGAACAGTCCGGTGACACCCCAGCCGGCGGCCGTCTGAAATCCGCCGACAAGTGCAAGATCGGTGGATGGCATAAAACGCTCGCGCAGTACACGACGTTCCTGTATGCGGCTGTTCCATTCCGTATTCTGCGGGGTCTGCCAGGTATGGGAAGGTTTGGGAACCGGGTTCGCGCTCTTACCCGGCATCGTGCCTCCCGGCCCGTAGGAATAGTGATGCGGTCCGGTCTGCTGCGTTGTATTATTATGGGAAGAATGCTGGCTGCTGTAGGAAGTATCTGCGGAATAGCCGCGGGACGGCTCCTGTGTGCCATTTGCACGGAATGGTCCCTTCCGGTTTGGGTAGACAAACTGGTTGATGGTGTCTGAAATCTTCTGGTTTAATTCCTGAAAATCCTGAGAATTTACAGCGTTATCCACAAGCTTTCCAATACTGTCGCCGACATCCTTTAAATCATCTTCAAAACTCATGACAGTTCCTTTCTGATGAGGTACTTTTTCTGTGTACCGTTTTCCATTTATTATACAATGCGATTGGAAATCTTACAAGCATACAGTGCTTAATTTTCTATGAAGCTGGAGCTGACGGGAATGGTTACAGTTCACAGGAAATGATTTTGTTTTTGGATGAGTTGAAAGAAAGCAGTAACTATTATATACTAAAGAATATCGAATGTCAGAAAAAATCAAATCAGAATAAAGGGGCCGCAATACTAAATGAATAAAAACGAAATTATCCAGATACAGGGAATGGAATATAAAGAAATGACAAAACAGCTTTTGAACGAATGTGCCTTAGCTACGCTCATTCCTTCGAAGGTCAGTCTCATCGGTATTAAGCCAAATCTGGTAGCACCTGTCCCGGCGGAGTTTGGAGGGACGACACATCCGGAGGTGGTTGCGGGGATCATCGAATATCTTCAGGAAAACGGATTTACTAACCTTCAAATCATGGAAGGCTCCTGGGTGGGAGATAAGACGGAGGAATCGTTTGAGGTCTGTGGATACCGTATGCTTTCGGAACAGTATGGCGTTCCGCTTATCGATGCGCAGAAGGAAAAAAGCATGCCGGTGCAGTGTGGTGATATGGAACTTCAGATTTGCGAATGTGCGAAAAAGGTGGATTTTATGATCAATGTCCCAGTCATGAAAGGCCATTGCCAGACTAAAATTACCTGCGCACTGAAAAACATGAAAGGTCTCTTGCCGAATAAAGAAAAACGTCATTTTCATGCCATGGGACTTCATCGGCCAATTGCGCATCTGGGGCTGGGGATTCATCAGGATTTTATTTTGGTGGATAATATCTGCGGAGACCTTGACTTTGAGGATGGCGGTAATCCGTTTATTATGAATCGCCTTTTCGCTGGGTTAGATCCGGTGTTGATTGATGCATATGTCTGCGCGGAACTGCATTATAAGCCAGAAGATGTCCCGTATGTCAAAATGGCAGAAGAGTTGGGCGTGGGCAGCGCTGATCTCACACGGCTTTCAATCCGCCAAATTGGCGAAATTGGTGAAAAAAGAGTGATTCCGGAAAAACGGAAGATCGTGGAACTGCAGGATGCCGTAGAGGAAGTTGAGTCCTGCAGTGCCTGCTACGGCTATCTGATCCCGGCGCTCGACCGGCTGAGGGAGGAAGGACTGCTGCAGGAACTCCACGAAAAAATCTGCATCGGGCAGGGATACCGGGGAAAGAGCGGGGCGCTTGGTGTGGGAAGTTGTACTTCAGGGTTTAAATACAATCTGAAAGGCTGCCCACCGACCGATGAGCAGATGTATGAATTTTTGAAGCAGTACATTGCAACTAGACGAAAAACAGAAGCAGAAAAATAGCAACAGAGGAGAGAGTGAATGAAAAAAGCAGTCAAAGCCATTTTAAATGTATTGTCCTACGGCGGAATTGAAGTAGAATCCGCCCGTCGGCTTGCCGATATCAAGAAGCTGGATCCGATCCGTATTTTTCTGCGAAAATTGGATATGGAAATATATAATGGGGACTACAAGGTTCCGATTCGGCTGTTCTTCCCGGATGAAAAAATGGAGGAGCATGGTGCAAAAGAAGCGATTCTGTTCTTCCATGGCGGCGGCTGGACAACCGAGAGTGTGGAGACATACGACCGTGTCTGCGCACGCATGGCGCAGTCGACGGGGCAGATTGTTGTATCGGTAGAATACCGTCTTGCACCGGAGCATCGTTTCCCGACAGGCTTAGAAGACTGCTACGCCGCCGCCCAGGCAATGCTGCGCGGGGAGATTCTGCCGGAGGTAACGCCGGAAAATGTCACGATCATGGGCGACAGCGCAGGAGGAAATCTTGCGGCTGCGGTCTGCCTGATGGCGAGGGACAAAAAAGAACTGCTGCCGGGGAAACAGATTTTGATTTATCCGGCGGTGAATTCCTGTTACACAGAGAAATCACCGTACAAATCCGTGAAAACCAATGGAACCGGATACCTTCTGACCAGTGTCAAAATGGAAGATTATGTAATTCTGTATCAGCGGACCGAAGAAGACCGCAAAAATCCGTACTTTGCACCGGTGCTGGCAGAAAATCTGCAGGGACTGCCGGACACGCTGGTACTGACGGCGCAGTACGATCCGCTGCGCGATGAGGGCGAGGATTATGCGAAAAAGCTGAAAAGGGCTGGCAATCTGGTTGAACATCATCGGATCAAGGGCGCATTGCACGGCTATTTTGCGCTTGGCATTGAACACCTATATGTGCAGGAAAGTTTTCAGTATATGAATGCATTTTTAAGGAAAGAAAAACAGCAGAAAAATGCAGACGAAGAACTGGAAAACATAGCAGCAGTGAAGAAACAATTGACACACGGGAAGGCGTAAGGAGGCATAGAAAATGAAGAAAGAACATTCTTCGCGCTGGAGAAAGCTGGACAACGCGGCACAGGCATTTCCGGCGGCCACCGGAAAAAAGGATACGAGAGTCTTCCGGTTTTACTGCCAGCTGAAAGAGGACATCCAGGCGGATCTGCTGCAGAAAGCGCTGGAGCAGACAATGGAGCATTACCCGGTGTTTTCCATGGTACTGCGGAAAGGTCTTTTCTGGTTTTATCTGGAGCAGCGCGATCTGCCAGCAAAAGTAGAAGAGGAAAAGCGTCCGCCGTGCAGTGAGATTTACGTACCCGACCACAAAACGCTTCTTTTCCAGGTTTCTTACTATAAAACCCGAATCAATTTCGAAGTATTCCATGCCCTGACAGACGGCACCGGTGCGATGCTGTTTCTGAAAGAACTGGTGAGCAATTATCTGATCTTGTGTCATCCCGAGGAAATCTTTTCAAAGGTCAGCGAAGACATGCTGACAGAGACAGATTTCGAGGAGGACAGCTTTTCCCAGTATTACACCGGAAAGAAAAATGAAAAAGAAAAAAGCCGCCCGGCATACCAGATCAAAGGCGAGTATCTGGAGCAGGAGGAGATGGAAATTACTGAGATTCTGCTTTCCGCGGAAGCAGTTCATAAGTGCGCAAAAGCACATGGCGTGTCGGTGACGGCGTACCTTGCGGCGGCGCTGGTATATGCGGTATATGAAGAAATCCCGAAAAGCAGGCTGAAAAAGCCGGTTTCTCTGATGGTTCCAGCCAATCTCCGCAACTTTTTCCCATCCGCATCGATGACGAATTTCTGGAGCTGGATCGAGATTGCCTGTGATCTTGGGCCGGAGGCATCGTTTGAGGATGCCCTGCAGATCACGGGAGCCGCGATGCAGAAAGAGGCGCTGAAGCAGGAGATTTCCACACGTATGAACGATCTGGTGCGGATTGAGCGGAATCCGGTGCTGCGCGCCGTGCCGCTGGAAATCAAAAATCTGGCGCTGATGGCGGGCACGACGCTCGGCGGACGAAGCATTACGACCGTCTATTCCAATATCGGCCGGATTCAGATGCCACCGGAGTATGAAACATATATTGAGCGGTTCGGATTTTTCACCAGCACCGACAAAGTACAGATGTGTTCCTGTTCCTACGGTGACAGCATGGTGCTTGGAATCACATCTAAAATCGCTGATTCCAATATTGAACGGAACCTGATGCATCTGCTGCAGAAAGAGGGCATCGCCTGTGAACAGGAGGAAAATGATTTTCCGGGACAGAAAGAACAGCCGCACGGGACGGCCAAACTGGGATTGAAAATTTTTTCTTTCACCTGCATCGCGGCTGTCGTACTCTGCTGGATGATGAATTTCCTTGCAACGCCGCAGATGTGGTGGGCAGGTTATGCGACAGCGGGTGTGTTCTGCGCCTGGCTTCTGATCCGGGTGGGATATCAGAAACGGAAAAATCCACTCAAAAACAGTATGTGGCAATTGATCTTTATTATGATCGGTGCGATTCTGTGGGATTATGCGACGGGCTGGATCGGCTGGTCTGTCGATTTCGCAATTCCGCTCGCCGTTCTTCTGAATGGCGCGACGATGCAGATTCTGGCAAGAGCGTACAAAATGGAGGTCAGTGAATATCTTTTTTATCTGATGCAGTCCGGAGCAGCAGGAATCGTTCCGGCGATTTTGTGGCTGACGGGAACTGTCCGCATTACCTGGCCGTCCGTGATCTGCGTGGGCCTTAGTGTGCTGTATCTGATCGGGCTGTTTTTTTTCCGCGGAAAAGATTTTATGCGGGAAATGCAGAAAAAATTCCGGGTATGAAGGGAAAAGGTGATAGAAAAAATAAGAAGAGCAGGTAAGAAAAGTGGATGTTGGTCCCTTTTCTTACCTGCTCTTTTGAAACTTGTGTGTGTCTGCGGCGGAAAAGCCTGGAGAGATATCTACTGCGCCTTCTCCTCACAGCCGCAGGAATCCCACGACGGCATTTCATCCCCATTTTTAATCGCATCGCGAACCGCGCTGTAATACCGTACTTTCTGCTGAATATGCTCGAGATCAGATTCCATGCGCTCGATTTTCTCGCGTGTATTCTGCTCATGTTCCTTGAGAATGGCAACCATCTGGTCAATATTTCCCGGGATATCGTTCTCAAGCCGGAAAAACTCCTGAATCCCCGCAATCGGAAGCCCGGTGCGTTTGAAGCAGAGAATTGCGGTCATGCAGTCAATGTGCTGCTGGGTGTAAATTCGTTTCTTACTTTCGGTATGAATGACATCCGTCAAAAGTCCGATCTCCTCATAATAACGAAGCGTAGAGGCCGGAAGTCCAAAACGCTCGGACATTTCACGAATGGTGTAGGTCTGCTGTTCCATGGAAAAACCTCCTTGAACGATAGAGTTTGAATAGTAGAATAACTTCTTAAAGTATACTTTAAGAAAGTGAAATTGTAAAGAGAGAATCTTCGTTACGTTTCACTTGGCAGTGCAGCACTTGCTGTTTTGATGCGTAGGAAAGGAATATTTATCAGAAAGTGAGAAGAAAAAGTACATTGCTTATTTGCACTAGAGTGGAATATAATAAAAAGCAGAAAAAACGTGAAAAATGTGAGGAATAATCGTGAAACAGGAAATTATAGCAGACCTGTCCCGGATTACGGAGGAGGAACAGGCAATTCTGGACGGCAAGACGGAAGTGGAAAAGGAGCGGTATTCGAGCGGGCAGAAGTTTGTGATGGATGCGGGAAAGCTGCTGGAGCGGGGAAAATTGATTGATATTCGGCCGCACACGCGGTTTATTCGTTTTCCGGCGCACAGCCACAATTATGTCGAGATGATCTACATGTGCCAGGGAAGCACCGTGCACACCATCAACGGGGACCGGATCGAGCTGAAAACGGGTGAGCTGCTGATTCTGAATCAGAATGCAGTGCAGGAAATTGAACCGGCAGGGCGTGACGATATCGCGGTCAACTTTCTGATTCTGCCGGAGTTTTTTGACCAGACGCTGCGAATGATCGGGGCAGAGGAGAATCAGTTAAAGGATTTTATCGTCGGCTGTCTGAAAAGCGGGGAGGTACCGCTCTGTTATCTGCATTACAGAATTGCGGATGTCCTTCCGGTGCAGAATCTGATCGAAAATCTCGTCTGGACGCTCTTACATCACCAGAGCAATAAGCGGAGCATCAATCAGATTACGATGGGCCTTTTATTCCTGCAGCTCATGAACTACACCGAACGCGTGCAGGTGGGAGAGCAGTATTTTGAACAGGAGATGCTGCTCGGCGTATACCGCTATATCGAGGAACATTACCGGGAGGGCAGTCTTTCGGAACTGGCGGAGGAACTGTACTACGATTTTTACACCTTAAGCCGCATGATTCGCCGCCTGACCGGGAAAAACTACACTGAACTTGTCCAGAACAAACGCCTCACCCAGGCCGCGTATCTGCTGGAAACGACAGGACTTTCCGTGGCAGACATCGGCGAGCGGGTCGGGTATGAGAACATGAGTTATTTTCATCGGATTTTTAAAGAGCGCTACGGAATATCGCCGAAGAAGTACCGGGTGGAGAAGAAAATACAATAGGACAAGAAAAACGGATCGAAAATCTGAACTTAAAACCAGATTTTCGATCCGTTTTTGTTTGTAAATTACTTACTGTTCATTTTCATCCTTCGGCAGCCGCACGATCCGTACCTTGTCGACTCTCCGGTCTGCCATTTTCAGTACGGTTACGTCGAGGCCATCCGAGACGAAATGATCGCCTTCCTTTGGCACGCGCTCGAGGATCCCCATGATCCATCCGCTGACCGTAAAGACGTCAAATTCTTTGTCAATATCGAGCTCTTCATACACCTTGTCGATGCTTGCCGTTCCGGTCACGAGGTATTCGTTTTCGGAAACTTTCTGGATTTCCTGTACAACCGCATCATGCTCATCCCAGATTTCGCCGACGAGCTCTTCGAGGATATCTTCCATGGTGATGATACCGTCGGTGCCGCCGAATTCATCAATGATAATGGCAATATGCGATTTCTTCGCCTGCATTTTTTTCAGCAGCGGGCCGACCTTCGTATTCTCGGTTACAAAGAGCGCCGGGCGGATGATGCTGCTTAGCGGTTTGTTGGTGTGGTAAATGTGGTTGTGGAAATCCTTCTGATACACAATTCCCACAATGTGGTCGATATCATCATCATACACCGGCAGCCGGGAAAATCCGGTGTCGGAGAAAGTCTTAGCGATCTCGGATTTCGTCGCATCGAGCGGAATGCCGATGACGTTGACACGCGGAGTAAAGATCTCTGCGGCCTCCATCTCCATGAAGCCGATTGCATTCTGAATCAGATCGCCTTCCTGATCGTCGATGTCGCCCTCCTGGGTCGCCTCCTCGACGATGGTCATCAGTTCCTCATCGGTGATGCCGTGGTTTTCCGAGGATTTGAAGATGCGGGAGAGCAGCTTCTTCCACTGGGAAAAGAAAAACGTCACCGGGGTCAGCACGATCATCAGAATGTGGAGAAACGGTGCGGAAAATTTGGCGATCGTCTCCGGGGATTCTTTTGCAATGCTTTTCGGGGAAACTTCGCCGAAGATCAGGACCACGATAGTGGTTACGATCGTGGAAACCGTCGCACCGGAGTCGCCGCCGAGAATCTTGATAAAAAGCACCGTGGCAAGGGAGCTGAGTCCGATGTTGACGATGTTGTTGCCGACGAGAATCGTGGAGAGCAGCTTGTCAAAGTTCTCCAGCAGCTTTAACACCAGTTCCGCCCGCTTGTCGCCTTTTTCTGCCATATTTTTCATGCGGATGCGGTTCAGCGAGGTGAAAGAAGTCTCCGTCGCCGAAAAGTAGGCTGAGAGCATGACGCAGATAAGAATGATGATGAGTGACACAATGTCGCTGTTCATTTGTTTTTCCTTTCTTAGGAAACCGGGACACGATGCAAAAAATGTACAAAAAGACATAACCTATCTTGAATCTGGCGGAATCAAAGATAGATTATGTCTCCGTTTATCAAATGATGAAAATAAAGCATCGTCGAGGCATACTGCCTGAGTCGTCCATGTTTCTGTAATCCTTTCGTTGATCAGTAATCCCTTTTATTGTACGGTATGTGGGAATAATTGTCAATAAGACATGCGAAAATCACAGGAAATACGAAACCGCATTGTTGTAGCTGATATTTTCCACCATCTCTTTCAGAAACTCCAGGTTCGCCGGGTACTCCCCGTTTTCCACCCAGTTTCCGATTTGATTGCAGAGAATCCGGCGGAAATATTCGTGGCGCGGGAAGGAGAGGAAGCTGCGGGAGTCGGTCAGCATGCCGATGAAGGTGGAGAGCATGCCGATGCTGGAAAGCGTCGCAAGCTGGGATTCCATGCCGTATTTGTGATCGTTGAACCACCATGCGGTACCGAACTGCACTTTCGAGCGGATGCCAGGCGCAGCAAAGTTTCCAGCCATGCTTGCAAGCATCGGGTTGTCGCTCGGGTTCAGAGAGTAGAGCACAGTTTTCGGCAGTGCGTCGTCCTCGTCCATATCGTTTAAGAAAGCGCCGAGCATCGGGGCAAAGGCGAAATCGTTCATGCTGTCAAAGCCGGTATCGGCACCGAGCGCACGGAACATCCGCTTCGAGTTGTTACGGAGTGCTTTGATATGAAGCTGCATGGCGATATTGTGCTTATGATACAGCCGTCCGAGGTTCGTCAGAAGGAAGCCCTTGTACATGCCGAGCTCTTTTTCAGTGAGAGCACCGCCGTTCATGCGATTTTCAAATACATCATTCGCCTCAGCAGCCGTGCATGGCACATAGAAGCAGTCCTCAAGGCTGTGGTCGCTGACAACGCAGCCGGCGGAGAGGAAGAAGTCGAGGCGGCAGGAGAGGGCATGCACCATATCCTCTGCGGATGCAATCGTCCTGCCGGCGGCAGCGGCAAGCTTTTCCACGTATTCCGGGAAATCCGGCTTTTCGAGATGAACGGCGCGGTCCGGGCGGAAGGACGGCAGAACGCGGCAGGCAAAGTATTCCTTTTGTAATGCCAGATGGCAGTGCAGATCATCTGCAGGATCGTCGGTGGTGCACAGATGCGACACATGCTGGTTCAGAATCAGATTGCGCACGGTAAACTCCTTCGTCTGCAGTTTTGCATTCGCCTCATCCCAGATCTCCTTCGCTGTTGCGCGGGAGAGCGGTGTCGTGATGCCGAAGTACCGCTGCAGCTCCAGATGTGTCCAGTGGTATAAAGGATTGCCGATCGCGTTCTCAATCGTCTCGGCAAACGCCAGATATTTGTCGTAATCATCGGCGTTTCCAGTGATCAGATCCTCCGAAAAGCCCATCGCACGCATGGCACGCCATTTATAATGATCCCCGCCGAGCCAGACGCGTGTCAGATTCTCCATCTGGCGGTCTTCGAGAATCTCCTGTGGATTCAGATGGTTGTGATAGTCAAAAATGGGCATTTTTTCAGCCGCCTCGTGGTACAGTGTTTTCGCCGTATCGGTCTGCAGCAGAAAGTCAGCGTCCATAAAAGGTTTCATATGGAAATACCTCCCCTTTAGAATTGAGCGGTCAGAGCAGCAAGCGTATCTGCCACAGCGCCAGGTCCCTGAAGCATCGAGACAAAAGCATCCAGTACACGGTCAGAAAGTCCGGCGAAAATCAGATCCACACCGAAAATCGAAGCATCGGAGAGCAGCGGAGCCAGAGTTTTGGAAAGGGTCTCGCGGTCAGCCGGTGCGCCGAGTTTCAGATCCTGCACATACGGGCGGACCGTGGCAAGCAGCGGATCCGGGCTCAGATCAAATGCATCGCCGTTGTCATCCACGCCCATCAGATACCGCAGCCATCCCGCAAATACAGCCGGAATTGCCTGAAGATCCGAGAGTGACAGCTCCGGAGAAGCAAGATACGATTTGATCGTCTCACCGAACCGGATCGACAGCTTCTGTGACGTATCGGTTGCAATTCGCTGCGGCGTATCCGGCATAAACGGATTCGGGATGCGGATGTTCAGCACTTCATCGATAAACTGCTTCGGAGAGAGAATACCAGGATCGGTGACAACCGGAAGTCCTTCGATATATCCGATGCGCTCCACGAGCTTTTTCAGTACCGGATTTTTCATCTCCTCACTGATTAGTTCATAGTCCAGCAGGCAGCCGAACACAGCGAGTGCGGTGTGCAGCGGGTTCAGGCAGGTGCAGACCTTCATGCGCTCTGTTTTGTTGACAGTTTCCCGGTCGGTAAAGATCCATCCGCTCTTTTCCATCGGCGGCCGTCCGTTCGGGAAATGATCTTCGACTACGAGGTACTGGCATTCCTCTGCATTGACGAACGGAGCAACGTAGGTGTGGCGGGAGGTGACGATCGACTGTGCATCAGCGAGGCCGTTCTCCTCGAGTATCTTTTCGATGGAACCATCCGGCCGCGGGGTGATCTTGTCGATCATGGTCCACGGGAAGCTGACTTTTTCCGGGTTCTGCAGATAGGAGAGGAAGCCTGGCTGTACCAGCTTGTTTTCTTCCCATGCAGAAGCGTAGGCTGTCAGGGCAAGGGAAAGTTTTTCGCCATTGTGGGAGCAGTTGTCGGTGCTGACCATCGCAAACGGTTTTTCGCCTGCAAGAAATCTTTCATATAAAAGAGAAGCAACTTTTCCCATATAGCTGGTAACGGAAGAAGGTCCGGCAGCAAAATCGGCAGCAACAGACGGCAGCAGTTCGCCCGCACCGTTTTTCAGGGAATATCCCTTTTCGGTGATCGTAAACGTCGCCATCTGCAGGGAATCCTTGGTAAAGATTTCTTTTAACCGGGCAAAATCCGGAGAATCCGCCGTATCGGCAGCCAGCGATTCTGCGATGCTTCCAACAACGGTTTTCTCGACAGAACCATCGGCTTTTAAGGTCACCAGAATGCTTAAATTATCGTGCGGCTGGTACATATCACGGATGATTTCTGTATCGAAGCCCTCCGCAACGATGACACCGCGGTCAAAGGTACCGTTGTTCAGCAGTTCCTGTGCTGTATTTGCCTGGAAGGCACGGAAAATATTTCCGGCTCCGAAATGCACCCAGCACGGAGATTCTTTCGTGCGGGTGATCATTGCTTCGCGGTCATAGGATGGAAGCGCATAGCCTGCGGCTTCCCACGCTTTTTGATCTGCCAGTCCGGCAGCTGTTAAGTTAAGAGACATCAGTAAAAACCTCCTTTAAATTCCACGTTTGTGACTCTTGTCAATAGCTTCCCAGAGTCCGTTTAAATAAGTCGCGCCGAGTGCGCGGTCATACAGTCCATAGCCCGGCATTGCCTTCTCGCCCCAGATCATACGTCCGTGGTCCGGGCGGATCGGGCCGTCAAAGCCGATGTCGTACAGCGCTTTCATGATCTCATATATATCGAAGCTGCCGTCAGAGGAAAGGTGTGCGGCCTCCTCGAAATCCTGCTGGCTGTGGAATTTCAGATTGCGGACGTGAGCGAAGTGGATGCGGCCCTTTAAGGAACGGATCATATCCGGCAGATCGTTCTCCAGGTTTGTTCCGTAGGAACCCGAGCAGAAGGTCACGCCGTTGTGCGGGTCATCGACCATCTTCATCATGCGCAGAATGTTTTCTTTATTAATGATGATTCTCGGAAGACCGAAGACACTCCATGCCGGGTCGTCCGGGTGAATGGCCATTTTGATGTCGTACTCGTTGCAGACCGGCATGATGCGTTCGAGGAAGTATTTGAGGTTGGCAAACAGTTTCTCATCATCCACATCGCGGTAAGCGTCAAAGAGCTCTTTCACTTTTGCCATGCGCTCCGGCTCCCAGCCAGGAAGAATTGCGCCGTTTGCATCACCTGCGATAGATTCAAACATTTTTTCCGGAACAAGTGCGTCTACGGCGGACTGTTTGTAGGCAAGTACGGTCGAGCCGTCCGGACGGACGCGTGCGAGTTCTGTTCTGGTCCAGTCGAAGACCGGCATGAAGTTATAGCAGACAAGGTGAATGTCTTCCTCGCCGAGGTGCTTTAACGTTTCAATATAATTATCGATGTACTGCTCACGGTCCGGGCTGCCGATTTTGATGGCGTCGTGGATGTTGACGCTCTCGATGCCGGAGATGTGAAGTCCAGAGGCCTCAACCTCTTCTTTTAACGCGTGAATCGCTTCGCGTGTCCACACCTCGCCCGGGGTAGTGTCGTACAGGGTTGTGATGACTCCGGTTACGCCCGGAATCTGGCGGATCTGCTCTAAGGTAACGGTATCAAATTTGGAACCATACCAGCGAAATGTCATTTCCATAAGAAAAACTCTCCTTTATTTTGTAATGTACTCTCGGAATCTTTCTGCACTTGCCTTTGCGGCTGGCGGAAAATCATCTCACAAAAACAAGCACAGAAAGATTCCGAGAGTACATTGTATTTTGCAAGTGGTGTTCTTTGCTTTTTATTGTATCGTTTCTTAAGAAAAAAGCCATGGCAAGAATTGTTGAGCACATTGCAAAAGTTGCGGCGGTTGGCCGGGAAAAAGCAAAATCAGCCTACAGGTGTGATAAGTAATATCTTTCTGGTATGACTAACCAATAGGAAAAACCTATAATCGATTCATCGAAATAACAATTACCAAAAGGCGTTTTAGGGGTTGCACATAGAAAAAATATGCATTATAATATGCCATGTAATCGAGAAACACATTAAACATATCGACTTAGTAGGAAAGGAGAACAGCAAATGAAAAAAACAGACAACAGACGAATGCAGGAGAACAGAATGATGGAGATGTGTTGTTGCTGTTGCTGCAGCTCCAATCAGAATAAAGAAAAATAAGAAACATTCGCAGGCAGAAAAAGCATAGCAGAAATTGCATGTGCGGGCAGGCCGGAACGAATGCCTGCTATTTTTTTAACCTTTTTTAAAAGAAATGCGAATGAACAACATAAGAATAGATAATAAACAGACATAGAAAACGGAGGACAAAAACATGAGCGGATGCGGATGCAGCTTCACCCCAGTTGAAAATAAAGAAACCGAAGAAATCAAATACACAGATGCACTGGCAGAACAGTTTGCAGCAGAAGTCGGAGTAGACCCAAGACCAAATGAAACCCTTGTAGAGATCGATGAGCGCGGCGCTTTCATCCGTCAGCCAAATGCATTTATCCAGCCATTCGGCGATAAAGAAGGCGGCCTGAAAGCAGAAGCAAACCGCTTCGGGATCTACTGGGCAACCGGATGCAACTGGTCCAACCGTCCGATCATCGTGCGGGAGCTTTTAGGACTGCAGGATGTGATCTCGGAGACGAGAGTTTCTCCATCCGGCGAGACAAACCGTTACGGACATGCATTCGGACAGTATCTGGATTTCAAGGATCCGGCGACAGGCGCTTACTTCTTAAGTGAGTTCTATAAAAGAGCAAACCCGGACTTCAAAGGAAGAGCAACGACACCGACCCTGGTGGATGTCAAAGAGAAAAAGGCTGTGAACAACGATTATCACCGCCTGACGAACTACCTCGAAGTGCAGTTCCGTCCATTCCAGCCAAAAGATGCGCCGGACCTGTACCCGAAAAAATTCCGGAAAGAGATCGATGAGTTTAACGACTGGCTCTTCCCGCATATCAACAACGGCCATTACCGCATGGCATTCTGCCAGTCACCGGAAGCATACGATGAGGCATACGAAGATTTCTATGAATCCCTCGATAAGCTGGACAAACGGCTGGAGACGAACCGTTTCCTGTTCGGCGACTACATCACCGACAGCGATGTCCGCGCTTACGTCACTCTGATCCGTTGGGATGTCAGCTACTTCCACAACGTAGGACCGGTGAAGAAACCGATTCGTGATTACAAAAATATCTGGGGCTACTTAAAAGAGCTGTATGCGATCCCGGCCTTCCGTCACGGAAGCGATCCGCAGGTGCTGGCACTTTCGAGACCTGGAAAGAAATTAGGCGAGGTTCTCTTCCGCGGATACAACGAACGAATCCTTGCAAAAGTAGATTTCGAGAAGCTGATGGCAGACGATGGATCGAGAAGAACACTCAGCAAAACACCGGATGAAGTATTCCTTCGCCATCCGGAGGGAGAGACCTACGAGGATTACGCAGGAGAAATCTCAAAAACCATCTGGAACAGCCCGAAATGGGAAGACAGAAACCCGAAGAACGGCGTACTTTCCGTGGATGCATCGATTAATCCGCTGAAAGGACTTTTATAAAGAGATAAGACAGAAGAATCCGGAGCGCTCTGGTGGAACACTCTCAGGCAGCCGGGGTGCGGCCGGAACTGAAAAGAACGAGAAAATGAGGAGGATTTTATTATGAAAAAGACAAAGAAATTCTGGGCAGTATTGGCAGCGGCGGGCCTTTTGGCAGCAAGCTTTGCAGGATGCGGAAGCAATGCATTAGCAAATGCAGGAAGCAGCAGCGGTTCCGCAGCATCATCTTCCGCAGAAGGCAGCTCCGCATCGGATTCCGGTGAGAAAAAAGTGATTAAAGCTGTAACAAGCGGCACACTGGCACCGTACTTTTACGTAAATGATGACAACGAGCTGACCGGTGTCGATATCGATATCGTAAAAGAAGTGTTCAACCGCCTTCCGCAGTATGAACTGAAAATTGAGCAGGCAGATGCACTGCAGGGTGTGCTGAGCGGTCAGTACGACATCGCAGTCAACAACTATGGATATACCGATGAGAGAGCAGAATCCTACTACTTCTCTTTACCATATAAAACCAGCTTCAACGAATACATTCAGAGAACCGGCGATGAGCCGCTGACTTCTCTTACCGATCTGGCAGACCGCGGATACAAAATTGAGCTGAGTGCAGGAAGCCTTACCGCAAATGCACTGGAAAAATGGAATACAGACAACCCGGATCACCAGATCAATATCGTATATTCCAATGCAAACTTCCAGGTCCGCTACCAGCATATCGTAGATGGAACCGCTGATGTGGCAATCGACGACGGACCGATCATCGACAACCTGCTTCCGCAGTTCGGACTGGAAGGTCAGCTGGAAGCAAACGAGATCGACGAGGAGACCGAAGATTTCCTGTTCCCGCAGAACAATACCTACTTCCTGTTTGGAAAGAACGAAGAGGGCGCAGCACTCCGCGAGGATGTTGACAAAGCCTTAAAAGAGATGAAAGAAGACGGAACTCTTTCCAAGATCACAACCGAGTATCTCGGCGTGGACACCAGCCCAGACGAGAAATACTTTGATGAGACACCAAACTAGAATATCGTTTTTGAAATAAAAACAGAAGAGATTACAAAACAGACGGGAAGCGGATCGAGAACATCCGTTTCCCGATTCTAAAAGGAGCGAAAAACATGGCAGAAATTTACCGGGTAGAAAAGGGAAGCGAAGAGTGGAAATACAAAGCATATGATTACGTCAGAACTGATGCTTTCTGTTTGGGACAGAACATTCCGATTGAACTGGAATTCGGACAGGACGAGAGCAAAGATGATCTGCAGGCGATTCTGCTGACAGAAGATCACAAGCCGGTAGCCGGCTGCCGCATCGCATTTCCGGCGGAAAAGACAGGAAAAATCGAGCGTGTCTGTGTTGTCAGAGAAAAACAGAAAAGCGGATACGGTAGCGTGCTGATCGAAGCCGCTGAGAAATGGCTGAAAGAATACGGTGTCGATCACATCGTCATCACGAGCCAGGACCGCGCCGCAGGCTTTTATGAGAAATTAGGCTACAAACTGAATCCGGACGCTGACCTGTCGGTATACGACCACCATGCACCGAAGAAAGACGAAGAGCCGAAAAAGCCGAAGAAAAATCTTGGCTTTACCTGTGTACTGGTAGAAAAATATGTGTAAGAGAGGACAAAAATCATGGGAAAATTATTTGACGTTTCACTGGTATTTTCATCCATACCAGAATTGCTGACAAAGCTGCCGATCACGCTGGAACTGGCCGTGGTTTCTATGCTGATCGGACTGGGACTGGGACTTGTGATGGCGATCATCAAAATGAAAAAAATCAGAGTACTGACGCAGATTACGAATCTTCTGATTTCACTGCTCCGTGGTACGCCGGTCATCGTACAGCTGTACGTTGCGTTCTTTGGTATTCCCATGATGTTCAAGGCAATCAACCAGCAGTTCGGAACGAATCTGGCGGTTGCCAATATTTCCGGTTTCGTCTATGCGATGATCGCTCTGGGACTGAACCAGTCGGGCTTTATGGCTGAGATTATCCGTTCGGCCCTGCAGTCCGTTGACCCGGGCCAGATCGAAGCAGCACATGCACTCGGCATGACGTATCCGCAGACACTGCGCCGCATCATTCTGCCGGAGGCCTTTGAGGTTGCGCTTCCGACCCTTGGAAACTCTTTTATCAGTATCATCAAAGGAACGTCTCTTGCTTTTACCTGCGCCGTTGTCGAGATTACCGCACAGGGCCAGATTATTGGAGGAAGAACGTATCGCTACTTTGAAGTTTACGTTTCACTGGCCATCATTTACTGGCTGGTAACGCTGGTGATCGAGCAGATTATCCGCGTAATTGAAAATAAAATCCGGATTCCGGACCAGGTAGAGCTGGCGTCCGCAAACGGGGAGGGTAAGAAAAATGATAAAAATTGATCATTTATCAAAAAAATATAACGACAATGTGGTGCTCGACGACATCAGCCTCGAGATCAGACAGGGCGATGTTGTGGGAATCATCGGTCCTTCCGGAACCGGAAAATCAACGCTTCTGCGCTGCGTCAACCGCCTTGAGACACCGGAGAAGGGAACGGTGACGATCGGGGACAAGGTGATCGGCCTTTCCGAGCGGAAACCGAAAGAGCTTCTGTATTTAAGACAGAACACAGGAATGGTGTTCCAGCGGTTCAATCTGTTTGAGAAGAAAACCGCACTGGAAAATGTGATGGAAGGCCTGATTGTTGTCAAGAAGATGAAAAAAGACGAGGCCAGAGCCATTGCATTAGAAGAACTGAAACTGGTCGGCATGGAGAAATGGGCAAACCATTATCCGAAACATATGTCCGGCGGACAGCAGCAGAGGGTGGCGCTCGCAAGAGCCCTCGCCATGAAACCGCAGATTCTGCTGCTGGACGAGCCGACCTCAGCCCTTGACCCAGAGCTGGTTGGAGAGGTTCTGGATGTTATTAAAAAAGTTGCGGCACAGGGATATACAATGCTTCTGGTTTCCCATGAGATGAACTTTATCCGCCATGTGTCGAACCGTGTGATCTTCCTTGATAAAGGACACGTAGTAGAAGACGGAACACCGAAAGAAGTATTCGAGCATCCGCAGAATCAGAGAACACGGGAGTTCTTCAGCAAGATGCATATTATGGCGCAGCCTGAGTATGTTATTTAAATTGCGGACACAGCCAAAGAGTAGGAGAAAAGATTATGATAGATGAGAAAAGAATTGCTGATTTTTTTGCGGAGCTGGTATCTATCGATTCGCCGTCCTTAGAGGAGCGCGAGATGGCGGACACCTTAAAAATAAAATTCGCCGAAATCGGGGTTACGCTTACAGAAGATCATACGCAGGAGCAGACCGGCTCCAATGCGGGCAATCTGTTCGCGCGCATTCCGGGCAGCCTTGCAGGAGCCCCGGTTCTCTTTGCGGCCCACATGGACACTGTTGAGCCTGCAAAAGGAAAAAAAGCCGTCTCCCATGAGGATGGAACCGTAACGAGCGACGGCACGACAGTTCTTGGCGCCGACGACCTCGCCGGTGTGACAGCCATCTATGAAGCTGTCCGCCACCTCATCGAGACCAAAACACCGCACCGCCCGATCGAAATTCTGATCTCGACTGGTGAGGAGCTGTACTGCAAAGGCGCAAATGCCTTCGACTACAGCCAGGTGCAGGCAAAAGAAGCATACGTTCTGGATTTAAGCGGCGCGATCGGTGCAGCCGCCTACGCGGCACCGACACTCGTTTCCTTCGCGGTGAAAATCCAGGGAAAAGCCGCCCACGCCGGTTTCCACCCGGAGGACGGCATCAACAGCATCCAGGCGGCCGCCCGCGCAATCGCACAGCTTCCGCAGGGCCACGTGGATGAAAGCACCACTGCCAACATCGGAAAAATCGGCGGCGGCTCCGGTACCAACATCGTTTCGGAAAGCTGCGTGATCGAAGGCGAAATTCGAAGCCTGAACCACGAGACGGCCATGGAGCTTCTGGAAACATATCACAGAATCTTCCAGCAGGAAGCAGGGAAGATTGGTGCGAAGCTGGTCTGGGAAGAAAAACTGAATATCCATGCGTATGAGACGCCGCTGACAAGCGATGCCGCAAGGCATTACGAGAGCGCCGTTGCAGAAGAAGGCCTGACCGCTGCATTCGAAAAAACTTTCGGCGGCAGCGACAACAACGTCTTTGCACAGCACGGCATCGAAGGGCTTGTCATCGCAACCTCGATGAATCAGGTACACAGCTGCGCCGAGTACACAAAAATCCCGGAGATAGCCCAGGTGGCGCAGATTGTGGCCAATCTTGCCGCACCGCAGGAAGCCTGAACAGATCCCGGACGAAAAAACAGAATACGTAAAAAATCCCCAAAGCCCGTCGGCAGATGTGAAAACAAAAACCGGCGGACTTTTCCTGTTTCCGGCATGGCTTGCCACGCAGAGAAAAATAGTCTATAATAGGGAAAAGCTTCCGGTACATGCCGGAATTTAACACCAGTAGACAAGAAGTCCCCAGCTTCTAAAGCGGTGGGATGAATTATTAAAAGAAACATAACGGCAGTGGCGGGCGGAGAAAAATCGGTATCCTCCACTGACATGAGGCAAGTCACAGTCGAACTATTTTCGGCATGTCAGACTCCGTGAAAATACCGACTGTGAGTTGAAACAAGAATAAAAGAGGAGAAACAATGATACAGACACCAATTCAGAAACTGGAATTTCCAAACGACAGAGGCGTCCGCCTGTACTGCAAGCGGGAGGATCTTCTTCCGTTTTCCTTAGGCGGAAACAAAGTCCGCATCGGACGTGCTTTTTTCCAGGATATGCAGGAGAAAAACAAAGACTGCATGATCATCTACGGAAACAGCAGATCCAACCTCTGCCGCGTGCTGGCCAATCTGTGCTGTGCCGAGAAAATTCCATGCTATATGATCTGTTCTTCCGAAGAAAACGAGGAACAACCGATCGAAACCAACAACAGCCGTCTGATGAAATGGCTCGGAGCCGAAGTCATTCCGTGCAGAAAAACAGAGATTGCACAGACCGTCGAGCAGACGATGAACCGTTTGACAGAAGAGGGATATCACCCATATTATATTTTCGGGGATAAATTCGGAACGGGCAATGAAGGCACACCGGTACAGGCCTACGTGGACGGCTACCGCGAGATTCTTGCGTGGGAGAAAGAACAGAACATTTCTTTTTCTCATATCTTTGCGGCATCCGGAACCGGCTCGACCCAGTGCGGCCTGGTAAGCGGAAAACTGCTCGAGCAGGGAACGGAGCAGATCATCGGCCTTTCGATTTCATCCCGCGAGTACGACCGCGCCACCCGCATTATGGAGAGCGGCATTTCCGATTATTTTGCGAAGAATCATCTCGTGCTGCCGGAAGGATGGGAGAGTGAACTTCATCTGGAAATGGGATACCGCCAGGGCGGATACGGCCAGTACGATGAGCGGATTTTACAGGTGATCCGGGAAGAGTTCTGCCGGAACGGCCTTCCGCTGGATCCGACGTACACCGGAAAGGCATTCTGGGGAATGAAGCAGTACATAGAAGAACATCAGTTACAGGACTGCGATGTGCTTTTTATCCATACCGGAGGCACGCCGCTGTTCTATGACTGCATTCTGAACGATACCGATGGAGGAAAAAAATGAAACTGATTTCAATAGTCATCCCATGCTACAATTCCGAGGCAACGATCCGGAAAGTTGTAGAGATGGTGATGGAAGAATTCAAGAAAATGGACGGATATGACTGCGAATTTGTCCTGGTGAACGACGGTTCCCCGAAAGACAATACGTATGGGGAGATCAAGAAGCTCGGTGAGCAGTATCAGAATGTCAAGGGCATCAACCTGCTGCGCAATTTCGGTCAGCACAATGCGCTGATGGCAGCACTCCACTACACCGAAGGAGACTTTATTCTCGGCATGGACGATGACATGCAGACACATCCGTCCCAGATCAGCAAACTGATCCACAAGATGGAAGAAGGATACGATCTGGTTTACGGCTGCTATCCGAAACGAAAAAATTCGTTCCTGAAAAATGTCACCAGCAAACTGAACGAAGTTTCCTCCCGGATTCTTCTCGGACGGCCAAAAGACATCGTTTCCAGCAATTTCTGGATGATTACCCGCCAGATCAAGGACGAGGTGGTAAAATACGACAGCTTCAATCCCTATATTGACGGCATTTTCTACCGCACGACACACAAAATCGGAAATGTAGAGGTGGAGCATTTCAAACGTGCAGTGGGAACTTCCAACTATACGTTAAAGAAACTGATCAAATTGTGGCTTGCCTACTGGAACTATTCTGTAATTCCGCTTCGCATATCGTCCGTTCTCGGCGGAGTTTCTGCAGCCGGCGGTTTTCTGGCAGCCATCATGATTGCCATCCGAAAGCTCATCAATCCGACCGTGATGGTTGGCTGGTCTTCGACGATCTGCGCCATCGTTGTTTTTTCCGGATTGATTCTGATGGTGCTCGGCATCATCGGAGAATACCTCGGAAAGATGATTCTGATTCTGAACCGCACGCCGCAGTATATTGTGCGGGAAACCATTAACGTATCTGATGAGGAAGAAAAAAAGTGAAAAAAATCATGATTTTAGGTGCCGGTATTTACCAGGTGCCGCTGATCCGGACTGCACGCAGAATGGGTCTTTACACGATCGTAGTGAGTATTCCCGGCGATTATCCGGGGTTTGCACTTGCAGATAAAATTTATGAACTGAATACGCGGGATAAAGAAGCGATTCTTGCGGCGGCGGAAAAAGAACAGATCGACGGAATCTGTACATCGGGAACCGATGTGGCCGTCAGCACAATCGGCTATGTCTGTGAAAAGATGCATCTGTCCGGCATTCCGTATGAGGCGGCGGAAATTCTGACCGATAAGGCAAAGATGAAAGACGCATTCCGGCAGGGCGGCGTTTCCGCGGCAGACGGGATGCGGGTAAGAAGTGCAGAGGAGGCACAAAAAGCCGCAGAACAGCTTGGATACCCGGTTGTCGTAAAACGGGTGGACAGTTCAGGAAGCCGCGGAATTACCGTGGTGGAGCATTCCGGACAGATCGAAGAAGCGTATGAAAATGCGAGAAACGGTTCGGCAAGAGATTATGTGCTGGTTGAAAAATTCCTCCGCGGAACGGAGATCGGCGTGGATGGATTTGTGCAGAACCACAAACTGGTCTTTCTGGCACCGCACACGAAATTTGTATACCGCGGTGCACACACGACCGTTCCGGTCGGCCACGCATTTCCGTATGGATGCAGCGGGGCACTGCGGGAAGAAATTGCCCGCCAGATGCAGCTGGCCGTCACCGCATCCGGTGCCGATCAGTGCTCCGTCAATGCGGATGTCTTTGTGGACGGAGAGAAGGTCTGGATCATTGAAATGGGCGGAAGAACCGGAGCAACCTGCATTCCGGAACTGATTTCAACGTATTACGGATTTGATTTTTATGAGCAGATGATCAAAAGCGCCCTCGGGGAAGAAACGGATTTTCAGCAGACGGAAAGCTGCCCGTGCATGGCAAAACTGCTGCTGAGTCCGGTAAGCGGAACCATCACACAAATCGACCGGGATCAGGTCGAACGTCTGCGTCAGGAAGGGCTGGAGCTTGTCCTGGATTATCCGGAGGGGCATGAAGTTTCTGCCATGGCAGATGGAACTGACCGGATCGGCCATGTGATTGTAAAGACGGACCGGGAAGCGGAACTGGATGAGCAGATGAAGCGGGTGTACCGCTGTATCTGGATTGATGGAAAAAATCTGGAGACAATCTGGGAAGAGAAAACAGCAAAATAAAAAACCCGGAATCTTTTCAAGACCTCAGAAGAGGAGCGAAAGGATTCCGGGTTTTGCGTTGCCAGGCATATCAATATCCGGTGGACCAATTTTGATTACACTGTTTTTACAGGCTTCATCATCATCCGATAGTAGACTGGAATTAGCAGTGCAATTGCACCGAACCAGGCAAGCGGGCTTGCGATGCAGACGGCAGTGTAGCCTAAGAAGCGTGACAGCCAGACGGTAGCAGCAAGACGCATCACAAGCTCGACCATGCATGCGGCAAACGGTGCGCGTCCGTTCTGCATACTCTGAATCGAGGTGCGGTAGACGGCGAGAAGGCCGAGCAGGAAGTAGAACGGCGCTTCGATCGTCAGGAATGCATCGGAGTAATGGTAAGAATCCGTGATTTCGCTCGAAAAGCTTGGTGAGCAAGTGCATCTGTCCCGCGAGGTCTGCTGCCGCCGCTTCCGGAAAATGACGGGAAAGACGGTGACGCAGTATCTCGAGGAATATCGTGTGTCCAAAAGCCTGCCGCTCGTCGAAAGCGGCTTTTTGCCACGAAAAATATGTTACATCTGTTTGATTGCCTGCAGCATTTCAAGATCCGAAGCAGTCACCTTGATATTGGAAACCATCGTTCGGCCGTCCGGTTTTTTCACCGTGACTTCGAGAATCGTTCCCTCCTCGATCTGCGAGGATGCGAGATCGCCCATGAATTTTACGAACTTCGGGTGGTTTTGGGCGAAACGGTCTCTCAGATTTTTTAATTCCATTAACTTCAGTGGGTTAAATGCCATTCTTTTTTCTGTCCTTTCTATTCGAAACTTCTTTCGAAACATGAAAGTATTGTAACATGGAAAAGAAAAAATGCAAGCGGATAAAAAGAGAAAAGACAGAGATACTGGGAATAAGAGAAAAGATTCTCAATTAGAATGGGAGAAAAACGAATGAAAGCGAAGAAGTATCTGCTGTTTTTTCTTTTGGGCTACTGCATTTATATTGCCATCGAAGTCACCTACCGGGGTTACAGCTTCCGCCTGATGGGTATTGCCGGAGGACTGTCCCTTGCAGGAATCGGAATGCTGGAAGACGCCGGGCTGCGCCGCTTTCCGCTGGCGTTTCAGATGATGGTATCCGCCGTCCTGATTACGGCCATTGAACTGTATTCGGGAATGTTTTCCCTGCAGGTGCTGCATTACCGTATGTGGGACTACAGTGCGCTGCCGTTTTCCTTCTGCGATGGGCTGATCTGCCCGTGGTTTTTCGGGATCTGGTATCTGCTCTCGGCAGTGGGAATTTTTCTCACAGATTATGTGAGCTATTATATTTTCCACGAGGGGACGCACCCGATGTATCGAAAGAAGAAAAAGGGTTGTGTCGAAGGGGAGTTCGTTATAAAATAAGAAAAAACAACCCAGGCAGGAGGTCCTCATGGAAAACGAAAAAAATTATCTGGAATATCTCGCAGAATTGTACCCGACCATCGAAAAAGCAGCGACCGAAATCATCAATCTGCAGTCCGTTATCAACCTTCCCAAAGGCACGGAGCATTTCCTTTCGGATATTCATGGCGAATACGAAGCCTTTTCTCATGTACTCCGCAACGGTTCCGGTGCCGTGCGAAAGAAGATTGACGATGTCTTCGGCCACACGCTCGGCATTTCGGAAAAACGTGCGCTTGCAACCCTTATCTATTACCCGAGAGAGCGCCTGGAGATGGAGAAAAAGCAGCAGGAGGACATCGATGACTGGTACAAGGTCATGCTGTACCGCCTGATCGACGTCTGCAAAATCGTTTCTTCCAAATACACCCGTGCCAAAGTGCGGAAAGCCCTGCCGGCGGATTATGGCTATATCATCGAGGAGCTGATCACCGAAAAGCCGGAGGTGCTCGACAAAGAAGCATACTACGAGGCGATCATCCAGACTATCCTCGAAATCGGAAGCGCCGAGAACTTCATCATTGCCGTGGCAGAGCTGATTCAGCGGCTCGTTGTTGATCATCTCCACATCATCGGCGACATCTTTGACCGCGGTCCGGAGCCGTATAAAATCATGGACTGCCTGATGAATTACCATTCCCTCGATATCCAGTGGGGCAACCACGATGTGCTCTGGATGGGCGCTGCGACCGGCCAGCCGGCGTGCGTGGCCAGCACGATCCGCATCTGCCTCCACTACGGCAATCTCGATGTGCTGGAGGACGGCTACGGCATCAATATGCTTCCGCTTGCCACCTTTGCTCTCGAGACGTACGGCGATGATCCGTGCGAATGCTTTGCCGCAAAAGGCGGCGAGGACAGCGGAAATTCCCAGCAGATGCTGGAGCGCCGCATGCACAAGGCCATCACCGTAATGCAGTTAAAGCTCGAGAACCGTCTGATCCGTGAGAACCCGGAGTACGGCATGGAAAACCGCCGTCTGCTGGAAAAGATCGATTACCAGAACGGAACGGTGACGATGGGGGAGAAAACGTATGCTCTGCGCGACAAGAGCTTTCCGACGATCGACCCGGCGCATCCGGACGAGCTGACAGAAAAAGAGGCAGAAGTGCTCGATAAGCTGATCTTCGCCTTCCGAAACAGCGAAAAACTGCAGGCGCACGTCGATTTCCTGCTCAAAAAAGGAAGCCTCTACCGCGTCTACAATGGAAATCTGCTGTACCACGGCTGCATGCCGATGAATGAGGACGGCACCTTAAAAGAGGTGCAGGTCGACGGAAAGAAATACAAGGGAAAAGCACTGTACGATATCCTCGAGCACAACGTGCGCCGCGCATTTGTAAGCCGCGATCCGAAAAAACGGGAGCAGGGCCGCAATACGCTGTGGTATCTGTGGACCGCGCCGAATTCCCCGCTGTACGGCCGCGACAAGATGACGACGTTTGAGCGGTATTTCCTCGCAGAAAAAGAGACCTGGACCGAGGTGAAAAACGCGTATTACCGCCTGATCGAGAAAGAGGAGACGGCGGACCGGATCTTACAGGAGTTCGGGCTTGCCGGTGAAAATGTACATATTATCAACGGCCACGTCCCGGTACACCAGAGTGCCGGTGAAAGCCCGGTCAAATGCGGCGGCAAGGTGCTGATCATCGACGGCGGCTTCTGCAGGGCGTACCACAAAGAAACCGGCATCGCGGGTTACACGCTGATTTACAACTCATACGGCCTCAGCCTCACCGCGCACGAGCCGTTTGAATCGACGGAAAAAGCAATCCAGGAGGAGAAGGATATTGTCTCCCGCCAGGTGGCGGTGCGGTACAACATGAAGCGCCAGTTAGTCGGCGATACGGATCAGGGACGGCAGATCCGGCAGCGCATCCGTGAATTAAAGGAACTGATCGAGGCGTACCGCACGGCTCAGTTAAAAGAGCTTCTTTAAATCAAGGGTTTTCAACTGCGCCGGAAAATGGTATAATCAAAACAGTGTGCGCAGATGGAAACACTGTGCGCTGGAACAGATGGAAAGAAGGAAGAAACATATGAGGGCATGGATTGCCAGGATGACAGAAGATAACATAGATCAGAGCGCGATCGAAAAAGCAGGAGAGATTCTGAAAAACGGCGGTCTGGCGGCATTCCCGACCGAGACCGTATATGGTCTTGGCGGAAATGCGCTGGATGCCAAAGCTTCCGAGAAAATTTATGCGGCAAAGGGCCGTCCGTCGGACAACCCGCTGATCGTCCACATCGGAAGAATGGAGGACCTCGAAACCGTAGCGGCAAACGTGCCGGAGAGTGCACGCAAACTGGCAGCTGCATGCTGGCCGGGACCGCTGACGATGATTTTTGAGAAAACAAATGCCGTTCCGCTCGAGACGACGGGAGGCCTTACCTCCGTAGCCGTGCGCTACCCGAGCAACAAAGTGGCAAACGCACTGATCTTAGCCGGAGGCGGCTTCATCGCAGCGCCGAGCGCCAATACATCAGGCCGGCCGAGCCCGACGAAAGCCGAGCATGTGATCGAGGACCTTGGGGACAAAATTGACTGTATCATCGACGGAGGAGACGCCGAGATCGGCCTCGAATCCACCATCGTCGATTTTACAGAGGAGATTCCGACGATTCTCCGCCCGGGCTATTACAACAAAGAGATGCTGGAAAAAGTGCTTGGAACCGTGCGTGTCGATCCGGGAATCCTTGCGGAGGACAGCCATGTGCGTCCGAAGGCACCGGGCATGCGCTACAAACATTATGCGCCGAAGGCAGACCTTACGATTATCCAGGGCGAGATGGAACGGGTGATTCCGGAAATCAACCGCCTTGCCGCAGAACAGGAAAAGGCAGGAAAGAAAGTGGGCGTAATCTGCACCGATGAGACGCGGGAGCAGTACACCACAGGAGATATCAAGAGCATCGGGCTGCGCGCCGAAGATGAGACGATCGCGCATCACCTGTTTGCGATTCTGCGCGACTTCGATGAGGACGGCGTGGAAGTGATTTATTCCGAGGCTTTCGACACCCCGCGTATGGGGCAGGCGATCATGAACCGCCTGTTAAAAGCCGCAGGCCACAAAGTAGCAGAGGTATAACAGTGAAACATTACAGCAGGATTTTATTTGTGGACGCGGACGATACCGCGCGCGCACCGATGGCGAAGGCGATTCTGCAGAGCAAAGAGCTTCCGTGGCCGATGGAAATTGGTTCCCGCGGGCTTGTCGTTCTGTTTCCGCAGCCGGTCAACCAGAAGGTAGAGGCAGTGCTTGCGCGCAACGGGCTTTCGGCCAAAGACCACACCACCACACCGCTTACCGCGGAGGACATCAACGACGACACGCTGCTTCTTGTGATGGAGGACAGTCAGAGGGAAAAGATCCGTGAGGACTTCCCGGATGCGCCCCATCTGCAGACGATCGCCGGATTTCTGCGGCTGGCAGGAGACATCCCCGCCCTTTACGGGGAACCGCTTACCGAATACGGAAAATGTTATGAAGCGCTGGAATTCCTGATTGAAGGTGTTCTTGCGCGGCTGAAAGAGGAGGAAGAACAATGATAGCTTTAGGATGCGACCACGGCGGATATGAGCTGATGCAGGAGGTAAAAGCATATCTGGACAAACAGGGACTGGAATATCAGGACTTCGGATGCTACAGCAACGAGGCAGTTGATTATCCGGTTTACGCCAGAAAAGTAGGCCATGCGATCCAGAACGGAACGTGTGATAAGGGAATCCTGATCTGCGGAACCGGAATCGGCATTTCTATCACGGCAAACAAAATGGAAGGAATCCGTGCAGCACTCTGCACCGACTGCTTCTGCGCAGAGGCAACCCGCCTGCACAACGATGCCAACGTACTGGCGATGGGAGGACGTGTTGTAGGCCCTGGCCTTGCAATCAAAATCGTAGAAACCTTCCTGAACACTCCATTTTCCGGAGAAGAGCGTCACGAACGCCGTATTCACTTGATTGAGCATGAAGGCGAAAATGAATAAATTTTGAACAAAACAAAGGAGAAGGGAAAATGGCAAGAACAGTCATCATGGATCACCCGCTGATCCAGCACAAAATCGGTATTATCAGAAAGAAAGACACAAGCTCCAAGGAGTTCCGCGAGATGATCAGCGAGATTGCAATGTTGATGTGCTACGAGGCAACCAGAGAGCTGCCGCTCACAGACGTTGAAATTGAAACCCCGATCTGCAAAACAACCGTAAAAGAGCTCGAAGGAAAGAAAATGGCAGTTGTGCCGATCCTCCGTGCCGGTCTTGGTATGGTAGAAGGTATGCTGGCTATGATTCCGGCAGCAAAAATCGGACACATCGGTCTGTACCGTGATCCGGAAACCCTGGCACCGGTTGAGTATTACTGCAAACTTCCGTCAGACATCGCAAGCCGTGAAGTATTTGTAACCGACCCGATGCTGGCAACCGGCGGTTCTGCAACGGCAGCCATCACCATGCTGAAAGAAAAAGGCGCAAAGAAGATCCACTTCATGTGCATCATCGCATCTCCGGAAGGAATCGAGAAAATGCATGAGGTTCACCCGGATGTCGATGTTTTCGTCGGAGCACTGGATGACCATCTGAACGAGCACGGCTACATTGTACCAGGCCTCGGCGATGCCGGAGACCGTATCTTCGGTACGAAATAAGAGCGGAAGCAAAGTACGTTAAGAAAACACAGGGGAAATGGGTATGAGCGATAAACGAGAGGATTATATTTCCTGGGATGAATATTTCATGGCAGTTGCCCAGCTTGCCGGTATGCGCTCGAAGGATCCGCACACACAGGTGGGAGCCTGCATTGTGAGCGAGGACAACAAGATTCTGTCCATGGGATACAACGGTTTCCCGAGAGGCTGCTCGGACGACGAGTTCCCGTGGGGAAAGACAAGTGAAAATCCGCTGGAAAACAAGTATCTTTACACAACGCACAGTGAACTGAACGCCATCCTGAATTACCGCGGCGGAAGCCTCGAGGGAGCAAAGCTGTATGTGACATTGTTCCCATGCAACGAGTGCTGCAAGGCGATTATCCAGGCGGGAATCAAAACGGTGATCTACGACTGCGACAAGTACGCGGACACCCCGTCCGTGATCGCATCGAAACGGATGATGAAGGCGTCCGGAGTCACTTTTCAGAAATACCACCGCACAGGGCGGGAAATTACCATGTCCCTGTAGCAGAAAAGATAATAGAAGGAGCGCGCCTGAACGAACAGAAAGTTCAGACGCGCTTCGTCTGTATACACGAAAAGACAAGAAACGGGAGGGCACCATGGAGAGCAATTTCGAATGGATTACGGCAAACGGGGATATCGGCATCCGCTTTTTCCACAGCATCGACGATGGCGGCTACAGCAACCCGCCGCACTGGCACAACGATCTGGAGATCATTTATCTTCTGGAAGGCCGTCTGAAAGTGCGTTTCGGTGACGGCGGCGAGCGGCAGATCGGGGCAGATGAACTTCTCGTCATCAACTCCGGCACGATCCACGCCGTGACAGCCTATCCGAATCAGGCCATCGTCCTGCAGGTTCCGTACGAGATGCTGCTGCAGTACATGGAGCGTTACGATCAGCTTTACTTTGTTGTGGATGAAAGACCGGCCAGTGAGGCGGAAAAACAAAAACTCGCAGAATTCAAAGCAGTTCTCCGGGAGATGGACGAGGTGTACGGTGCGCAGAAAGAAGGGTATCAGTTAAAATTCGACAGCCTTCTTCTTGAAGCACTGTACCGCTTACTGGTGGACTATGCGGTGCGGATCGGAAAAGAACACATTCCGCAGAATCAGAAGGCCGTACAGCAGATCCGCGAGGTCATGCGGTATATTGAGGAGCATTACGCCAAAAAGCTGACGGTGGCGCAGGTCGCGGAGCACTTTGGTTATACGCCGAATTATCTGTCGAAGCTTCTGAAACGGTACCTCGGTCTGACGGTCTACCAGTATCTGTATGAAATCCGGCTCGACCGGATCTGCCGCGACCTGCAGCATCCCGAGGCGCGGATCATGGAACTTCTGCCGAAACACGGCTGCGAAAACTACAAGTCGGTGTCGCGTCTGTTTAAGGAGCGGTACGGCTGCAGCATGAAGGAAATGCAGAAGCGGTATGAAAAGGAAAAAGGAGACCGCCCGATGGGCCAGTGGGTAAGAATCAGAAAAGCGGAAATGCCCTAATTTTCTGCCGAAAAAGGCACTAAACAAGAAGAAGAGAGCATGGTATAGTGGAAGCATGAAACAGCGGATTTTCAGTAAATGCCGCAAAACATGTGAAAAATGGAGTGTGGAAAATGAAAGCAAAACAGATTACAACGTACCATGTAAAAGGGGAAGCAAAAACCTGGGAAAAAGCGCTGGCACCGGAAGACGAGTCCAAGAGCGTAAAAATGATTGAGTCGAACGTCATCAACCTGTATCCGGACTTTGCGTTCCAGACCATCGAGGGCTTCGGCGGCGCCATGACCGAGAGCAGCGCATACCTGCTGTCCCGTATGGATGAGGAAACACAGAATCAGGCATTACAGGATATTTTCGGACCGGACGGCCTTCATGCAAGATTTGTCCGCGTGCCGATCGACAGCTGTGACTATTCCCTTGAGGAGTATCAGGCAGTCGCAGACCCGATCGCAGACCCGGATCTGGCAACCTTCTCGATCGACCGCGACCGCAAATATGTCCTTCCGATGCTGAAAAAAGCCATCGAAATCTCCGCAGAGCCGATCAGTGTTTTGATGAGCCCGTGGTCTCCGCCGTATCAGTGGAAAACTGCACCGAAGATCGCAAAGAATGATGCTGCTGTTTACGGTGCAATGGGAATGCCGGTTCCGGAAGAGATTCCGCAGAGAAACCACGGCGGCAGCCTGAAACCGGAGTATTACGGAAGCTGGGCAAAATACGTCGTAAAATATCTGCAGGCATACCTCGATGAGGGAATCCCGGTGACGATGCTGAGCCTGCAGAACGAGACCGTAGCGGCTACCACCTGGGACAGCTGCGTATGGACACCGGAAGAGTCCAAAACCTACCTGAAAGATTATCTGTATCCGGAGATGAAAAAAGCAGGCCTGACGGACAAGATCGGCATCTTCATCTGGGATCACAACAAAGAGCGTATGATCGAGCACGTTCTGACCGTCCTTGACGAGGAGACCATGGACATGGTAGCCGGTATCGCATTCCATTGGTATTCCGGCGACCACTTCGAGGCTGTTGAGCTGATGAAACAGAAATACCCGGACAAAACCTTCATGCTTTCCGAGTGCTGTGCCCTTCACATGCCGGGCAGAATAGGTTTTGGCGGCGGTGGTTTCGGACCGGTGAACTTCCAGACACCAGAGTACGTCGATTACCTTGACGCCGCAGATTATGCACACGATATGATCGGAAACCTGAACGCCGGCATGAACCGCTGGATCGACTGGAACTTCCTCGTAGACAAAGACGGCGGCCCGCGCCACGTACCGATGGGATTCACCTCAGGTCTGATTGTGGATGATGATTTCCATTACCGCAAACCGATCATGTACCACTATATCGGCCATATTTCCAAATATATTGCTCCGGGTGCAAAACGCATCGGCTGGAGCAAATACGGAGCAAACCTGGATGTAACGGCCGCAGTCAATCCAGACGGAAGCTACGTTGTGATCCTGCTGAACCGCACAAAAGAGGATTCCGGCTGCTTCCTGCGTGTCAACGGACATATCATGCGTGTCGATCTTCCAGCAGAGACACTCAGCACGGTTGTAATCGAGAAATAAAAAGCAAAAATAAAAAAATGCCTTCTGTGCAGAATGGAAACAGTCTGCACAGAAGGCATTTTTGTAAGATACGATTTATTTTTGATCGGAATCGGAAGAATCTGAGTTTTTCTCTTCGGTCGAAGGCTTTGCCGGTGTATACGGCGCATCAACCGGAGACTCTTCCGTGGCCAGCTTTGTCAGCGCTTTGCGCAGCCGGTAGCCCGGGAAGTGGAAGACTTCGGCCTCGTCGATCTTCTTTTTCTGATATGGGATCGCCTGTCTCGTTTCCGGATCAATGTGGTCCATGTGGAAGTAAAACGCATCGTCATCCGGCAGGTGATGTTTTTCAAGACGACGGTTGGCGAAGTTGCGGCAGACCGTGCAGATAATGGCACAGACCGGAACGGCGATGATCATGCCAAAGACACCCCAGAAGCCGCCGCCGATCAGAATCGAGATGATGATAAGGAAGCTGGACACGCCGGTCGTCTCGCCGAGGATTTTCGGTCCTAAGAAGTTTCCGTCAAACTGCTGCAGGAGAACGACGAAAATCAGGAAATACAGTGCCTGCAGAGGGTCGATCAGAAGGATCAGCAGAAGACACGGAACGGCGCCGAGGAACGGGCCGAAAAACGGAATGATATTCGTCACACCGATGATTACGCTGACCAGCAGTGCGTACGGGGTGCCGATCAGGCTCGTCACAAGATAGCAGATGGCACCGATGATGATCGAATCGATGACTTTTCCAACGAGGAATCCGCTGAATTCCTGGTTCACATACTGGCAGTCGCGGATCACGGCATTTCCGTGATCCAGACCGAGCAGCGCGTAGACTGCTTTTTTCAGCTTGGCAATGTAGCTTTCCTTGTTGTACAGCATGTAGATCGCAACGATCGCGCCAAGCAGAATATTTTTGAAAAACGTAACCATGTTGACGAGCTGTCCGGAGAGGTTCAGAAGGAACGTACGGAGCATCGGCATCAGGTCATTGGTCAGCCAGTTGGAAAGCTTTGCGGAGAACATGGAGATGTACTGGTCTGCCGTCTGCTGCATCTCCGGGTAATTCGCCAGCACTTTTGTGGCAAAATCCTGAATGTTGTTTGCGTAGTTGGAGAAGTTGGAGACAATGTTTGTGATACTTGAGAACAGCTCCGGGATCAGGGTCGCAATGAGTCCGTACAGCGCGAAAAGCATGGCGACGTACGTCAGAAGAATCAAAAGCGCCCGCACAAGCTTTTTGCAGCGTACCGACTGTGTTTTTCCGTGCCGGGCAAAGAGTCTGGCGATGATCCGCTGTTCTATGAAGTTAATGATCGGGCTGATCACATAGGCGAGAATCAGGGCTGCAATCAGGGGGGAGAGAATGTCGAGGACATTGTGAAAGGCGGTCCGCACAGAAGTCTGGTGGAAGAGCAGGTAGTAAAAAATCATGGACGCTGCAAGTACCAGAAAGGCAGTAACGCCGGTCCGGACATATTTTCGGTAACGATCCAGTTTCATAAAAATGTAAATCCCCTTTCGAATTTTATTAACCTCTATTATACACATGCAATCCCCAAAATACAACCGCAACCACACTTGCGGGAAAAAAAGGAAACTGCTATACTGGAAAAGCAGATTTAGAAAAAGGAGATAACAAATTTGAAGATAAAAATGCCGCCAAGCGTAAATATGGTAATCGATTCCCTACATGCGAAAGGCTTCGAGGCGTACGCGGTCGGAGGCTGTGTGCGCGATACGATTCTTGCGCGGGAGCCGGACGACTGGGATATTACAACCTCTGCTTCCCCACAGCAGGTAAAAGAAATTTTTGACCGCACCGTGGATACGGGACTGGAGCACGGAACGGTAACAGTTCTGGCCGGAAGCGGCGCGCACGAGGTCACGACGTACCGCATCGACGGAGAGTATGAGGACGGCCGCCATCCGAAAGAAGTGGTCTTTACCTCCAGCCTCGCCGAGGATCTGCGCCGCCGTGATTTTACGATCAATGCGATGGCATACAACAACGAAGAGGGGCTTGTGGATCTGTTCGATGGAATCAGGGATTTACAGCGCAAAGTCATCCGCTGTGTCGGAAATCCGACCGAGCGGTTCAGTGAGGATGCACTGCGGATCCTGCGTGCCCTCCGCTTTTCCGCACAGCTCGGCTTCAAACTCGATCCGGCAACACTGGATGCCATCATAGCACTCGCGCCGACGCTTGAAAAAATCAGCGCCGAGCGGATCCGTGTGGAACTGAATAAACTGCTGATCTCGAAGCGGCCGGAGTACATGGAGGCCGTCTATGAGGCGGGTATTACAAAAATTGTGCTGCCGGAGTTTGATGAACTGATGAAAACGCCGCAGAACAATCCGCACCACTGTTATAATGTTGGTGAGCACACGATTGCCGCTCTGCAGCACGTTCCGGCAGATCCGATTCTGCGCTGGACGATGCTGCTCCACGACATTGCAAAACCGGCGTGCCGCACAACGGATGAGGCCGGCATCGATCATTTTAAAGGCCACGCACCGGCGGGGGAGAAAATGGCGAAAGCGATTCTGCGCCGTCTGAAATTCGACAACGAAACCATCCGCCAGGTCGCAGCATTGATCCGCTGGCATGACTGCCGCATGGCTCCGGAGAAACCGGTGATCCGCCGTATTCTGAACAAACTCGGCCCGGAGCTGTTCGAAAAACTGATGATCGTGCAGGAAGCCGATACGATGGCCAAAAGCCTGTACCAGCGGGAGAAAACCCTGGAACGGATCGGAAAGGTAAGGGAGTGCGTCAGAGAAATTCTCGATAACGGCGACTGCTTTACGTTGAAAATGCTGGCCGTTTCCGGCAAAGATCTGATGGAACTCGGTGTCCCAAAAGGCCCGAAAATCGGCGAATGCCTGAACGCGGCGCTGGAAGAAGTGATGAAAGATCCGGCGAAGAATACAAAAGAATACCTGACAGAGTACGTAAAAACACTGCTGTAAAGCCAAAACGGCAAACAAAAGAGAGCCGGGGACAGAACAATCCGTCCCCGGCTCTCTTTTGTTTTTTGCTGGTTTTATGCGTTCAGATCACGCAGCAGATCCGCATACCAGCAGAACACATGGGCAATGCGGTACAGTTCGCTCTCCTTGGAGACGGTGCGCCACAGCTCTTTATAGCTGTGCAGCCACCGTTCGAGATCTCCGGCGAGTGCAAAACAGTCTTCTTTCTCCGGCAGAGTACCCTCGGAAAGAAGGGAAGCGCGCAGGAACGGCAGCAGGCGGTTCAGCACTTTCAGGCCGTCTGCGGCGAGCAGGTACGCATAGATCATCGGACGGTTCTCCGGGCGGACGGTGCCGGCTTTCTCGTACAGAACGGCGCAGAGCGCGTCGATTGAAGCATTTGCTGCATCCGCATCGCCTTCCGCGCAGGAGCGGAGCAGTTCGGCAGCCTCTTCTTTGTCCTGATGCAGTTCGAGTGCTTCCTGTACCATAACGGCAGTGCGCCACGGATACGCATCCTGATGGCAGAGAAGATCGAGCACGGAAACGAGTTTTCCGGAAGCATCACCAAATTCCAGCACGGAAATCTGGCGGTTGATTTCCTCCTCCGGCAGAATGTCTGCATTCCAGGAGAACGCCGCGCCGTAGATCATGCCGATGCGGGAGAAGTCCGGGTGATTGATGTGGCCGTAATCGCCCCAGTCAGTGTTCAGAAGTCCCATCGCATGGCATTCGTGGCCGTAGCGCGCCATTCTGGAAATGTTTTCATACGCCTCATGATACTTGTTGATGAGCTGGTTCCATCCCTGTACGCCCGGGCACACATACAGATGCTCGGCACCGGAATTGGCAAGGCGGGTCAGACGCTCCGATGAAACATTTGACGCATAATCCCAGTGGAGGCAGATCAGGTTCTTCGGCAGGAGATGATAAACTTCCGGCTCCTGGCTGATGACATCACTCCAGAACATCGGCGTGCGGCCGGATTCAGTGATATAGTTGGCAAGCTCTGTCACAAACTCGGTGTAGATGACGGTGGTTCCCTTTTCCTCGGCGAGTGCGCGGGAAGCCCCTTTTCCAAGGTCAAACGTTTCATCCGCGCAGAGATTGAAATACTTCGAGGAGAAGAGCTGCATATATTCGGAAAGAATGTGTTTGGCAAGGGAGAGGCTCTCCGGGTTTGTGATATCGAGCGTATGGTGCGCCTGGCGGTCATAGAAGGAGAACGGAGCCGAAGCAGAGCCTTCCAGTTCGCACAGATGTGCATACGATTTCGTGCAGAGCAGCTTGTACAGATGGCCGAAGCTTGCAAGCGACGGAACGAGATCAATGCCAAGTCCCTTGCAGTAGCGGTCCAGCTCGAGGATGTCCTCTGCAGTGAGCGGCGTATCGTCGCGCCACATCTCGGTCAGATCGTCGAAGAGATAGCTGTGCTCGATGTAGAGCTGAAGCTGATTGATTTTATAGAAGCTCAAGGTGTCGGCAAGCTGTTTCAGATAGGAAAGCGTCGGAACACGTCCGCGGGTCGCATCGTGGTAGAAGCCGCGGTTTTCCATGGCCGGTTTGTCGGAGATCAGGACGGTTGGAAGAACAGCACCTGCCTGGCGGATCATCTGACGGAGTGTCTGCACGCCGTAGAGAACGCCGCTTTCCAGAGATCCGCAGATCGTGATGTTTTCCGGTGTGACAGCGAGGGTATAAGCCTCACGGGATAATTCCGGAGAGGCAGTCAGATAGATCAGGTGTGATCCCACCGGCTGATGACGGCGGCAGATGGCAGGACGGAATCCCGTCTGTGTCTCAATCTCCTGCTGCAGAAGCTGTGCGGCAGAAAAAAGCTCAGCCGGGCTCTCGGAATCGAGAAAAATGCGGCTGTCATAGTGAATTGTAAAGGTGCCCTCTCCGTAGGAAAGGGAAGATGGCTGTGGTAAGAAAATCATAAAAACCCTCCTTAAAATAAAATGATTTTAGAGAACCCCATAACAGGTGTTTTTCATCCTGTCAAGTTTGGAATATTTTACCATGCGGTGAAATTAAAAACAATAAAATAAGAGAAAAAGAAAACACTTTCAACATTGCTTTTGGGATGAAAGAAAAAACAGAAACCAGTATGCATGGCACAGGGCGGATACGCATACATTGAATCGTGACCCCAAAAACGATCACAACAGGGAAAGGAGTCAGGCTCTTGTATGATTATGGATTGAGTGTGCTGTCCCATTACGGTCTTACGGCTTCCGGCACAATGCGGGTGCGGGGCGCTTTATTGTGCCACACCGAACAGGGGGATAAGCTGATCAGCGAGTTCGGGACGGCGGCGGAAAAACTGGAGCAGCGGTATCTTCTACAGTGCCGCATCACGGAGTCGGGGCTCCTGCGGTGCGATCAGATTCTGCGGAACGAAGAGGGAGCGCTTGCAACGCGCGGGGACGACGGAGGAACGTACATTGTGCGGAACTGGTACCCGGGCCGGGAATGTGAGACGGGAAACAGTGAGGATCTTATCCGCGCCTCGGACGCGCTGGCGCGGCTACATACGGCAGCTCATCTGCCGGTGAAAATGGAATACCGGAGGGAATCCATCGTGGAGGAGTGCATCCGCCACAATGTGGAAATTCGAAAGATCCGAAAGTATTTGCAGACAAAAAAGAAGAAAAATGAGTTCGAAAAACTGCTGTTGGCAAGCGCCGGTCCGTATCTGGAACAGGGAGAGCGGGCGGCCGCGGAAATGAAAGCTTCTTCCTATGAAAAACTGCGGCAGCGGGCGGACGAAGAAGGCGCCGTCTGCCACGGGGAATTCAGCCAGCACAATATTCTGCTGGAAAACGGCAGAGGCGAAACGGCGGTCAATTTCGACAAGTGGAACTTCGATCTCCAGGTGGCAGATCTTGGCTATTTTATGCGGAAAATTCTGGAAAAACACGGCTGGAGCGAGCGCGCGGCAGAACGGATTTTAAACGCCTACAGCGCCAGACGGCCGCTCGATGAGGGGGAAATCGAGACACTCCGCCTCTATCTTTCCTATCCGTGGAAATACTGGAAACTGGCAAACCGCTACTACGGAAGCAGAAAATCGTGGATATCCGGGCGGAATACGGAGAAACTAAAAACACTCAATGCGCAGCAGGCAGACTGGCTGCGGTTTGTTAAGGGATCCTTCTTTTAACCGTGCGGTGGAAAAGAGTCTGTTTTGGGCAGAAATCGCCATAAAACCGCTGGTATGGGGGACTTTTTTCTTGACAAGAGAGACGCATTAGTATATAAATATATACAGCTACGCGAAAAAGCCGGTCAACGTAACAGACTGATCATCCGGAAGAAAAACAGCCGGCAGGGCAGGTCGTGTGTATCAGCGGGCCCGCGTACCATGTAAAAAACAAATGTAAGATACAGGAGGAGTAAAACTCATGAACAAAACAGAATTAGTTGCAGCTATGGCTGAGCAGACAAATTTATCCAAAAAAGATGCAGAGGCTGCTTTAAAAGCATTTATCGATGTAGTATCTGAAGAATTAAAGAAAGGTGAGAAAGTTCAGCTGGTAGGCTTTGGTACCTTCGAAGTATCCGAAAGAGCAGCAAGAGAAGGAAGAAATCCGCAGACTGGCGAGACCATGGAAATCAAAGCTTCCAAAACTCCGAAATTCAAAGCAGGAAAAGCTTTAAAGGACATGATGAACTAAGTAAAAATCTATGCGCTTAGATAAATTTTTAAAAGTATCAAGACTGATCAAGCGGCGTACCGTAGCCAATGAAGCCTGTGATGCAGGCCGTGTCCTCGTCAACGACAGACCGGCAAAAGCATCCGCACAGGTCAAGGCAGGAGATGTACTGGAAATTCAGTTCGGAAGTAAATCCGTCAGGGTAGAAGTGCTGAATGTGCAGGAAACCGTGAAAAAAGAAGAAGCACAGGAGCTTTACCGCTACTTATAAGAAGTGCGGCAGGATTCATGTGCAGCGAATAAAAAGAGAAAACCTTCATATAATGGGTGTATAGACCATTGTATGGAGGTTTTTTGCATGGGAGAGATGAACGAACAGGCGCACCGCCTTTTACTGGAACAGCGGAAAACACTTTCTCTTGGCGGCGTGCAGGATGTGAAAAGCTTTGATGAGAACGAAGTTCTGCTCGTGACCGTCTGCGGTGTTCTTACCATCCGCGGAAAAGAGCTGCATGTGGGCCGCCTGGAGCTGGAAAAGGGAGAGGCGGATATCGAAGGCAGCATTGACAGCCTGGTCTATACGGAACATGGGCCGCTGCAGAAGAAGGGGTCTGCGCTTGCGCGGCTGTTCCGGTAAAAATGAGTGCGTATGTCACCCGGGAGCTGATTCTGCTCGCCTGTTCCATCTGGCAGGGGGCAGTCCTGGGGTTCTGGTACGATCTGATCAGGACAGCGCGGAAACTGATCCGCCACAGCCATGCAGCGGTATCAGCAGAGGACCTCTGCTACTGGATTGCGGCAGCGCTGTATCTGTTTGTACGGATTTACGGAGAGAACAGCGGCATTCTCCGCGGGTATCTGTTTGGCGGCATCCTTGGGGGCGCTGCGTTGTACCACGCATCGTTTGGACGCTTTCTTCCGGAACTTCTGGCAAAGGGAATCAAAAAAGCAGGGCGAATCCTCGCTTTTCCAGGAAAATGGCTGGTAAAAAGTATGAAAAAACGGAGAAAAAGGTTGAAATTTCATGGGAAGAACGGTAAGATGTAACTACACATGTAAGAACAAAAGAAACAAGTCTGCGGACGAAAAACAACAGATAGTTTGGCTGCAGACGGTTGGAAAATAGAAAGCAAGGGTAAAGAAAAGAATGAAAGAAAAGAATTCTGGCCGAAAGAAAAAAGTCAGAAAGAAGAGCCGTACAACAGAGTTCTCAATTACCGTAGTCCTGTGTTGCCTGGTTGCAGTCCTTACCGTAAAGGGAATCAGCCTTCAGCAGAAGGTCAATGCAAATGCATCCCGTCTTTCCGGTCTGGACAGCCAGATTGAAGAGGAGAAGCAGCGCACCGATGATATTACCGCCTTGAAAGAATACATGCAGACCGATGAGTACATAGAAAAAACGGCAAGAGAAAAACTTGGCATGGTAAAGGATAATGAGATTTTATTTAAAGAATCCCAGTCGAAATAAACAAAACAGATAAAGAAAGGGCATGATTTCGCAGTCCCCTTTGAAGTCCAGAACAAAGAGAGGAGGAGCGGAACATGCCGGAGTGGATCATTGCCATGTTCCTGATCGGCGCATTGCTGTCAGCAGGGGACATGGCTAAAATTTTTTTGGAAGCCAGAAGAAGCCGCCGGGAAGCGGCCGTCTATGACAATCATCCGCAGAAACTGCAGATGGAGCACTACGCCGATTCGTTCCGCGTTCTGGCAGAGAGCTTTTACCAGATGCCGTCAAAAAGTGTGATGCCGGAGACGGGCCGGGTGGACAAGATTCTGGAAAAAGAACAGCAGGAAGTCTGTAGCCGCTGTGCGAAGGCGTCGTGGTGCTGGGAGCAGTACGGAAACCTGACGCGCGAGCGGTGCCAGGAACTTCTTCAGACAATCGCCGACGGGGATGAGGACGAGATCAGCCGTGCAAAAGGCGAATGGAACGCCTCCTGCCTGAACGGCTCCCGCTTTCTGGAACTGTTCTGGAACCGCTACCAGCAGGAACGCCAGACGGCGCTCTGGTCGGGGCGTGTGGCGGAGAGCCGCCGCGTGGTGGCAGAACAGTTAAGTGAAGTCGCCGGGATTATGGACCGTGCCGCGTGTGATCTGTACAGCCTCAACAGTCTGCCGGACGAGCTCTCGGAAAAAATCTGCCGCCAGATGAAGAAAAAAGGGGCTTTCGTCCAGAAAATCTGGCTCCAGGAGCGGCCGAAAGAGCATTTACAGATCTATATGACGGTCAAAGCGGGCCGTCACTGCCGGATCACGCTTCGCCAGACGGCGGAACTGATCGGTTCCCTGTGCGGAATCCCGATGGTTGCGGTACGCGACGGGGCACAGGTCTTAAGCGGAGAATACCAGACGGTGCTGTTTCAGGAGGATGTGAAATTCCAGGTTCTCTACGGTGTGGGACGCATCACCAAGGAGCAGGAGAGTATCTCCGGGGACAATTACAGTGTGCTCTGCGAAAACGGCCAGTTTGTCCTCTGCCTGTCGGACGGCATGGGTTCTGGGATCGAGGCAAACAGGGAGAGCGAGACGGTGGTGGAGCTGTTTGAACAGTTCCTGCGCGCCGGATTCCCGCGGATCATGGCGGCACGGATGATCAATTCGATGCTTCTGCTGCAGCCAAAGGAAGGGATGTTTTCCACGTTTGATGTTGCTTCGATTAATCTCTACACAGGCGTCTGCAGCTTTTTGAAAGGAGGTGCATCGCCGACGTTCCTTAGGCGGGATACGTGGGTGGAGGTTGTGGAGTCGACCAGTCTTGCCGCAGGTCTCGTTTCCCAGACGGATTTTGATACCACAACGAAAAAGCTGTACGACGGTGATTACCTTGTGATGATGACGGACGGAGTGCTGGACGCGCTGCCCGGGGACAGGACGGAGCAGATGAAGCAGCTTCTTCTCGAAGTGAAAAACAGCGAGCCGCGGGAATTTGCCCGGGAGCTTTTGGAACGCGTGCTGCGCCTCGGCGGCTGCCGCGCACGGGATGATATGACGGTTCTGGTCGCCAGAATCTGGAAAAAATAGGAGTAAAAACGAAGGATGCGAGAGAAAGTAAGAGCCTTTATGGAACAGTATCATATGGTAACGGCAGGCGAACGCGTGCTGCTCGGCCTCTCCGGCGGCGCGGATTCCGTCTGCCTGTTTCATCTGCTGCGGGAACTGCAGGAGCCGCTTGGCTTTTCGCTGCTGGCTGTCCACGTCAACCATAACCTGCGCGGCGCGGAAGCCGGGCGGGATGCGGCATTTGCAGAAAATCTGTGCCGGGAATATGATGTTCCGTTCTATCTCTATTCCTGTCCCGTGGAGAAGATCGCAAAAGAAAAGCATCTCTCGACGGAGGAGGCGGGACGCGCGGCGCGGCAGGAAGTTTTTGCAGCGTGCGCAAAGGAGCAGGGGGCAGTGAAAATTGCGCTCGCCCATCACCAGGATGACGTTGCGGAGACGATGCTGCATCACCTGGCACGGGGAACGTCGCTGGCCGGACTTGCCTCCTTACGCCCCGTGCGGGGGAATGTGATCCGTCCGCTTCTCTGCGTCGGACGAAAAGAGATCCGGCAGGAACTGGAAAGCCGGAAGTGTTCCTGGTGTGAGGACAGCACGAATGCAGAGGATGCTTACACGAGGAACGGAATCCGCCACCATGTGCTGCCGTATCTGACCGAAGAGGTCAATCCGCGTGCCGCCGCGCATATGGCACAGACATCGCTGGACCTGCTGGAAACGGAGGAATATCTGGAGCAGCAGACGGATCAGCTGATGGAGCGGTATGCATCCGCAGAGAAAAATGCGGTTGTGCTGCGTGATGCGGTGAGCAGCGAAGCGCCTCTTCTGCAGCGCTACGTGATCCGGCGCGTTCTGGAACAGCTGGCGGGAAAACGGAAGGATCTTACCAGGGAGCATCTGGAATCTGTGCGGGAACTTTTTGAAAAGCAGGTCGGAAAAAGTGTCTGCCTGCCGTATGGAATCACCGCCGTGCGCGGATACGAGACGCTCCGCCTGGAAAAGCAGGGAGTGCATTTAAAAGAAGAACGGAAAAGGAAAAGCGGCGAAGAAGTTCCAATTCCGGTTCCGGCCGGGTGGGAAGAGGAAAAAAGTCTCGCATTTGCAGAAAATCCAGTCACGATTGTGAAAAAAACATCGGTTTTTCCCGAAAGAATTGAAGAAAAAAAGTATACGAAATGCTTTGACTGTGATAAAATAAAAGACGGTCTTGTCCTCCGCACGAGAAGAAGCGGAGATTATCTGAGAGTAACCGCAAAAGGCGGGAAAAAGAAACTAAAAGATTATATGATTGATGCCAAGATACCGAAAGAGGAGCGGGATTCCATTCTGCTGCTCGCCGACGGACCGGAGATCTGGTGGGTCGTGGGGTATCGCAGAGGAGAGAGCGGCCGTGTCGGGGAAGACACGAAAGCAGTTCTGCAGATACAGATTGGCGTTGGTAAGGAGGAAAACAGATGAAAGAGACAATCAGAGTATTATTAAGCGAAGAAGAAGTAGACAGACGAATTAAAGAAGTAGCAGACCAGATCAACCGCGATTACGCAGGAAAGGAAGTGCACCTGATCTGCGTTTTAAAAGGCGGCGTATTCTTTATGTGCGAGCTGGCAAAACGCATCACAGTGCCGGTAAGCCTTGACTTTATGTCCGTATCAAGTTACGGCGATGACACCAAGTCCAGCGGAGTTGTCCGTATTGTAAAAGACCTGGATCAGCCGCTGGAAGGAAAAGACGTTCTGATTGTGGAGGATATCATCGATTCCGGAAGAACGCTTTACTATCTGATCGACATCCTGAAAAAGAGAAATCCGAAATCCGTACACCTGTGTACTCTGCTCGACAAGCCGGAGCGCAGAGTGCGCGATGTCAAAGTAGATTATACCTGCTTTGATATCCCGGACGAGTTCGTCGTAGGCTACGGTCTGGATTACGCACAGAAATATCGGAATCTTCCATACATCGGAGTAGTGGAGTTTCACGAAGACGAGGAGTAAAAAGAAAATATGAACAGACAGCGCAGTGGATTTGGACTCTACGCGGCGTTTATGGTGATTATCGTGCTTGCCATGTTCTATATCACCGGAAAAATCAGCGCAGGCAGCAGCCCAAGTCAGCAGAAATTTGAAACCGCCGTAAAAGACGGCAAAGTGACATCCGCGCAGATTGTCCAGAACAAAGAAGTGCCGACCGGCTCCGTTGTGGTACGGGAGCAGGGCGGTGACAGTTATACGGTCAATGTGACCGACGTAAACGCAGCTATCAGCCTTCTGGAGGATGCTGATGTAACGTACACCGTACAGAATGTCCAGAGAGACAGCATTTTCATGACGTCTGTCCTGCCGGCCCTGCTGCTCGGTATGATCCTTCTTTTCGGCATGTCGATGATGAACCGCTCCATGGGCGGCGGTGGAGGCGGCGGAAACAAAATGATGAATTTTGGAAAAAGCAACGCCCATATGTCCACCGACAAAGACAAAAAAGTCCTGTTCCGCGATGTTGCGGGCTTAAAAGAGGAAAAAGAAGACCTTGTTGAGGTGGTCGATTTCCTGAAAGCACCGGAGAAATATACACAGGTCGGTGCGAGAATCCCGAAAGGAGTTCTTCTTGTGGGCCCTCCTGGAACCGGTAAAACCCTTCTGGCGAAAGCTGTTGCAGGAGAGGCAGGCGTGCCGTTCTTCAGCATTTCCGGATCCGATTTCGTGGAAATGTTCGTCGGCGTCGGCGCTTCCCGTGTCCGCGACCTGTTTGAGGAAGGAAAAAAACATGCGCCGTGCATCATCTTCATCGATGAGATCGACGCCGTGGCAAGACGAAGAGGCACCGGCATGGGCGGCGGCCACGATGAGAGAGAGCAGACATTAAACCAGCTTCTCGTTGAGATGGATGGTTTCGGCGTCAATGAGGGCATCATCGTGATGGCAGCGACGAACCGTGTCGATATCCTGGATCCGGCGATTCTCCGTCCGGGCCGTTTTGACCGCCGCGTGGTTGTAGGACCGCCGGATGTCATGGGCCGTGAGGAAATCCTGAAAGTCCATGCAAAGAACAAACCGCTGGCCGAGGATGTGGATCTGAAACAGATCGCGCAGACGACCGCAGGCTTCACCGGCGCAGAGCTGGAGAACCTGCTGAACGAGGCAGCAATCATGGCGGCAAAGGACCGCAGAAGATTTGTGCGCCAGGCCGATATCAAGTCTGCTTTCATCAAAGTGGGCATCGGTGCGGAGAAGCGCAGTAAAGTCATTTCGGATAAAGAAAAACGGATCACCGCATACCATGAGACAGGCCATGCGATCCTGTTCCATATGCTGCCGGATATGGAGGCGGTCTATACGATCTCCATTATCCCGACAGGTCCTGGCGCAGCGGGCTACACGATGCCGCAGCCGGAGAATGACGATATGTTCCAGACGAGAGGCAAAATGATGCAGTACATCACCGTATGCCTCGGCGGCCGTGTGGCAGAGGAGCTGATCTTCGACGATATCACAACGGGTGCGTCCCAGGATATCAAACAGGCGACGGCAACCGCCCGTTCCATGATTACGAAGTACGGTATGTCTGAGAACCTCGGTCTTGTTGCATACGATTCCGACTCGGACGAGGTATTTATCGGTCGTGACTGGGGCCATACGAAGAGCTACAGCGAGAATGTAGCCGCAGCCATCGACGAGGAAGTCCGCCAGATGATCGAGAAATGCCACGATCAGGCGAAACAGATTATTCTGGAGCATTCCTATGTGCTGCATGAGTGTGCAAAGCAGCTGATGGAAAAAGAGAAGCTGAGCCGTGCTGAATTCGAAGCCATTTTTGAGCAGGAAGCACAGATGACAGGAACAGCACCGGAAGTTTCTGGAGAAATCTGATATCTTTTTATTTGCAATAGAAAACCTGCAGAAAACAAAAAAAATTTTTTGCAGGTTTTTTTCTGCGATTTTACGGGCGTTTGTGCAAATTAAAACAGAAAATCCGAAACGCCGGAAAAATTCATCGTTATTTTGAATAAGAATCAAATGAAAAAAAATCGCGATTTGTGCAGACTTTTCGAGGGACGTATGGTACTATAATAACTGTAAAAACCCCCCAATACATTATATAGTTTTTGCTACACCCCATAAGAGAAATACCTTCTCCAAAAGAGCCAGCGTACCCCGCTGGCTCTTTTACTATATAAAAATCCAATAAACACAATCGTTACATGTGTTCAGAAAAAGGTTGTATTACATGGCAGTGTGGGGTAAAATATAAGGAATGAATGATTGAGAAAGACAGAGGCGTTAGTTCATGGATAAAACAAGAATGCAGCAGTATATGTCACAGATGCGGGCGATGTTCAACAAGCATGCGCTCTACAGCGATGAATCCCCGCAGTATCAGATTCCGTTTGAGCCGAACCCGGGCGACACGGTGAAGATCCGGTTCCGTACCCTGAAAAATAATGTAGATGCGGTTTATTTCATCAGCGGTTCCACCCGTGCACAGATGCAGGTCGGTTTGGTCCGGAACGGTTTTGATTATTACGAGATCGAGATTCCGGTCGGAAATGAGCCGATCCGCTATTTTTTTGAGATTCAGGCAGGCCGCGTGGTCTGTTATTACAACAAGCTCGGTGTCACAAGAGAGCTGCAGGAGATGTACTCTTTCGGCATTATCCCGGGCTTCCATACGCCGGACTGGGCGAAGGGCGCTGTCATGTATCAGATTTTTGTGGACCGCTTCTGCAACGGAGATCCGTCCAACGATGTGCTGACGGGAGAGTACAGCTACATCGGTGAGCAGGTCAACAAGGTGGATGACTGGAACCGCTTCCCGGAGCAGATGGATGTCCGCAATTTCTACGGCGGCGATCTGCAGGGCGTCATTGACAAGATGGATTATCTGCAGGATCTCGGTGTGCAGGTCATTTATCTGAATCCGGTGTTTGTTTCGCCGTCGAACCATAAGTATGATATTCAGGATTATGACTATATTGATCCGCATTTCGGAAAGATTGTCTCCGACGAAGGCGATCTGCTCTGGCCGGGCGACAAGGACAATACGCGGGCAACGCGGTATATTGACCGTGTGACGAACAGGGCGAACCTGGAGGCGAGCAATGAACTGTTTATCCACCTGGTGGAGGAGGCGCACAAGCGCGGCATGAAGGTGATTCTGGACGGCGTTTTCAACCACTGTGGTTCGTTTAACAAGTGGCTGGACCGCGAGCGGATTTACGAGGCCGGAAAGGGCTATGAGCCGGGCGCGTATGTGGCGCAGGACAGTCCGTATCACACGTTTTTTAAGTTTTATAATGAGCATAACTGGCCGTACAATGAGTTTTATGACGGCTGGTGGGGCCATGATACGCTGCCGAAGCTGAACTACGAGGGTTCGGAGAAGCTGATGGAGGATATTATGCGCATCGGCGCGAAGTGGGTTTCTCCGCCGTTTAATGCGGACGGCTGGCGGCTGGATGTGGCCGCTGACTTAGGACACAGCCCGGAGTTTAACCACAAGTTCTGGAAGAAGTTCCGGCGCGTTGTGAAGGAGGCGAATCCGGAGGCGATTATTCTGGCGGAGCACTACGGCGATGCGATGAGCTGGCTGCAGGGCGACGAGTGGGATACGGTGATGAACTATGATGCGTTTATGGAGCCGGTTTCCTGGTTCCTCACGGGTATGGAGAAGCACAGTGATGAGTTTAACCAGGGGCTTCTCGGAAACAGTGAGAGTTTTATCGGGGCGATGACGTATCATATGCCGGCGTTTTATGCGCCTTCGCTGTATACGGCGATGAATGAGCTGGATAATCATGATCATTCACGGTTCCTCACGAGAACGAATCATCGTGTGGGGCGTGTGGCGAATGTTGGGCCGTATGCGGCTGCGGAGAATACGAATAAGGCGGTGCTGCGCGAGGCGGTTGTGATTCAGATGACGTGGCCGGGGGCGCCGACGCTGTATTATGGGGATGAGGCCGGCCAGGTTGGGTTTACGGATCCGGATAACCGGAGGACGTATCCCTGGGGACAGGAGGATCAGGAGCTGATCCGATTCTATAAAGAAATGATTGCGGTGCATCGGAGATTTCCGGTGCTGGCGATGGGATCGCTGAAATTTTTGTACCATGATTATAATGTGCTTTCTTATGGACGGTTTAATCAGGAGGAGCAGGTGATTGTGATAATTAATAACCGGAATGAGAGGGTGCATGTGGAGATTCCGGTGTGGCTTACCGGGATTAACCGGAGTTCGGTGGCGAAGCTGACGCAGGTGTTTGCGACGGATGCGGTGGGATTTTCTTCGGAGGAGAAAGAAATCGAGGCACCGGCGGGCATACTGGAGATGGATTTGCTGCCGTTATCGGGAGTGGTACTGCATAGATGCGAGGCTGGTAGTGGGGACGGGAGATTGAAAAATAGAAATGGAAAAAGAGCTCCGATTCGTATGAATCAGAGCTCTTAATCGTGCCGCAAACCGGGATCGAACCGGTACGGGTATCACTACCCACGGGATTTTAAGTCCCGGGCGTCTGCCAGTTCCGCCACTGCGGCATATGGACGGAGATGGATTCGAACCATCGAAGCAATTTGCAGCAGATTTACAGTCTGTCCCCTTTGGCCACTCGGGAATCCGTCCATGTATTTTGTTTTGTGTCAGAATGACTTCCGACATTGAATGATTATACTGGATGTGGAGGGAAAATGCAAGGGTTTTTTTGAAAAAAATAGAAAAAAGTTGAAAGGGGGGAGCAGGTCGGGTATAATATTAAATATATGGGCTTCTATATTGAGTAAAAATGGAGGATATAGGGTAAGTATGATTAAGATTAAGGATTATGTCCGGGTGGGGTCGCTGGAGGAGGCGTATGAGCTGAATCAGAAGAGAAGCGCCTGTATCCTGGGTGGGATGCTCTGGACGAAGATGGGGCAGAGGCAGGTGCAGACGGCGATTGATTTGTCCGGGCTGGGACTGGATCAGATTGAAGAGTCCGAGGAGGAGTTTTCGATTGGATGTATGGTAACGCTGCGGCAGATGGAGGAGCATGAGGGGCTGAATGCTTATACCGACGGTGCGGCACGGGAGAGTGTGCGGAGTATTGTCGGGGTGCAGTTCCGGAATCTGGCTACGGTGGGAGGCAGTATTTTCGGCAGATTTGGATTTTCGGATGTGCTGACGCTGTTTCTGGCGCTGGATACGGAGGTGGAGCTGGTTCATGCGGGACGGATGCCGCTGGCGGAGTTTGCCTGTTCAAAGAGAGACAGGGATGTGCTGGTAAGGCTGATTGTGAAGAAGCATGAGGGTGTTACGGTTTATCAGAGTCATCGAAATTCCAGAACGGATTTCCCGGTGCTGACGTGTGCGGTGCGGGTGGAAGACGGAAAAGGATGTGCGGTGCTTGGGGCAAGACCGGCGAAGGCGGCACGTGTAGAGCTTCCGGCGGAGCTGGCGGAAAAGCTGGCGGCTGGAAAGGCATCTGCGGAGGAGCTGAAGGCGGCGGCTTCGGAGATTTCTGATCAGTTTACGTATGGCAGTAATATGCGCGGAAGTGCAGAGTATCGTCATCATCTGGGACGGGTGCTGCTGCGCAGATGTATGGAAGAAATTCAGAAGAAGGAGGAGCAGTGATGAAGATTTCGATGATCTTAAATGGAAAGAAGACGGAAGCGGAAATTGATGCAGACATGCTCCTGATCGATTTTGTGAGAAGCCAGGGATGCTACAGTGTGAAGCGCGGCTGTGAGACGTCGAACTGCGGGCTGTGTACGGTTTTTCTGGAGGGAAAACCGGTGCTGTCGTGTTCGGTGCTTGCGGCGCGGGCGAATGGATGTAAGGTGGATACGCTGGAAGGCCTGCAGGAGGAAGCAGAAGAATTTGGTTCCTTTATTGCCGGACAGGGCGCCGAGCAGTGCGGGTTCTGCAATCCGGGGATGATTATGAATGCGATTGCGCTGTTCCGGGAAAATCCGGATCCGAGTGAGGAAGAAATTAAAGAATATCTGGCGGGAAATCTCTGCCGCTGTTCCGGATATGAAGGACAGCTTCGGGGAATTTTGAATTTCCTTGCCTGGAAAAAGCAGCAGGGAGGTGCGTCATGAGCAGAGAAAATCATATCTATGAACCGGACTGGTCGGGAAGAACCGATCAGCTCTGCAGTGTGAATAAGCCGGTGATCAAAAAGGATGCCCTCGCGCTGGTAACCGGAAAGCCGGTTTATGTAGATGATCTGGCGCCGAAGGATTGTCTGATTGTCAAGGTACTGCGGAGTCCGCATGCCAATGCAATCGTAAAATCCGTGAAAAAGACGGCAGCAGAGCGTGTTCCGGGCATTGAGGCGATTTATACCTGGGAGGATGTGCCGAAACAGCGTTTTACAATGGCAGGACAGACCTACCCGGAACCAAGCCCGTATGACCGTCTGATCCTCGATCAGCATGTGCGCTACGTGGGAGATCCGGTGGCGATTATTGCCGGAAAAGATGAAAAATGCGTGGACCGTGCGCGGAAGCTCCTGAAAGTAGAGTACGAAGTGCTTCCGGCCATTCTGGATTTTCATCAGTCCAAGGATAATGAACTGCTGGTGCATCCGGAGGAAAGCTGGAAATCGCTCTGTCCGGTCGGTGCGGACAATCAGAGAAATCTCTGTGCAAGTGCGGAAGATCACAACGGAGATGTGGAAGCCGTGCTCGCAGAGTGCGATGAGGTCGTAGAGCATACGTATCATGTACGCGCAGCCCAGCAGGCGATGATGGAGACGTTCCGGACATACTGCTTTATGGATACCTACGGACGGCTGAATGTGCTGAGCTCGACCCAGATCGTTTACCATGCGCGCCGCATTCTGTCCAATGCACTCGGCATTCCGAAATCGAAGATCCGTGTTTCCAAGCCGAGAATCGGCGGCGGATTCGGAGCGAAGCAGACGGTGGTTGCCGAAATTTTCCCGGCGTTTGTAACCTGGAAAACCGGAAAACCGTCGAAAATGATCTTTACGAGAGAAGAGTCCCAGACAGCATCCACACCGCGCCATGAGATGGAAGTAACGATCCGCCTCGGTGCGATGAAGGACGGAAGAATCCGTGCGATCGATCTGTATACACTTTCCAACACGGGTGCATACGGCGAGCATGGACCGACAACGGTCGGCCTTTCCGGCCACAAATCGATTCCGATGTATGGATCTCTTGAGGCTTACCGGTTTGCGTATGATGTTGTGTATTCCAACGTAATGTCAGCCGGTGCTTACCGCGGATACGGTGCGACGCAGGGTATCTTTGCCGTAGAATCTGCTGTCAGTGAGATGGCAGCGCGTCTTGGCATCGATCCGATCCGGATCCGGGAGCAGAATATGGTCCGTGAGGGACAGTTCATGCCGGCTTACTATGGCGAAACGGCAAACAGCTGTGCGCTTGACCAGTGCGTGGAGCGTGCGAAAGAGATGATCGGCTGGGATGAGAAATATCCGTGCCGTGATATGGGAAATGGAAAGGTGCGCAGCGTCGGCATTGCGATGGCGATGCAGGGCTCCTGTATTTCCAATCTCGATGTCGGATCGGCAACGATCAAAGTCAACGACGACGGCGGCTATACGATGCTGATCGCAGCGGCCGATATGGGAACCGGCTGCGATACGATTCTGTCCCAGATGGCGGCAGAGTGTCTGGAGTGTGATGTGGATGACATTACCGTTGTCGGCGCAGATACTGATACGTCCCCGTATGACTCCGGTTCCTATGCATCGAGTACGACGTATATTACCGGAAAAGCGGTGGAAAAAGCCTGCATGACGCTTCGGAAACGAATCTGTGCCCTGGCGGCAGAGCGGATGAACGTGCCGAAAGATGAGACAGAATTTACCGGTACCGGCGTCGTGCATGAAAAGAGCGGAAGCAGCATGACGATGGAAGAAATCGCAACAGCGGCCATGTGCAATAACGGCATCGCGCTGGAAGCGACGGAAAGCAACTGCTCTCCGGTATCGCCGCCGCCTTATATGGCTGGTGCGGTCGAGATCGAGCTGGATAAAGAGACCGGCGAGGTCAAGATTCTCGATTATGCCGCCGTTGTCGACTGCGGAACCGTCATCAACCCGAACCTTGCGCGCGTACAGGTCGAGGGCGGTCTGGTGCAGGGCATCGGCATGACGCTGTTTGAAAATATCCAGTACACGGACAAGGGTCAGATGATCAATAATTCGTTTATGCAGTATAAAGTGCCGACCCGCCTCGATATGGGCAGGCTGCGCGTCGAGTTTCGGAGCAGCTACGAGCCGACCGGTCCGTTCGGTGCAAAATCGATCGGCGAGATCGTCATCAACACACCGGCTCCGGCGCTGGCACATGCAATCTACAATGCGACGGGTCTGTGGTTCCGCGAACTGCCGATCACGAGCGAGCAGATTGCAATGGGAATTGCGGAAAAAGAATGCGAGTAACGATACTTTATCTGGCAGCCGGGAACAGCAGACGGTTCGGGGAAAATAAGCTGCTCTATCCGCTGGATGGAAAGGCGGTGTACCGCCATCTGCTGGACCGGCTGGCCCAAATTGCCGGAAGGCATGAGAACTGGGAACTGCTGGTTGTGACGCAGTATGAAAGGATTCTGGAGGAGCTTGCGCCGCTGGTAAAAGCCGGGCGTCTGCAGACGGTGTTTTCGCCGGACAGCGAAAAAGGAATTTCCTATACAATCCGCGCGGGAATCGAGGCGGCGGAGAAGCAAAATGCCGATGCCTGTGCGTGTTTTGTGGCGGATCAGCCGTACCTGAAGGAAGAGACGGCGGAGCGCTTTCTGGAATCCATGGAGATGCAGAAGGCTCCACTTGGCTGCGTTTTCTGCGGCGGCGAGAGCGGCAATCCGGCGTGGTTCTCAAAACCTTATTTTTCAGAACTAAAAGAACTTTCCGGCGACCGCGGCGGAAAAAAGGTGCTGAAACGGCACTGGGAATCGGTAATTCCGTTCCGGGTCGAAGCCGCGTGGGAATTAAAGGATCTGGACCGGAAAGAGGATCTCTGATGCAGAGACACCGGCGGCTGCCATGAATAAAATTTGAGACAGTGCGAAATTTGATGGATTTGGACTTGCATTTCCAGTGAGAAGTAAGTACAATGGGTATAATAAAAATTCGGGAGGCTTCAAAAAAATGCAGTTATTGGAAGACAGAATCCGCAAAGACGGAAAAGTACGCGAGGGAAATGTCCTGAAGGTGGACAGCTTTTTAAATCATCAGATGGACGTCAATCTGTTCCGGGAAATCGGAAAAGAGTTTCAGCGTCGTTTTGCGGGAGAGGAGATCACGAAAATCCTGACCATCGAGGCATCTGGAATCGGAATTGCCTGTGTTGTGGCTGAAATTTTTAATGTTCCGGTTGTGTTTGCAAAGAAAACACAGACCAAAAATATCGCCGGAGATGTTTATACCACAAAAGTAGAATCTTTCACCCATGGAAGAGTTTATGATATCATTGTTTCCAAAGAATTTCTGGGAAAAGGAGACAAAGTTCTCCTGATCGATGATTTCCTGGCAAACGGAAAAGCGCTGGAAGGACTGGCAACCCTGGTACAGGATTCCGGTGCAGAGCTCGTAGGAGCAGGCGTTGTCATCGAAAAAGGGTTCCAGATCGGAGGAAAACTGCTGCGTGACCGCGGCATTCATCTGGAATCTCTTGCCATCGTCGATGGTATGGATGATAAAACCGGGGAAATTACTTTCCGGAAACAGTAAGGAGGCGTCAAAATGGCAAATCTGATTGCAAGAATTGCCGTTCTTCTGGTTCTGGCGGCCGCAGGAATGGTGCTGGCCGACAGAAAAGAAAAAATTGATCTCAGTGTGTCACTGCTGCTGTTTCTGGCGGCAGTCAATGTGACCTCTTTTTTCAGCCTGAAAGATAACAGGATTGTAGTTGTCATGATTCTGACGGTATATTTTCTGTTGTACGCAGGCGCAAAAGAGCTGCTGCGGAGACGGGCAGAGAAAAAAAGAAAATGAATGCAAACCGAACATCCGGCTGCGAGCACCCATGCAAAAGTGCCGGCCGGATGTTTTTGAATTTTTCTGTAAATTCAAAAAGCCCTCCGGGCAGGATCGCGCTGCGGCGGAGGGGGAATTATGTCGCTGAAGCGACCCGCCGCCGGCGGAGAATCCTGAAAATTACCAAAATAAGGAGAACCGATATGAGACTGCTGCTGGCAGAAGATGAAAAAGAGATGGCGCACGCGCTGGAAGCAGTGTTTACACATAACCATTATTCTGTAGATGTTGTTTATAATGGAATTGATGCTGCGGACTGGGCAGAGGGCGGAAACTATGACGGCATGATCCTGGATATTATGATGCCGGGAAAAAGCGGGCTGGAGGTCTTAAGCGAGTGGACGGAGAGCATTCATCACCAGATTGAGCGTCTGAACAGTCTTGTAACACAGCTTCTGACGCTTGCAAAATGGAGGAAGGTGGCGGAGAACTGGAGCTGAAAACATGGAATGCGTCAGAAACCATCATGGATGCCGTAACGTCCATTGAAGCCTCTGCGGTTACGAAACAGATCGCGTTGCAGAGCGATATTGCAGAAGAAGTCCATATGGAAGGGGATGCCGCAAGAATTCACCAGCTCGTTTCTCTTCTTGTGGATAACGCCGTTAAATACACTCCGGAGGGTGGAAAAATCCACATTTTCTGGCGAAAAAACGGCAAAAAAGCAGAATTTTCGGTGCAGAATACCTGCGATACCCTGCCGGAAGGTGATCTCAACCGCCTCTTTGACCGCTTCTACCGTGCGGATGCGTCGCGGGCCAGGGAAAGCGGCGGCTATGGAATCGGCCTTTCCGTGGCAGCTGCAATTGTAAAGGCACATAAGGGAAAAATCACCGCAGAGCGGACACGAGATGGCATCTGTTTTAAAGCAGTCTTTCCGGCAAAAGGATGAAAGAAACAAAATTCCGGAAAAACAGAAAAATGACGGCAGGGCAGGAAAGGCAGACACACAAAAAAGCAGAAATCAAAAGCTTCCAAGAGAGAAAAAACAACAGAAAACAAAAGAAAACAAAAGGAGGAATATATGATGTTTGATTGTGGTTTACAGAATATTTTCCGGCTGAAAAACGGACAGTCCCGTTCCATCAACTGGGAAAACCGGAATGGAGAAAAAGGAAAAGGCGGCATGGCATCCAGCGATCTTGGTCCGTCCAGAAAAGGTTCCCCGTGTATCCCGAAAATAGAAGCAGGAGAGACCGTAACACTTGGTGAGATCCAGGGAGAAGGCATCATTCAGCACATCTGGATCACCGTCACAGACCGTACCAGTGAACGTAACCGTTATGTTCTGCGGGATCTTGTTCTGCGCATGTACTGGGATGACGAAGAAGATCCATCCGTGGAATGCCCGCTTGGCGATTTCTTCTGCTGCGGCTTCGGTGTTTCCTACCAGGTAAACTCAGTCCCGATTGCTGTCAATCCGACCCGTGGTTTCAACAGCTATTTCCCGATGCCGTTCCGTAAAAACGCCCGTATTACCATTGAAAATCAGTGTGATGAGCCGATTCCGGCCTTCTTTTATCAGATCGACTATTGCCTGACAACGGTTCCGGAGGATGCTGCCTATTTCCATGCCCAGTGGCGTCGTCAGCGCATAACGGAAAAGGCAAAAGACTACGTTGTCCTCGACAACATCAAAGGGAAAGGCCAGTACGTTGGAACGTATCTTGCACTTACCAGCCTCGAACGCTACTGGTACGGAGAAGGTGAGATGAAATTCTACATCGATGGAGACAAGGATTATCCAACCATCTGCGGAACCGGAACAGAAGATTACTTCGGTGGTGCCTGGAGCTTTGCAACACAGCAAAATGGCCAAACCGTTGAAAATCAGTACTGCACTCCGTATCTTGGATATCCTTACTACTCTACCCACGATACCTTCCTTCATAATGATTACCACAATGATGATCAGATGCCACAGCGCAGCTTCTACCGCTGGCATCTTCTTGATCCCATCCTTTTTGAGAAGGATCTTAAGGTAACCTTGCAGCAGATTGGTGTCAGTCACGGAGGCCTCTTTGAACGTCAGGATGATGTCGCTACCACAGCTTACTGGTACCAGACGCATCCTCATGTACCATTCGCGCCACTCATGTCCAGAAAAGAGCGCTGGCCAAGATGATTTTTGACGCTTTTCCTATTTTATATGTTTCATGACGTTGCATATCGGCTGCAAGAGTCCGTTCCGAACAAATCCGCTTCCAACGAATTTGTCCGGAAAAGGGCTCTTTCTTTTTTTATATGGTATTCAAAAAGCGATCCGGATTACAGAGGTCCGTCTTTTCACAAACCTTTCACATTTTCCGTCCATTCTTTAAGGTTCCTTTAAAGTTTCCTCATTATACTTAAAAATGTAAAAAACATTTCCGGAAGTAAATCAAACGAAAGGATCAATCGATTATGATGCAAAGCCAACAGATTCCCATGACCTTCCAACGGTATGAAACAAAATACATGCTTTCCCCGATCATGGCTCGCAAGCTTCGCAAGAGCCTTCCGGGTCATCTGCAGATGGATGAATACGGCCTTGATACCATCTGCAGCCTCTATTACGATACCCCGGATCACCAGCTCATCCGCCGTTCGCTGGAAAAACCCGTCTACAAAGAAAAACTGCGACTCCGCAGTTATGGTCCGGCCAAAGAGACCAGCCCCATATACGTAGAACTAAAGAAAAAATATGAAGGAATCGTCTACAAACGCCGCGAGCGCATGATATTATCAGAAGCGGTTCCCTATCTTGCGGGAAAATCAGAACCGGGCTTCGACAGCCAGATTCTCCACGAAATCACCTGGTTTCGCAACTACTACCGGGGGCTTGCTCCCGCTATGTACATCGCCTACGACCGCATCGCCTGCTTCGGCACGGAAGACAGGAACTTTCGTGTTACCTTCGACACCAATATCCGATGGCGTACCGACAATCTGTGTCTTGACGGTCCAACGGAAGGAACCAGGCTTTTAGAACCAGGCTGGTATCTCATGGAGGTGAAATCACCAGGTGCTGTGCCCCTATGGTTCAGCAAAATTCTGGATGATCTTGCAATCTATCCGGCATCATTTTCTAAATACGGCTTTGCCTATCAGATTGAAAATCAGAAAGCATCAGAAGAAAAAGAAGAAAAAGCTTTCATACCATTCACAGATATCCGGCAAACCGTATCAAAAACAGCATTCCGTTAGCTGAATCAGGTAAGTCCTCTGCGGCCATTGCGAAAAGCAAGAAGCAGTGGGTGGACTCACAGCTTGCGAAAAGCCTTTTTCAAACATAATCTGCTTCACAAAAAAAGAAAATGTAACTATTCAGAGCCATGCAAAATAGAAGAAAAATCGCGAATCATGCTTGCATGAATGAGCGGTTTTTCTGGAACTTCATATGGCGAGAAGCAACATCGCGATGTAGCGTAAGCGGAATCGAGATGGGGCTCTGAATAGACAAGAAAATAAAAAAATTCTGGGAGGAATTTGCTATGCTTAACACAATATTCAGTTCTGTTTTTACAGAAACAACCGCCGCCTTCACCTTTGGTCAGTTCCTTGCCTGCACAGCAGTGTCTCTGATTCTGGGACTGTTGATCGCTGCTGTTTACAGGTACAAAAGCGAATGCACCAAAAGCTTTGCTGTCACACTTGTTCTGATGCCTGTGATCGTACAGATGGTGATCATGCTCGTCAATGGAAATCTTGGAACCGGAGTCCCTTGATTATACCAGTGTTTTTGACGATATCTTTGCCAGGTATCTGACCCGTTGCGAGCTTGTACAGGTAAAAACCACGAATATGGGAAGTCTTTTCAAGCTGGAGTATCGCATCGTATTCCGCGAGGAAGGCGAAGAGAAAAACATGATTGACCAGCTCCGCCGCAGAAACGGAAACCTTGAAATCCTGTGCAGTCGTGCGCAGACCGGAAGGGAGGAATTATAATGAATCGAAACAGAAAGAAAAAAAACAGAAAAAAAGAGACCGGCGCAGTCGTCAGCCTGCTTCTTGCATCATCGCTGGCCTTCGGCGGATGCGGCACAGCAGTGACATCTTCCAGCTCTGTAAATGCCGAATCTGCCCGTACAGAGTCAACCGGCGAAACATCTGCCGACAACGCGGATACCACATCAGAGAGCACAGATTCGGAAAATGCAATGGAAAGTGCTTCCGATATTAATTTTGACCTGGAACTGACCGAATCCACTATCGACACCGAATTCACAGACCGTGAGAAGAGCGGAAGCTACAAAGCGTCGGAAGCCGTAAAAATTACACTTAATAAGACGACAGCTACCGTCTCCGGCAGCGGAGTCAAAGCAGATGGCAGCACAATTACCATCACGGAAGAAGGCGTTTACATCGTAAGCGGAACACTTGAGGATGGCCAGATTATCGTAGACGCATCCGATTCCGACAAGGTTCAGATCGTACTCGATGGAGTCCATATCAACTGTGAGACGAATGCTGCCATCTACGTTCGCGAAGCGGACAAAGTTTTCATCACGCTTGCTGAAAACAGCAGCAACACGCTTGGCGGTGGAAACGAGTACACTCAGATTGACGACAACACGGTAGACGGCGTTATCTTCTCCAAATCAAATCTTGTCTGCAACGGGACAGGAAGTCTGACCATCGAGGCAGACTACAAGCACGGGATTGTATCCAAAGATGACCTTGTGATTACCGGCGGAACCTACAAAATCGCCGCTGCGGACAACGGGATCACAGCCAAAGATCAGATTAAAATTCTGAACGGAAGCTTTGACATTGATGCTGCAAACAGTGCGGTCAAAGCGAAGAATACGGATGACGCAGAGCTTGGAAATATCTATATTGCCGGTGGAATTTTTACGATCGAGGCGGAACAGGACGGCTTCCATGCAACCGGCAGCATTGTTGTCGATGACGGAACCATCACCGTAAACTCCGGTGATGACGGTTTCCATGCGGATCTCGACACCGTCATTCATGGCGGAACGATCCTTGTTGAAAAAAGCAACGAAGGCCTGGAAGGAAAACGTGTCGTGGTCAACGGCGGTGACATTACCATAAACGCCAGCGACGATGGCGCCAATGCTGCCGGTTCCGGTGACGATGACAGCAATGCCGCAAGCGCAAACAACGATAGCAGTGCTGCCGTAAACTCCGGTGATGATAGCAGCATATCCGGTGCGGCAGACGGAAAGGAACCTCCGCAAATGCCGCCTGATACAGAAAACGGCAGCGATATGCAGCCATCGCAGGACTTCGATCCGGAGAACGCTCCGTCTGGCGGAAATGCGCCGCAGGACTTCGATCCGGGGGATGCTCCTTCTGACGGCGATGCTCCACAGATGATGCAGGGAGGCCCTGGCGGCGGGGGAAACTCTGAGCTTTACATTAAAATTACCGGCGGAACCCTGACCGTATCTGCCGATGGTGATGGTCTTGATTCCAACGGCGGTCTTCTCGTGACCGGCGGAACCACGATCGTGTACGGGCCGACCAGCGATGGTGACAGTGCCCTCGATTACGACGGAAGTGCAATTGTGACCGGCGGAACCTTAGCTGCTATCGGCAGTGCCGGCATGACGGAAAGCTTCGACGAAGCTTCCACCCAGCCCGTTATCACCTATTACTGTACGGAAACCCAGTCCGCTGACACTGCCATCACACTGACAGACAGCGATGGAAGTGCCCTCTTCACGGTCACACCCGAAAAAGCCTACGCCAGCATCGTTTTGACCTGCCCAGAAATGAAACTGGGCGCAACGTATACTCTGGCTGCCGGTACCGACAACGAAGAGATCACCCTCACGGACATCATCACCACCGCCGGAACCCGGTCTGTTAAAACGATGAGCGATCCCGAAGGTGGAAAAATGCCAAATAACAGCGACAACAAAGGAATTCCGCCTTCAAAACCAAGCAACACGGCTGAGTGAACCGTTATAGTTCATTCAGCACCGGAACATTTGCTGTTCCGGTGCGTAAGAAAGTGATTCTACCGTGGCTGTCTTCCTACTTCCAATTTACCGTATTCTGTGCTAAAATAACCTCACAAGAAAAGAGGTAGAAAAATCATGTATGATAAACTGACCGAAAACGATATTAAAAAAATGCAGGAAGAAATCGACTACCGCAAACTGGTTGTCCGTCCAAAAGAACTCGAGGCTGTAAAAGAAGCCCGTGCCCAGGGCGATCTCAGCGAAAACTTTGAATACAAAGCTGCCAAACAGGACAAAAACCGCAACGAAAGCCGCATCCGCTATCTGGAAAAAATGATCAAAACCGCTCACGTTATTTCAGATACCTCAAAGGACGACGAAGTCGGCATCAACAATACCGTCCAGGTTTACATCGAAGAAGATGATGAGACAGAAACCTACAAACTTGTCACCACCGTTCGTGGTAATTCTCTCAAAGGATACGTCAGTATCGACTCGCCATTAGGAAAAGCCATTCTGGGTCATAAAGTCGGCGACCGCGTCACTGTAAAAGTAAGCGATGCCTATAGTTATGATCTCATCATCAAATCCATCGAAAACACTGCGGATACCGATGATGAACTCCGCAGCTATTAAAGGACAGAAAGAAAGGAAAATACCAGTCATGGAAAAAATTGCAAGCTTTACGATCGACCATATCAAACTTAAACCAGGCGTCTACGTTTCAAGAAAAGATCATGTGGGTGACAGCATCATCACCACCTTCGACCTGAGAATGACCTCCCCAAACGATGAGCCCGTCATGAACACCGCTGAAGTCCACACCATCGAGCACCTCGGAGCCACCTTCCTCCGTAACCATGAGCAGTGGAAAGACAAAACCGTATACTTCGGTCCAATGGGCTGCCGCACCGGTTTCTACCTGCTGCTGGCAGGAGACTACACCTCCAGAGACATCGTCCCGCTCGTCACCGAAATGTATGAATTCATCCGCGATTTTAAAGGCGAAGTTCCGGGCGCATCTCCGAAAGACTGCGGAAACTACCTGGACATGAACCTCTCCATGGCCAACTACCTCGGCAAAAAATACCTGGATGAAGTCCTGTACGGAATTGATGATTCCCGTCTCGTCTATCCAGAATAAACCATAAAAAATAACACAGGGGGATATCAAAACATGAGAACCATGGAAAACGAAAACCTGCGCGTGCAGATCAGCGATCACGGCGCAGAACTTAGCAGCATCTATGACAAAGCGGCAGACCGTGAGGCAGTCTGGATCGGCGATCCGGCCTTCTGGAACCGCCACGCACCGGTCCTGTTCCCGTTCGTCGGAAAAGTAAACGGTGGCTTCTACACCCATAAAGGAGTCAAATACCCGATGGGTCAGCATGGCTTCGCCCGCGACAACGAATTCGAGTGCATCGAAAACACCGAAAACAAAACCGTACACCGCCTGGTATCGACCGAAGAAACCCAAAAAGTCTACCCGTTCGATTTTGCCTTCACCGTAACCCAGGAACTCTCCGGCAGAACCCTGACCATAACCTGGAACGTAGAAAACACCGGTGATGATGACATGTACTTCTCCGTCGGCGGACATCCTGCATTCATGATTCCGGAACAGTATGACATCGTCTTCAACAAAGGCCTGGAAAACCACACCGAGACCGAACTCGAATACGTCCTGATCGACCCGGAAACAGCAGGCGTCGATGCCGCACATCCGAGAAAACTGAAACTTCAGGACGGCAGAATCCCGTACACCAGAACCCTTTTCGACGAGGACGCCCTGATCTTCGACAATACCCAGGTCGAGCGCGTCGGCGTAGAAGTGGATGGAAAACCGTACGTCACTCTCACCTGCAAAGGCTTCCCGAGCGTCGGCGTATGGTCCAAGCCAAAAGCAGATGCCCCGTTCGTGTGCCTCGAGCCATGGATCGGCCGCTGCGACAACGTCGGCTTTGACGGCGAATTAAAAGACAAATACGGCGAACAGCACCTGAAAGCCGGGGAAACCTTCCAGGCAGGCTACACCATCACCATCGGAGAATAAGGACCCGAAAAAAAAGAAAAACCTCCGAAGTACAGCGAAAAGAACACGATTCCTGTACTTCGGGGGTTGAAATTTTACGGTTTCTTTACTATAATTAGCATCAAACCCAAAAAACGCATGTAGTTCATCATGCACAGAAGAAAAAACAGGAGGGAACGTTCTTGAAAAGAGAAACGGTTATCGTACTTGATTTTGGCGGTCAGTACAATCAGTTAATTGCAAGACGTGTACGTGAGTGCAACGTTTACTGTGAGATTTATTCTTACAAAACAGACATCGAAAAGATCAAAGAAATTCAGCCGAAAGGTATTATCTTCACCGGCGGCCCGAACAGCGCATATCTGCCGGATTCCCCGACTTATACAAAAGAAATTTTTGAACTTGGAATCCCGATCCTCGGCATCTGCTACGGATCACAGCTGATGATGCATCTGCTCGGCGGAAAAGTAGAAGTAGCACCGGTCAGAGAATATGGAAAAATTGAGGTAACTGTAGATACCAGTTCCGCACTGTTTGAGAACGTATCCGAAAAAACCATCTGCTGGATGAGCCACAACGACTACATCTCCAAAGCAGCTCCGGGATTCGAAATCATCGCCCATACGGATGACTGTCCGGTAGCAGCCGTTGCAAACGTAGAGAAAAACCTCTATGCAACCCAGTTTCATCCAGAAGTTCTGCACACCAAAGAAGGAAAGAAAATGCTTTCCAACTTTGTATACAATGTCTGCCGCTGCGCCGGCGACTGGCACATGGACTCCTTCGTAGAAGAATCCATCAAAGCTATCCGCGAAAAAGTAGGCGACGGAAAAGTCCTCTGCGCACTGTCCGGCGGAGTCGATTCCTCCGTAGCAGCTGTTATGCTTTCCAAAGCAGTCGGAAACCAGCTGACCTGCGTATTCGTAGATCACGGCCTGCTGCGTAAAAACGAGGGCGATGAAGTAGAAGCAGTCTTCGGACCGGACGGCCCATACGACCTGAATTTCATCCGCGTTAACGCACAGGAGCGTTTCTATGCAAAATTAAAAGGCGTAGAAGAGCCGGAGAGAAAACGTAAAATCATCGGCGAAGAGTTCATCCGCGTCTTCGAAGAAGAAGCAAAGAAAATTGGTGCTGTAGACTTCCTGGTACAGGGAACCATCTACCCAGACGTTGTAGAGAGCGGCGTCGGCGGAGAATCCACCGTCATCAAATCCCATCATAACGTCGGAGGACTGCCGGACTACGTAGATTTCAAAGAAATCATCGAGCCGCTGCGCAACCTCTTCAAAGACGAAGTAAGAAAAGCCGGCCTTGAGCTCGGCATCCCGGAATACCTCGTATTCCGTCAGCCATTCCCGGGCCCGGGACTTGGCATCCGTATCATCGGCGAAGTAACCGCCGAGAAAGTCAAAATGGTACAGGACGCCGACGCGATCTGGCGCGAAGAAATCGACAAAGCCGGAATCGCCCACGAAATCGGCCAGTACTTCGCAGCCTTGACCAACATGCGCTCCGTCGGAGTCATGGGAGATGAAAGAACCTACGATTACGCCATCGCCCTCCGCGCCGTCACCACCACCGATTTCATGACAGCCGAAAGCGCAGAAATTCCGTGGGATGTCATCGGAAAAACAACGAGCAGAATTGTAAACGAAGTAAAACACATCAACCGAGTCATGTACGACTGCACCGGAAAACCACCGGCAACGATCGAGTTTGAATAAATCGAGTTGCTTAAAAAAGCCAGTGTTTATGCGGGTTTCAGCGATTTCGATTAGTCTTTTGATAACAAATTGATAACAGTCATAGCAAGTGCCATTATTCTTGTTATCCAGTGGTTTATGGGTAACGGAACAATTAACAGGTGGCTTGCAGACTAAAGTTCGGAGCTTGGCTCTGAACAAATTCCATATTATAAACTAAGCCCTTAGCTGTGGTTAATAACCATAGTTAAGGGCTTTTTTGTCGTTGCCAAAGCATCTGTAGGGAGCTGCCAGTGGCAGGTCCTGTAGGTGCTTATTTATCTTTCAAGTGGTCTTTGAATGCTTCCACGAGAGCGTCACTTAATTCCTGTGATGGAACTTTTGCCCAACGCTGTGTGGTGTCGAACTCTGGATAATGGTAACGCCAGTTATCGTATTCTTCTCTGTTGATTTCTTCGGAAGATAGCTTGTCTGCCTGTTCTTTCCAAGCATACAGCATTTTGAGGAGTTCATATGCTTCTCTGCCTTTGTCCTTGTTGACCTTTAAGCATACCTCTCCGTCTGCTTCACTGACAGTAAGACCGTAAATATCTTCAAGGGTAAACAGAGTGTGCATAAGACCGATATAGCTGTCTATGTCAGGAACATCAAGAGCCTGTGGAGAAACATCAAGCACCTGTGCCAATGCATTTGTAAGGTCTGCTTTCGGTTTGCGTGTACCAGTTTCGTACTGTGCCAAACGCACATCAGCACTCTTTTCTGGAAAACCGATTGCTGTACCGAGATACTTTTGTGTCATACCACGCATTAGTCTGAAAAAATGTATTCTTTCGCTGATAGCCATAATGATACGCTCCTTTTATATTTAGTGAAATAAGTATAGCAGAAATGTTTAGTGGAAGTCAAGAAAAACCGAAACAAAAATGTTTAATATTTTCTTTGCAACCACTTGACAATAGCAAATATGTTTAGTAAAATAAATTACGAATTAAACAAATATGCTTAATGCGACAACTGAATGACCGTCCGAAAAGCCAAACCGCCAAGACCTCGTCGGAGCAAGTTCCGTATCGTTCGCTTGTGTGCAAGCACAAAAGCTCATTCGCTGCACTGCTCCTCCTCTTCCCCAAAAGTCTCCGACTTTTCGGGAACCCCTATACGAGCGAGCGCCTGATGTACTGCGGTGCATTGGGACAGCACAGCGCCTGCCGACAAGCAGGAGTGCCTGTTGGAACTTTAACACGGAGAAAGCGGCAAGCAAAAAATTATTTTAAGAAAGGAAGAAAAAGGATATGGAAAACAGATTTATCCGAGCCGAAGATGTGGCTCAGGAACTAAACGTATCAAAACCTTATGCATATAAACTCATCAGACAATTAAATGAGGAATTGAAAGCAAAGGGCTTTATTACGATTGCAGGGCGTGTAAATCGCCAGTATTTTTACGAAAGGCTCTACGGAGCAGGAAAGGGGGAAATGTAAATGCCGGTATTTAAGAATGAAGATAACGGTACTTGGTATGTGATGGCAAGGTATGTGAACTGGAAAGGGGAACGCAAGCAGAAATGCAAGCGTGGCTTTGCTACCAAACGAGAAGCACAGGAATGGGAAAGAATGTTCAAATTGCAGACTTCTTCAGACCTTGATATGAGTTTTGAAGCCTTTACGGAGCTTTATATCAATGATGTGAAGAACCGTTTGAAGGAAAACACGTGGCTTACCAAAGAGCATATCATACGCACAAAGATACTTCCGTATTTCGGGAAACTGAAAATCAGCGAGATTTCCACAAAGGAGATTATTACTTGGCAGAATGAAATGCTTGCCTATCGTGATGAGAAGAAAAAGCCTTATTCACAGACGTATCTGAAAACGCTGCACAATCAGTTGTCCGCCATTTTCAATCACGCTGTCCGCTACTATGAACTGCGTTCCAATCCTGCGGCAAAGGTGGGAAATATGGGACGTGAGGAACACAAGGAAATGCTGTTCTGGACAAAGGAAGAATACAAGAAATTCTCTTTTGAGATGATGGACAAGCCTGTTTCCTTTTATGCGTTTGAAATGCTTTACTGGTGCGGTATCCGAGAGGGCGAGCTGTTAGCTTTGACTCCGGCAGATTTCAACTTTGATAAGGAAACAGTCACAATCAATAAATCCTATCAGCGTTTGAAAGGGCAGGATGTGATTACTTCTCCGAAAACGAAAAAGAGCAACCGCACGATTAAAATGCCGAAGTTTCTGTGTGAGGAAATGAAAGAATATCTCGGTATGCTTTACGGATTGAAGAAGAAAGACCGTATCTTTACGGTGACGAAAAGCTATCTTCATCACGAGATGGACAGAGGGGCAAAGGCGGCAGGCGTGAAGCGTATCCGCATTCACGATCTCCGTCACAGCCACATTTCACTCTTGATTGATATGGGCTTTTCTGCGGTGGCGATTGCTGACCGAGTTGGTCACGAAAGTATTGATATTACTTATCAGTACGCACACCTCTTTCCGTCAAAGCAGATTGAGATGGCAGAAAAATTAGATGATTTAGGGAAAGGAGATTTTGAAAATGTCAGCTAAGAACAGAGATAACAAAAATCGTTGGAGGAATATCACAGTAGGGTTTCGAGTATCGCCCGAAGAAAACGAACTCATTAACAGAGCTGTAGCTCTATCAGGATTGCCAAAACAGGAGTATTGTTACCGCCGTTGCTTAAATCAGGATGTGGTGGTACAGGGCAATCCGAGAGTGTATAAGGCGTTGAAAACGGAATTTGCCACAGTCCTTGCGGAACTGAAAAGGATTGAAGCAGGAAAAGGTGTGGATGATGAACTGCTGAGTGTAATAGAACTGATTTCCATTATTCTCGGCGGTTTGAAAGGAGAGGATGCGAATGGAGAATAAAAAAGAAATGACTATTCCAAATGTATCTGCGGCAACAGATGCGGAACAGTCACTTTCCAAATGTACTGACAATAGTATAGTCAATCAGGATACGGATTTCAAGGGGTACGAGCAATCTTTTGAAGAAATGCAAAGGGAAATACTCAGACAGTTAGACCCTTCCTATCTGAAAACAGTATCAATGACAACGCTGTATGATACGGTGTTTGAGGTTCAGACACCACTTATCGACGGTCTGCTCCAAAGGGGAACTTACCTTTTCGTAGGTTCCCCGAAAGTGGGAAAGAGCTTTATGATGGCACAGCTTGCCTATCATATCAGCACAGGCACACCGCTTTGGGAGTATAAGGTGCGTAAGGCAACGGTGCTTTATTTTGCCCTTGAAGATGATTACCCACGTTTGCAGAAGCGATTGTTTCAGATGTTCGGTGCAAAGGAGACAGGCAATCTGTATTTCGCAACGGAATGTAAAACGGTCAATGGCGGACTGGAAGAACAGATAAGAGGGTTTATGAGGGAACACCCAGACACAGGCTTGATTATCATAGACACCTTAAAGCGTGTGCGTGAAGCAGGCGGAGCAGATTACAGCTACGCAAGTGATTATGATGTTGTGGCAAGGCTGAAAGCGTTGGCAGACAGTTACAAGGTTTCAATGCTTATTGTTCATCATACACGCAAACAAAAATCGGAAGATATATTCGATATGATTTCAGGCACGAATGGTCTGATGGGTGCGGCAGACGGTGCATTTGTTCTCAGTAAGGACAAGCGTACTTCCAACAATGCCACACTTGATGTTGCTGGCAGAGACCAGCAGGATATGAAAATCCATCTTGTAAGGGACAGCGAGCGATTGGTGTGGAACTTTGCAAAATCGGAAACGGAGATGTGGAAAGAACCGCCCGAACCTCTGCTTGAGAAGATAGCGGATACGCTCTTTTCGGAAAGTGACAGATGGGAAGGAACTGCTTCGGAACTTTGCGAAAGGCTTGCGGTGGATATAAAGCCGAATGTACTTTCTTTAAGGCTCAGTATCAACGCAAGCAGGCTGTTTCGTGATTACGGTATCCGTTATCAGAACAGCCGCACACACGACGGAAGAAAGGTTTCACTTTGGAAAGAAACCGAGCAGACGGCGTGACAAACGGTGTCAAAGGTGTCAATGTTTTTGAGAGCAGCACGCTGTGAAAAACATTGTCACCATCGTCACACTTTGACACCGGATAAAGTTTAGGGGAGTGTGCAGAGAGTGCCTTTTCAAAGGCGGCTCTTTGGTCTCGCCTGCTGGCTCGGTCGGTTCGCAGGCGTGTGTGCCACCGGCACACGCTCACCCCTCGGAGAGCCTTCGGAGAACGCAAAACCTGTTTACAGGTCGCATTTTTGATGGGTGTACCCGTCAAAAGTGCTTTTGCGTTACTTTTGACAAAAGTAACAAAACCTGAGAATGTTGAAATTTACAGATGGGAGATGAAAAAATGCAGAGAACGATAAGTGCAATGGTCGGTAAAGGCTCGGTCAATCACAATAGCCGAAAGTTCCGAGCAGAAAATGTAGACGGAACTCGTACTCATCTCAATATCGACTACTGCAATGAAAATATAAAGACAGTTTATCACGAATTGTTTGATGAAGCATTGGAAAGATACAATGCCAAGCAGATAAGGTCAGACCGAAAGATAAAAGATTATTATGAAAAAATCCGAAGTTCCAAGCAGGAAAAACCGTTCCACGAAATCATTTTACAGGTGGGCGGTAAGGGAAATATGAACGCCGATACGGAAAACGGAGAACTGGCAAAGCAGATTTTAGATGAATACTATCAGGGTTTTCAGGAGCGAAATCCACAGCTTCGGGTGTTCTCGGCTCATCTGCATATGGATGAAGCTACACCACATCTGCACATAGATTTTGTACCTTTTACCACAGGCAGCAAGCGTGGACTTGATACAAGAGTGTCACTAAAGCAGGCTCTTGCAACGCAAGGTTTTAAGGGCGGCAGTCGTGGCGATACGGAGTGGTCGCAATGGATACAGTCCGAAAAAGAACAGCTTGCGGCGGTGATGGAACGTTATGGGATTGAGTGGGAACATTTAGGCACACACGAAAAACATCTTTCTGTTTTGGATTATAAAAAGCAGGAAAGAGAAAAAGAAGTGGCGGCATTAGGTGCGAAAATCGAGCAGAAACAGATTGAATTTGATGTGTTGTCGGAACGAGTATTGAACTATGATAAGGCAAAAGACGAGCTGTCAAATCTTGAAATAGAGCTTGATACTGCACCGAAATATCAGTTGCCAGAACCAGAGAAATTTATGACTGCAAAGGCATATAAAACCAAAATGGCAGAGCCGGTTGTAAGGAAATTGAAGCAACTTGTCAAAACGGTGCTTGCCCGCTGCTTTGAGGGGTGGGACAACTATCATAGGCTGAATACAGCGAATGCACAGTTATACCGCACCAATCAGCGTTTGGAGAAAGTCAATGAAAGATTGACCGAAGAAAACAAAATCCTAAAAGCAGAAAATAAAGATTACAGCCTGCTCCGTAAGGTTTTTGGTCGCAAACAGATAGATGATTTGTTGGAGCAGGCAAGAACAGTTAAAGGTCGCAAGCGTGATAATACACGATCACGATAGACAAAAATCACAGGAGGAAAAGGAAAATGACAAAGACAATTTTTGAAGAAATGGGCGGAACTTATAGACAGGTGGGTGATTATTTATTGCCGAACATCACAGTACCAGCCGAAGAAGAAATAGAGCCGATTGGTTTATGGGGGAAACGACATGCAAGGCATTTAAAGGAACACTATAAAGTGTTATATATGAACCTGCTGACAAGCGGAAAGCTGCATAGTTATCTTGCAGAAGTCGATAAGCAAGCAGAGGATATGTTTCTTCGACTGGTAAAGGAATATGCCGACAGACAAGATGTGACGGAACAATTAAAGAAAGATAATCCCTACGAATGGATTGGAAGAATGAATAATATTCAGGCTTGTGTGAGGGAAGTTGTAGGAACGGAGTTGATTTACACATAAGCGTTTTACGGTATGGTGCTCCTGCGTTTGCTGGAGTGCTGTGGTTGTGGTTGTAAAGAGGTTGTGAAAGATTGAATTTCGTAATGGTTGGATGTATAATTAGGAAGTGAAAATTTTAATTTGCACTTCCATAAGGTGAAATGTATTGACACAAAAAATACAGTATGATAGTATTGCCATTAGAAGAAAGAAAGGCACATTTTGTGTAAGGTGAGGAAATGATTAATAGATAATTTGATTTAAGTAAGACACATATAGTTATTGAGCCTGTAGAGAATAGGTTTGTTTTGTGTACGCTTAAGTTGGATTATCGCAAGAGGCATTTCCTTTGTTTTCCTTTTGGAAAAGAAATAAGGGGCTATTTAGCGAGTCTATTTTTGCGTATGCAAAAAAGACTCGTTTTTGTGTGTTCAAAATAATAATTGGCTCAGACTTCGAAAAGGAGAAACTTTAATGTTGCAGATAAAAAAATTAAATTTAACACATAAAAAAGACCTGAGAATAATTCTTAATGATTTCAACCTTGTGCTAAATGATGGAGATAAGGCAGTTATTATTGGAGAAGAGGGAAATGGGAAATCGACATTAATGAAGTGGATATACAATCCGTCGCTTGTAGAAAACTATATAGAAGCAGATGGGGAAAGGATAATGGGACACGAACGTCTTGGTTATCTTCCGCAGGAGATGCTCGATGAAGATAAGGAAAAAACAATATACGAATATTTTTCTGAAGAGGAAATATTCTGGGAGAAAACGCCTAAAGAATTGTCTGTTATTGCGGGAAAATTTGGAATGAAAAATGATTTTTTCTACAGTAACCAGACAATGGGTAGTCTTTCAGGAGGCGAAAAAGTCAAGACACAACTTATGAGGCTTTTCATTCGCGATGTTTCTGTGCTGTTGTTGGACGAACCTTCCAATGACATCGACATTGCGACGCTTACATTACTGGAAAAAATCATAAATGACTGGAAGCACATTGTGCTTTTTATTTCACACGATGAAACGCTGATAGAGCGTACTGCCAACATGGTGATACATATCGAGCAGATTATACGAAAAACAAAGGCGAGATATACCGTGGCAAAGCTTCCCTATAGACGCTATGTGGAAGAACGGCTTCATAAATTTGAAATCCAAAAACAGCGGGCACTGAGTGACCGTAGGGAGAAAAAGATTCGCGATGAAAAATATCAAAGAGTTATGCAGAGTGTACAAGGTGCATTAAGAAGTTGTACCAGACAAGCACCGTCTGTTGCCAAAAACTTAAAGGACAAAATGCATACGGTTAAGGCAATGGAACGAAGATTTGAAAAAGAAGATGAAAATATGACTCAGATGCCGGAACAGGAAGAAGCAATCTTTGTCAAATTAGGGGATGAAAACTCACACATTCCCGCAGGAAAAACGGTCATAGAATATGAACTTTCAAAGCTTGTGACTCCGGATGGCAAAAGAATTTTAGCAGAAGGAATTCATTTAAAAATAAAAGGTTCAGAAAAAATCTGTATGATAGGAGCCAACGGGGCAGGAAAAACGACTCTTCTAAAAAAGATAGCGGAAGAACTCCTAAATCGGAATGACATTAAAGCAGAATATATGCCTCAAACTTATGAAGACCTGCTGGATTTGGATGTTACACCGGTTGATTACCTTGATAAAACAGGAGATAAAGAAGAGCGTACAAGAATTAGAACATACCTTGGTTCACTTAAATACACACCAGATGAAATGGAGCATCCGATTCGGGAGTTATCAGGCGGACAAAAGGCGAAAGTGCTTCTCTTGAGGATGAGCTTAAGTGGTGCAAATGTTCTTATTCTGGATGAACCGACAAGAAATTTTTCACCATTGTCCGGTCCGGTAATAAGAAAAATGCTCCGAGAATTTCCGGGGGCTGTCATTAGCATTTCTCACGATAGAAAGTATATTGAAGAGGTGTGCGATAAAATATATCAGCTAAATCCTAATGGATTACAGCTAATTGGTGATTGATAACAAAAAGGATGAAAGACTGACAAATTTCAGGCTTTTAGTGAGTTGGAAAGCATACAAAGATTTGAATTTGGAGGATAGATTATGGTACGTACAGAAGATGCATGTGAAATTATAAAATATGCTTTGCAAAACGAAATTAAAGTATATTTAGATGGCGGATGGGGTGTTGATGCACTTCTTAAAAGAGAATCAAGAATACACAATGATATTGATTTGTTTGTTGAACTGAAACATTATCATGATTATATTTATGTGATTAAGCAGCATGGATTTGAGGAAGTAAATACTGATTATACAACGGATGGTCATACTGTCTGGAAAGATGATAAACAAAGAATCATTGATTTACATTGTTTTGAATTTACAGATGACGGAATTGTTTATGAGGGAGATATATTTCCATCAAAAACTTTTTCCGGTATTGGAAAAGTTGGAGATATAACTGTTTCTTGTATTGAACCATTGAGTCAGGTAATGCTTCATTTGGGATATGAACACGATAAAAATGATGTGCATGATGTGATGCTGTTGTGTGAAACATTTCAAATAGCAATACCAGATGAATATAAGGAAAAGTAAAATTTCAGTTTTGTGTTGAATCTCTAAGCAAAATAGCTTATAATTTGACATGCTACATATAGTTATTATCCACAGTTATCGAGTAGGTGTTATCAATGCCGATAACAAAATGATAACATTAGCTCGTATAGGCAGGATAATATGGATATATCAAATAATCAAAAGAACGAGAAACATTACAGAGAATAATTCCTAAACAAAAAGCGTTAGTCTTTGTAGAGTTTGAATAATTTTCAAAAGCTCGCAAAGCCTAGTAAAATGGGCATTTGCGAGCTTGTTTTTTGCCTTGTGGTACTATTTTGGTACTAAACGATTTTATTCAAAAATAATAGAATAGTGTTCAATAGAATCAAAAGAAATAGACTTATTTGCCTTATTACTAATAGCGGTTCCTCGTTTAGTAATTATTTCAGTTAGTTTATCTAATAATGATATGATTGAATCATCATTAGATAAATCAAAATATAATGGTGGTAATTTGTAATCTGAGTCAACATATTCGTTGAGAAAATGGTCATCTATAAATGACTTCCAGTTTTGAATATTATCTGATGAATTATATGATTGCCATAAAAGAGATGACCATTTTGCTAGCACAGTATTATTGGAATTATGGTTATTATATATTTCTTGTCGATTTTCTGAGTTTTGATCAAACCATTGTTGCTTTAATTTTGATAATTTATTCGCCCATAAATCTAAACCGCCACCGGGATTTGCACCAGAAGGAGAAAGATTACCTATAGTGTAAACATGATTTAGATATTTCAAAAAAGTATCCCAAACTCCTTGATTATGCCCAAAGTTTTTGGATAATGTATTTGCAATCTCCGAATCGGGTAGTTGGTAATAATCTTTGTATAGTTGAAAGGTATTTGCTGAACGAGTTGTGCTAGTAAGTTTTCCATTTGTCAATCTTTTAAAAATATTCCACCAACCATTCATTAAATCAGCATTGATTGTTAATGTGGAATCTGGACTATTGTTTTGAAGAACATAACCACCATTTTGACGAGGCACATGAGACCAAGTGCAGTAATGTGGATATAATTTGAATATTTCGACAGAAAATCGAGAATATTCAAGATCTGGACCGCTAATTGTATTTTCAAACCAAAGAGTTCGTGCAAGCTGGTTTAGAGAATTCCATTGTTCTATTTCTTTTTCAGTAAGATAGGATAATCGAACATCAAATGTGTTTATTGCAATCTTATTCATTTTAACTCCTTATGCCTGAGGCCATGTTATTTTCCACTCAAAATATTCATTAGGAGAAATCTCTCCATTATTTAATTTCGTTTTCATTTCACACCATTCCGAAAGGAAATCATTTACCAATCCATATTCAAAAGTTAATGCGACAGGTGAGCCTGCACTTTCATAATCATCTTCGTTGTAAGTTGGTCTGGCAACCTCGGAAGGTTTTGCCGGAGCCATTGCAGTAAGATGAATCAGGTTGCCGGGATCTGTGTACTCTGGGAATCTTGTACCTTTTCCACGGGCAGGAAGTGATGAGGCACTTTCTTCAAGCCAGAAAAGTGTTTCAATGATATCTTCAGCAGCACCAAGGCTGTAATTAGAGATTGCCTTGTAGTTGCAGTGCAAAGCATCAGCAAGTTTTAGAATCATATCTTCACCGGGAATGCGGGCACCGGTTTCATACTGGGATATGCGGACAGACATATTTTTGCCCTCAAATCCAAGTGCACCGCCCAACTCGTCCATTGTCATTTTACGGAATACCCGTATTTTCTTTATTCTTTCACCAATTGTCATAGTGTAGTTACCTCCGTTTATCTGTCCCTGATGGACTGTTAAAGACAGTATAACACGGAAAAAATGAAAATGGAAGTTTTTCTATACGAGAACATTAGAAAAACATCTTGACAATTCAATACCATACGGTATAGAATAATATCAATTCAATTATCTATCAATATAGTATTGAAAAACAACTGAATGAGCGGTATCAGAAATCTAACAGGCATTTGCCATGACATTCATAGGAATCGAGCGAATGTAGACACTCCCCCAAGCGGACCGAGTACCTCGAGCAGGAGCGGGCGGTATTACAGGAGATTATCTTAGGTAAGGAGGCTGGTTGTGACATCAGCAGAACTGGTATGGAGAAACGCCAAAACAAATATTTAAAGGAAAGGTGGTGAAAGGCATGACCGAAAAGTTTTTAGAAGTAGGAGATGTGATGCAGATTCTTGGAATTTCAAGATCAGCAGCATACAAGCTTATGAGACAGATCAACAGTGAACTTGAAAAGAAGGGTTACATTGTTATCCGTGGAAAAGTAAGCAGAAAATATTTTGAAGAACGCATTTATGGTATGAGTGATGCAGGATAAGCAACAGGTAAGAAAATTGAGACAGAGGCAGGTGCAAAAGTTATATGGTTTTAGACATCTGCTTCTGCATATGGAAAGAAGGAGATGATGAATATGCCAGCTTATAAAGACAGTAAGACAGGCACCTGGTTCGTCAAATTCTATTGTAAGGACTGGACTGGGGAAAATAAACAGATAAAGAAGAGAGGATTTGTAACAAAAAGGGAAGCGTTGGATTATGAGCGTAATTACAAAATACGGCAGGAGAATAATCTGGATATGACATTTGGAGAGTTCTGGAAGTTGTATACAGAGGATGTGAAAAATTATGTCAAACTCAACACATGGCTTACAAAAGAACACATTGTGGATACAAAGATACTTCCATATTTTAAGAATCTTAAGATGAATGAGATTACACCGGGAGATGTACGCAAGTGGCAGAATGAGATGGTAGCATTCCGTTACGAGAATGGGAAGAGTTATTCCCAGACTTACAAGAAGACAATGCACAACATTTTAAGTGTGATATTCAATCATGCGCGCAGGTTTTAAAATCTGAAATCAAATCCGGCAAGACAGGCTGGAAATATGGGAAGAGAAGAAAAGAAGGAAATGCTTTTCTGGACAACTGAAGAATATAAGAAGTTTTCAGAAGCGGTAATTGACAAGCCGGTTTCATTTTATTCATTTGAAATACTGTACTGGATGGGAATGAGATTAGGTGAACTGCTTGCTCTTACAATGGAAGATTTTGACTTTGAAAAGAACACAGTTAGAATAAATAAATCGTATCAGCGGCTGCAGGGGCAGGATGTTATTATAACTCCGAAAACACCTAAGAGCAACAGGACGATCAAGTTGCCGAAGTTCCTTGCGGAAGAAATGAAGGAATATTTTGCAATGTTATAGTACAATGTGCCCATGTAGCCGTGAAATCTGACAAATCCCCTTACTACAAAAAGAAATACGAATCTCTTGTAAAACGTCGTGGTAAGAAACGAGCTATCATTGCAATCGCAAGAATGATTCTCACTGCAATCTTCCAGATGTTAACAACTGGAGAAACTTGGAATCCCTGCGATCTTTACAAAATCGATATGCCTGAAGCTTTACTGGAAAAGCAGAAGCAAAAGGCAATCAAACAAGCTCAGAAACTGCTAATTCGTGAAGGTTTATTGCCTCCAACCGAACCAATAGCTTCTTGATTTTTGATTACTACATATTACTTTCTAAAAGTTACCTTTACAGGTAGCTTGTTTCAGTGAGCCACTTTTGGGCTGTCCTCTACTTTCTTTCACACTAGTTCTCCTTCTACTGCTGTCAGAAGGCCAACATGAGCATACCATTTATGATATGAAAGAGTAAACTCCACTTGTGCAGAAGAGAATTCAACTGTATAAATGGATGGTAGAATTAAACTTTGCACTTTTCAACATCATGTAGAAAAGTATTGTTTTAGCAAATGACTATATAATATATGGTAAAATGGAAACATAATACAAATTTTGAATTATGTTGTGAAAAGTTTACGAACATTTTTCATAGCAATGGGACTGGCAACTGCTACTCCTAATACGCTAAATGATATGATGGTAAAATATAGTAAATTTTGCCAGCGTTCATAATTACGACATTTGTAATTCTTATCCAATGATGTTAGCTTTTCCTGGGTGCTCATGTCATTGGATGATTTAATTAGCATAGTTTTCGTTATGTATTTTTCTTTAGATGTATTTTCTGCATCAAAGATGGATGCAAATGCTTTTAGATACATATTTTCAATGATGCTGTCTTGTAGGGTGCTGTTTTCGCCTATTGTTTGGATATAATTATTTTCATTCATGTGATGCCTCCTGATTAAAAATCTTTGAATTGACAAGACATATTTTAAGATTTATCTTTATAAATGTAAATACCAATGATGATATATAAATGATGTAAATAATAAAATTAGGAGGATAAAATATATTATGAATAATATAGAGCATAATAAGGCACAATGCTGGTGCAATCGCCTGCATAAATTGATGAAAGAAAAGAATTATACTCAAAAAAGCTTCTTAAAAGAATATAAGGAAAAATACGGAGGCGGAACTCAGGCAAATATAAGCAGATGGCTACGTGTAGGAAGTAAAATTGAAAATGGAAAAACTATAGGGTTTCCTTCATATGAAACAATGTCAAATTTGGCAGATTTTTTTGGGGTATCAGTAGGTTATCTTATTGGTGAAACAGATTATGAATCGTTTGAAATGGAAAAAGTTTGTGAGTTTTTAGGGCTGGAGGAAGGAATCGTAAAAGCTATAAAAGGAATAACTTCTGGTGAAAATATGGGCATTGATGCAAACAGTATGTACAGTGAATATAAATCAGCATTTCGCTATATTTTAACAGCAAGTAGTTTTCCTGTTTTTATTAAAGAGGTCAGAGAATATGCAGAAAATGTCTACAGATTGAAGCATCCGATAAAATATATGGATATAGTTTCTGCAAAAATGAGAAAAGATTTATTTGATTTGGCTGTTAAGTGTATGGATTATCAATGTATATCAGATGATAAATATGGGAGAATAGATGATTTTGAGGAAAATAGTGTAGAACCTACAGAAGAATTGTTAGAGGCAATTAGGATATTGAACGATGCACAAGATAAAGATTATGCTCAAAAATGTCATATAGAACAAATGGTTAAACTTTCTGAATATGAACTTCAGAAAATATATTTTGAAGTTATTAAGGAATTAACCAAAGAAGAGCATTTACTAGATATGGTAATCCCTATGTATGTTGAAAAAGATTTAATAAATAAAGGTTAAAATTAAAATAGCTTTCTGCTTGTGAAAAGTTAGTGAGAGTAGTTTTTGATTTTAATTTACTAGCAATTTATAAACAATATATGCTTAAAAATTATTTTGACATCATCAAAAAATATGTTTATAATATAAAAATAGATAATAAGCAGGAGGATTGGTGCATGACAATATCAGAACAAATAAAAGTATTGTGTGTGAGATGTGGTGTAAGTGAAGCTGAATTGGCAAGGCGGCTGGGAAAATCGCCACAAAGTTTTAATTCGAAAATGAAAAGAGAAAGTTTTACAGTAGAAGATTTAGATAATATTGCAGATGTATTGGGTGTTGAATTTAACAGAGAATTTATATTAGCAAATGGAGATAAAGTTTGATGGAGAATATTGTAAAAGAATTTAAACTTGGAGAATTATTTTGTGGTCCTGGCGGATTGGCACTGGGAGCAACGACAGCGAAGATTGAAGATTCAGATTATAAGATTATTCATAAATGGGCAAATGATTATGATAAAGACACATGTAATACATATACGAGAAATATCTGCCCAGATGATGGCGATAGTGTTATTTGTGGTGATGTAAGAAAACTTGATATTGACAGTCTTGGAGATATAGATGCATTGGCTTTTGGATTCCCATGCAATGATTTTTCTGTTGTAGGTGAGCAAAAGGGATTTGATGGTGTATATGGTCCGTTATACACATATGGAGTAAAGGTATTAAAGAAATATAAGCCGTTGTGGTTTTTGGCAGAAAATGTTGGCGGATTAAAGAGTGCTAATGATGGAAAGGCATTTCAGAAGATACAGGAAGATTTGAAGAATGCTGGATATAGAATATATCCTAATTTATATAAATTTGAGGAATATGGGGTGCCGCAGGCAAGACATAGGGTAATAATTGTTGGTATTAGAGAGGATCTGCCATATGAATTTAAAATACCTAGTCCAAAACCATATAAAAATGTTGATGTTACTTGTAAGAATGCAATAGAGAATCCTCCAATCGAAAAAGAAGCTTATAATAACGAGTTAACAAAGCAATCTGAAATAGTTGTAAAGCGATTGAAATATATTAAACCAGGAGAAAATGCGTTTACTGCGGATTTGCCAGAAGAATTGCAGCTTAAAGTGAAAGGGGCAAAGATAAGTCAAATTTATAAGAGGTTAGATCCAGATAAACCAGCATATACAGTAACTGGTTCAGGCGGTGGTGGAACGCATATGTATCATTATTCGGAGCCAAGAGCATTGACTAATAGAGAGAGAGCAAGATTACAGACATTTCCGGATAATTATATTTTTGAGGGGTCTAAAGAGTCTGTTAGAAAACAAATCGGTATGGCGGTACCTGCAAAAGGAGCTAAAATCATCTTTGAAGCTATTTTAAGAACATTTGCGGGAATTGACTACGAAAGTGTAGAACCAAGTATAAAGGAGTAAGGTATGTATACTGATAATTTTGAAGAAGAAATATTATTTACACCAGCCAGAAAAGATGGTGAAGCATGTAATCATTTGAAAATTGTTACAGCATTTACCGATGTTGAGAGAATATCAAGTCACTTGATAAAACTATTTGATGGCAGGAATAAAGAATATGTGTCTGGAATAAAGGTGGACATTATACTTGGAATGACAAAAGGTACGGGTCTGACACAAAAGAAACATGACAAGATATGTTCATTGATAAAAAGATTGAATAGTGTATCTGGAATGCCTCAGATATCATGCAATTATATTGTGGAAGGTAAACAGGTACATTCGAAGGTGTATGTATGGTGCAGGGGGCGAAAGGCAATAGAAGCTTTTAATGGTTCAGCTAATTATACCATGAATGCATTTTTTGCAAGAAGAGAATGTATGGATGTATGTAATCCTAAAGAGGCAAACCATTATTTCAACAGTCTATTACCTGATACGATAAATTGCTTTGATGGGCAGATAAAAGATAAGGTTTCATTTTCTAGCAAGAAAAATGTGGAAGATGATGTTGCGGATACTAATTTGGAAAATTTATCTTGGGAGAATTATCAGACTATTGAGCCGGTAGATACATTAGAAGTTTCTTTACTGAAAGCTGATGGTAGCGATACTGGATATGGTTCTGGCGTAAATTGGGGAATACGTAAAAATGGCTATAAGAGAAATAGAAACCAGGCGTATATTCCATATAATGTGGCAGATCATAAAGATGGATTTTTCCCAGATGTAAATGCTGATGGAAAGTATCCAGTGTTTAAGGTTGTAACAAAGGAATATGATGCTTTTTATATGAGACAGGCACAAGCAAAGGGAAAGGCATTAGAAACTCCAGAAAGTAATGCGATAATAGGAGAATGGATAAGGCATAAACTTGGAGTGCCGGATGGTACATATATTACAAAACAGATGTTAGAACAATATGGTAAAATAAAAGTTTTGTTTAAAAGGTATGAAGATGGCATATATACTTTGGAATACTAATTCTGGCATTAAGGAGTAAACAATATGGAGCAGAAGGTCAATATTGATATTTTAAATGATTCACAAAAACAGGCGTTAGTCTGCATGTATTATGCTATGCTTCCCAAAACAGATGTAAGGTATAAGCAGCGGATGCATGATTGGGAAGTGTTAGAAAAGAGATTCGGAATAAAAAAATCAACATATAGGTATGCAAAGGATACTTTTGATTCTTATTTTACTGGTAATGGAAGAAAAGGCTGGGGAGAGAGTAGAGATTTAAAAAGACGAGGTATAGCATATCAGGAAGTATTTGATTTATATAAGGATACTTCTGCAGATCAATTGGAAAAAGCTGTAGTGGAGATTATTCATAGATATGAGTATGAGGAACCAACATTTGTATCTATGAAATGTGGTTTCACAGAAACAGTACATAACATTCTAAATGGTAATAAATATATAACAGTGGATGGGGTTTATACGCTGAAAGAGGAATTGAATATAGGAAAAACTGTATTTGTTACATTAGGAGGGGATACAGGAAAAGCAGAAGTGGATTGGGTCCCAGGGTTTATAGGAGTAGCACATGTTATTAAAGAGCCATATGATTTTGGATATAATGGTAAAGAAAAGTACTTTAAGTTTGATATAGAAGTTGACTGCGTTTTTGATAAGCCATTTAAAAGAGAAGATTTTTTAAGTTATAGAGACGCATATGATGCTCCATATATAGGACCAGAGTTATCAAGAGATCCGTCACAGGCATTAAGTACTTTGGATATGATAAAGGCTGTTGCTGTTATACGTGCAGTACTTGATGAATTCCCAAAAATGCTTGAAAAATTTAAAGAAATTTTTGACAGAGAGTTTATGGACAGGGTGCTTGGAGCAGTTACTGTAATGATACCAACATCTGTAAAATTTGGAGAAAGCAAAGAGGATGCAGTAAATTCTATTCAGGAAGAAATGAGCATAGAGAATGAAGGCTCTGAGGAGGAAGAAATGGAATCTAAGCCATATATTGAACCTGATTATTATACAGGGTGTTCACGGAAAAATAAGGATACAGGGGCTGTATATGCACACAATAGAATTGTATTTGGAGCACCAGGAACAGGAAAAAGTTTTAAGTTGAATGATGAGCAGAAGGATCTCATTTCAGAAGGTGGAGAGTACGAAAGAGTTACATTCCATCCAGATTATTTATATGCTAATTTTGTTGGAACATATAAGCCAGTACCTACAAAAAATGGAATATCATATGAGTATGTTCCTGGACCATTTATGAGGACATATGTAAAAGCAATAGAAAATGGACAGTCGGAGAATAAGGAAGATGTAAAACCATTTCTGCTTCTCATAGAGGAAATTAATAGATCAAATGTTGCCGCTGTATTTGGAGAGGTATTTCAGCTTTTAGATCGCGACGATAGAAATGCAAGCCAATATCCAGTTAAACCTTCTGAAGATATAAAGGCATATTTGGCAAAAGAACTTGGTGGAAGGCCAGAGCAGTATGATGAAATAAAGATACCAGATAATATGTATATCTGGTCAACTATGAATAGTGCTGATCAGGGCGTATTTCCAATGGATACAGCATTTAAAAGAAGATGGAACTTTGAATATATAGGTATTAACCATAAGGAAGAAAAGATTAAAGATACATATTTAGTGTGTGATAAAGCACAGGTGCCATACAGAGTTGACTGGAATGAGCTTAGGAAGGCTATAAATACAACACTTGCTTCTAGAGATTATAAGATAAATGAAGACAAGCTTATGGGACCATTTTTTGTATCTAAAAGCATTTTAGAGAATGAAGATGCGTTTAGAGAAACTTTTAAGAGTAAAATTATTATGTACTTATTTGAAGATGCAGCAAAGCAGAGAAGGCATATGTTGTTTGGAGGCTGTGATGAGGATATAAGAAACCAATATTCAACGATTTGCGAGGAATTTGATAAAAGAGGCATAGATATTTTCTGTAAAGAAATCCGAGACAAAATCAAGAAAGAATATTTGAGTGAATTAGAATGAGAAGGGAATGTTACTGGATGATTTCTAAATATGTCAAAGAGCAGAAGCGGTATACTCAAGATGAACTTAGAAAAATATTTGAATGCACTGCTGATGAAACAGTGCAGATTATAAGAAAGTTAAAAGAGTATGGAATTGTTAAAAATGTAAAAAAAAGTGATAGGCAAAGTATGCTCTCTGACTTAGTTGAGGAAGATATCAGAGTAACAGATATCGAAAGTGGAGAGCGGGAATTATATTATGTGTTTTCATTTGTTGGAGTAATTGTTGTATATGGACGGGTATTAAAGTGTTATCCTAAATATATTAATTCTTGTGGTAGTCCAATAGCACAGATGAAGCAGATTATGCGTGTTTTGGAAAAATATAATTCAAAAGAGCAGGTAATAAAACTGTATAATGAAAGTGATGATGGAGGATCGTTTAACTTATTGGCAGTAATGCTGTATTTGCTGCAGGATTATTATGATAATGGAATATATGCTAATGACGTTGAGATTGTTGAGACTAATGGTACAGGAGAAATACTGTGGGACAGAACAATCAATGAAACATTTTCATATATATCAAATAACAGGCCATATTATACTGAATTACAGACAAAAAAGCGGACTTCAGATGAATATGATTTTATAAGACGCTTACATGCATGTGTATTGACTAAATTTTCAAAGGAACTTGAAGAATCGGATCTGCCAGAGTTATTTAATATTGTGACAGTAGAGCTGTCGGAAGAACAACTGGAAGATTTAGGTGATGAAGATTATATTTTATATAGGATACAAAATGAACTTAATGTGCAGTACAACACAAGAAAACAACTAGTGTTGAAGGCAATGTATGCGTATGTAGCACAAAAAGCAAGCTTTAATAACATTGATAGTTTTAGCATATATGGTACAAACAGCTTTAACTTAGTATGGGAAAAAGTATGTGCACAGAATTTTGGAAATGTTTTAAATGTAAAATTATCAGAGCTGCCACTTGGAGTCTGTGATGATTATAAAGAAAGTAAAGATAGTACTTTAATAGAAATAATTGACAGACCAGTATGGCATAAGACTTCAGATAATATTAGTGATGGGAAATCAGATACACTAAGACCAGATCTGATTAGTATTTATGAGTGTGGTGATAGTGGAGAATATTGTTTTGGCATATATGATGCAAAGTATTATAACATTAATTTTTACAAGAATTCGTCAGAATACAAAGTTATAGGACAGCCTAGGGTGGCGGATGTTACAAAGCAATATTTATATCAGCTTGCGTACGATGATTTTATAGCAAAGCAAGGATACAAATATGTGCAGAATATGTTTTTTTGTCCTGATGAATCTGGAGATAAGGAATATGGATGGGTGCAGATGGATATGTTGCATCAAATCGGAGACAAAAAATTAGAGAATGTAGCAGTTGTAAAGCTTTGTGCATCAGAAATGTATTCTTTATATTTGGCAGATCATATAGTAAATGAAAATGAGATGGACAAATATATTCCAGTAATTGGACGACATGAAGTAGATAGTCAAAACTTTGCAAATAGGATGATGGCATATCTTACGAGAATCACGACTGCTAGTAAATTAGCTGAAAAGAAACTTGAAATGAAATCAGATAGAGGCAGGCTTATATATCCCAAACAGATAAAAAGAGAATTGGGTGCAAAAATTATATATGATGCTATATGCCCCGTTGCAAGTAATGCTTTTTATGGATTTAATCCATATGAAAAAGAAGACCATGAAAGTATGGTGGCAGAGGATATGGGAGATTCTTATAATCGTTGCAGTCAGATTGCGGATGCCTCTATTGAGATAGAAGAAATTATAAAAGATTTATCAGAAGCGGAGCTGAGGGATGAAAAAGTGCTTAAAGTAGTACTTAAAAAATGCATTGAAAGTAAATCAGATATTAAACCTATGGCGAATGGAAAGTCGCTTGATATGCTGACAGATAAAATAATGGAGCTTGTTAAAGATGTGTATTTATAGCGAGCAGTTATAAGTATAAATGCTAGACAAGAAGCAAAGGAGAAAAGAACTGGAAAAGTTGGGGAAAACAGATTGTTGAGGTGATTTTGTGGCAGATGATTTAACAAAAGAGCAGCGGCATAAAAATATGAAAAATATTCATGGGAAGGATACCAAAATAGAAGTTATATTAAGAAAGGCTTTATGGAACAAAGGATATCGGTATCGCAAGAATTATAAAAAACTTCCGGGAAGTCCAGATATCGTGCTGACAAAGTATAAGATAGCTATTTTTTGTGATGGAGAATTTTTTCATGGAAAAGATTGGGATACTTTAAAAAAGAGACTTGAAAAGAGTAACAATAGTAAGTACTGGATTAACAAGATATCCCGCAATAAAGAGCGGGATGATGAGATAAATAAGAAATTGGACTTTGAGGGCTGGACTGTAATCCGGTTCTGGGGTGAAGATATAAAGAAACATACAGATGAGTGTGTGAAGGTTGTGGAAGAGACAATTTTTGATAATATAGAATTTGAAGAGTAGAGGTTTGATTTAATTGTAATGTTAAATGACCGAAAAAGAGGTGGACAGATGAAACTTGAGAATATAATAATTGAAAATTATAGACAGTTTGATACAGCGGAATTGGCGTTTGATCAAGGAATAACTATTCTTGCCGGGGCTAATAATAGTGGTAAAACTTCGCTTATCAATTTGATTAGGAGTGTTTTTGTTGATGAAAAAAATGACTATAGTGTATCGGATATTCCAGCTAAAAATATGCAAGAATGGATTGATTGGGGATATCCTGTATTTGCTGATTTCTTTAAAAGTGGTAAAAGCGTTGATACAATAGATGCAGAACTTGTCAATTTAATTATTCCGGAAGATGATACAGTTCCATCACATTTAATGAATACAACATGTGTAAAGATTCATGTTTCGTATGATCCAGATATAGATGATATAAAAATGTTTGCTGATTATATTATGGATCTTGATGAAGAAGTGCATGATTTTTATTTTTTGTTTGATTATGAAGTAACACGTTCAAAATTTCTCAGAGCAATAACGGAAAATTATGATAAGTTAAAACGGCGATTTGATGAAATAGAAGAGGATAAAATTAAAGTATTGAGTTCTTCAGATAAAAATCTGGAGAACAATATAGAGGTTAAAGAGAGATATTTGAAACAGTTGATAGTAAGTATTTATGTCAAATCAATGGTGACTTTCGGATATTTTTGCGATAAGGAATTTAAAAATAAATGTAGATTTGACGATATAAAGGAATTTAGAAAATTGTTTCATTTTTGTTTTATCAAAGCTAGTAGGCCTTTAGATGATGATGAATTAGATCATTCACATATGCTTAGTAAGCAAATGATTAGGATGGTAAAGCTAGATGATGGGTGGAATGAATTAGTTGAAAGACTTCCTGACGAATTACTTAAGCCAATTCAGGAAAAGAAGATAGATAAGACCGTCCGGGATACTTCGTTAAAATCTCTTAAAGATACAATAAATGCATTAGAACAGACTAATGGGGGCAAATCTGGAGAACTAATGTTGGATATGCAGGTTACAGAAGATGATATAAGTGAATTATTGCAACGGATAACAACAGCTACCTATAATGTGGATGGTTATTATCTTGGAGAATCATCGCAGGGACTGGGATATAGTAATATGATATATATTCACCTGCAATTGAAAGAATATGAAAAAGGAGTTGATCCGTTAAAAGTAAATATGTTTTTTTTGGAAGAACCTGAATCTCATATGCATCCTCAAATGCAACAAGTATTTATTAAGTATCTGATGGATTATTATCATACAAAATTACAAGGGTTAATTACAACTCATTCCAATGAAATGGTTCGTACTGTCGGGCTTTCTCATTTAAGGGTTATAAGGCATGCAGGAAATTTTAAAAGCAAATTATACGACCTTTCTACATTATTAAAGGATTTGAAAAAGTCAGAAAATCTATCCGATAAGGAATTGGCGAATTTTTTTGATTGGTTTTTTGAGATAGGATATTCAGAAATAGTTTTTGCTGATAAAGCTATTTTTTATGAAGGAGATACAGAGAGATTATTTATTCGTAAGGCTATGACATTAGAAAAATATAAAAAATTAAGTCAACAATATGTTGCATTTATTCAGGTTGGAGGGGCATATGCTAAAAACTACGAGAAGTTAATTAGGCTATTAGGCATAAAATCATTAATAATTACAGATATAGATTACGAAAAAGAAAAATTAACAGTTGCAGATATAGAAGATTCTACAATAACTAATGCTACCATAAAGCATTTTTATTCTTTAAATCATCCAACTGATAATGCTTTGGTAAAAAATCTTTACGCATGGAAAAATACAAAAGAAAATATAATGGATAATTTAATATATATATGTTTTCAAACCGACCATGATGGATATGCGAGGACACTAGAAGAAGCTATGCTTAATAAATATTTTTCGATGAGTGTTACGGATTTATATAAAAAAAGCGAGTGGGTCCAGAAGAGAAATGATTCGAAATTAGATTTTTCAATTCCAAACAAAAAGAATGACAAAAAAATTTCTGATGAAGATATGGTTTCTATTAGGGACATTTTGGCATCAACTTCAGGAAATAAGACAGATTTTATGTATTCTGTTATTATGAATGGATATGTAGAAAATATTATGCCAGAATATATAGATGGAGGGTTGTTATGGCTGATGCAATAGTTGAGAATCTCTTTTTAGTAAATGCGCCTGCAGGAAGTGGAAAAACAACTTGGATAAGGAAGAATGTTAGGAAATACCTTTTGCAAAATCCAAATGATAATGTTTTATGCATTACTTATACAAATCGTGCGGCAGAAGAACTTGGAAAAGATGTAGATAGTAATAGGGTGTATTTTGGAACGATACATAGTTTTATTAATGATTTTATCGGGAGTTTTTTTTCACATGAATCAATTTTGGAATTATATTGGGAAGTATATAAAAATCAGATTGTGGAACGTATAGAAAATATTTCACAGAATGGCAATTGGGCGGAAAGTAATATGAGATATATAGAAAAATATGGTGGTTTGACACCTGAAATTGTGCGTTCTAATATTACTATGATTTCATATAATCAAGCACCATTTAATGCTCTGTATAGGGGAGCTTTAGGGCATGATGATTTAATTTCTTTTACAAGATTGGCCGTTGAAAGATTTCCAGTAATAAAGAAAAAAATTTCTGATAAATATCAGGTGATATTTATTGATGAATATCAAGATACTGCAACTGATGTATTGCAAATATTTTATTCTTCTATGATAGGAAAGAAGAGTAAATTGTATTTGTTAGGGGATAAGATGCAGCAAATTTATCGTAATTATAATGGAGAATTTGAAACTTATTTTAATATTTTCAACAAATCGATAAATCTTTCGGTGAACTATCGTACGACTCCTAAAATAGTAAGTATTTTAAATAAAATTTATAATGATGAATGTTATAAGCAGACAGCATATGAGAAAAATAAAGATGAAAATATGGATTTCTTGCCTGAAGTTAGAATTGTAACTGATATAGAAAAAAATGTATCTGAATTAATGGAGCAGTATAAGGATTCATTAATATTGTATTTGTCGAATAAGTCAAGATTTTATAATATAGGAGTTGGAGAATTGTATGATGCATATTCTGGAATGGAAAAGTATAGTTTTGGGAAGAAATATAATGCTGTTGATGTTTTGACTAAGGAAGAAATTAGAGAAAATGATGCATTATTGAGCTTTTTGTTTACGGTAAATATAATAGTTGATTATTTTACGAAAGAATTTTATGGTGAAGTGTTTAGGATAATTCGTAAAGCCGGTACATATTTTAATTGCGAAAAATTTAGTATCAGAAAGCATATTGATAAGCATCTTGTAAAAGATAAGTTAGATGACATTGTAGCATTATATAATGAATTATCAACAACAGTGGATGATTTCCTATCATTATGTGTTGAAAAAAAGTATATTAGAGAGGAATTTTATTCTGCTGTTGTTGAAGAAAATGATTATCAATTGGTGAAAAATGTAAAAGTTCAAGAAGTGAAAGTGTTAGCGGACTATATGTCAGATCCTAAGATATCAACTCAGCATGGGGTAAAAGGCGAAAGCCATGATACAGTTGTGTTTGTTGCAGATAATAGTAGATCTAATCCAGTAGTGCATATGTCAAAATTTTTTGAAATGTGGAGCAATATTGATATTACATTATCAGAATTCGATGCCTTTTATTATATTTATAGCCAGATGCTTAATCAGATTGAGAATAAAATTGGTATGAAGTGTTCACAATTAAAAGCTGATACATATATATCCGTTGCTAGTATAATAGATGAGGAACTTCAAGCATTTACAAAAAAAAATGAAACAAATCCATATTACATTCAGTTGCTTAAAGTTAAAATGGATAAGTATTTTGGAAAGAAGAATGTTACTAACGTAAAAGAATGCTTAAAGGAAGGGACGGTATATGGACCACTATGTGCATATAGATTGTTTTATGTAGGATGTTCTCGTGCGAAAAGAAACTTAGTTATTATGATTAATAAAAAAGATATTGAGGGCTTTGAAGACAAATTGCGTAATAAATTAATGATAACTGGTTTTAATGTATTATAAAATTAAAAAGTGACAAATGTAGTTTAGGATAAAAAGACTTTAACATAGAGGCTGTAATGAAATTATCTCTATAAAGTCTTATGAGATTTGCCACTTGATGAGACTGCATAAAATTAAGATCATTGGCTAAGCTAATGGTTCTGAGTGAATAGTTGAAGAAAATATATGAACGAAATAAAATTGATTGAAGAAATAGAAGATGCGATACATAATACAAAATATGATGAACTTTTATATAAAATAGAATTAAAATTGAAAAAAATGTTTTATAAATATACTACAGAAGATGTGCTGGCTTTGATAAATAGGACTATTATATTTCACAATTATAATATCAATTGTAAGGAAGAAAATTATTCCGAATATCAAAGAGATAAGCATGTTTCATTGAAAATTCTATTATCATTGCCAGAGTATTATTACAAAAATATATCAGAAAAAGGAAAAGACTCTATATATGATTATAAAAGTGTCATTGACGAACTGGTTGGAATAATAGCAGAACTAGAATATGTATATTATTATTATCCGTATAAAAACAAAAAAGATTTTATGCTTGATAATGAAAATCAATTTTATATGAATTATTTCAAATCATACTACTTTGATTATCCGGCTATAGAGATAAGAGATTTTTTGGAATTTTTTAAATCTAATATTAATTTATGTGAGGAAGTGTTAGATGATAATAATTTTAAAGAATCACTCGATTTAATGCTATATTTACAGGAATTTGAAAGTAACTTAAGAAAAGAGAAACTTTCGCTAAATTTATTATTTGATAAGGATATAAGAAGAATAATTAATTCTGAAAATATATATATTCTTTATCCGCTAAGAACTGTAAAGAAAATATGTTGTAAAAAGAAAATTAACTTTAAAACTTTTATGAAAAATTATGCATTTGATTTAGAAGATAATGAAAAGAAAGAAACTGATTTAATAGATATACTTGCTGAGTCTAAGGATAAACGTTTTATGTTCATAACTTCGAAATTTCTATTCTTTCCTAGAAATTATTATTGGATGTACAAAATGTATGACATAGTATGGAGAAGTGCTAATATTTCAAAAAAAATAGATTATGGAAAAACAATAAAAAGTTTGATGCATGAAAATACGATTTTTGAATTGTTAAAAGAATATTTTGGACAAAATAATGTTTATGCAAATGTGTATTTAAAGAGAACAGGACGCCAATATGCAGAAAAAGATTTTGTTGTTTTTTATCAAAATAAAATTTTATCCTTTGAAGCAAAATCTAATTTGTTGCCTAAACCCGAATTAGATGATAGTATTGATAATGTAAAATTAAAGTGTGAGGAATGTATTAGAAAAGCATATGCCCAGAGTTTAGAAGTGAAGCAGAAGGTTATGAGTGGTACAGCTGTATTTTATGATTGCTCAAATAAGAAAAATAATGTAGTATTAGACTTGAGAAATTCCAAAGTTGATGAATGTTTACAGATAATAGTTATGTATGAAGAATATTTGGGGATTGAAACTAATATTGAACATATATGTCCAGATTTTGATGCATGGATAATTGATATTAAAAATTTGAAATTTATTCTTGCAGATACAATTGGAAAAGGAAAATTTGAGAGATTAATTGATTATGCTAAAAAAAGAAAAAATGCATATGGTTTAGTTGACGTTCAATCAGGTGAAGAATTAAAAGTTTATAATTTATATAAAAGTATGCCCATTTTCTTTGAATATGATTGTAAAGATAGAGGAATAAGCGTACATATATAATATTTTGAATATTAAGCCTACCGTAAATTATAAAAAAATAATAAATTACAGAAAATTTGAAGCTGAATGGAAAATAAGGCTTGAGTATTTTTGTATATGTTAATTAAAATGATGTAATTTCATTTTGTAGTAGTATAAAACAAACCTGAAAGCCACCAGAACTACACACAATAATGACAATATAGCAATGGTACTGGATTGGTACTAAAAATGTGTGAAACGAATAATAGTGAGTGGAAAAGATGTATATTATCGATACGAAACAGTATAGATAACTGTGCTAAAACAACTAGAATCAAACCAAACTTTGCGAGTTTGAATAAAAAAATGGAGCTCGGAAATCCAGCATTTATGCGTAAACGGTAGAACCTGAGTACCTTTTTATTCACTTCAAGTTATGCCATAATCATACTCAACAAAATAACATAGTCAAAAAAGTTTAGTACTTAACTTTTTTAACTGACTATGATTCAGAGGAGGAATATTATGGCTACGCAAACCAGCCTTGTAGCTCAGCAGGTGAGGATCAGACAATGGGCAGAACAGATCCGGAATTGTCAGAACCGTCCCAAAGGGATGGATGTTGAAACCTGGTGTACCCAAAATAATCTTACAAAAGCCAACTATTATTACCGTCTCCGGCGTGTCAGGCAGATATGCCTGGATCAGATGCAGGACACAGAAACCACTGCTTTTGTGGAACTGCCCGCACCTGCACCAGATCCAAAGAAAACAGATACTCCAAAAGAATCCGGTACATGCATTTCGGCAGGAACTCTGCCAATGATCCGTATTAAAAATACCAGGGGACTGTCAGCTGAGATATTTTCCGGTACTTCACCGGAAATGCTCTGCCATCTCATAAAGGCTTTTACCCATGCTGAATGATGCAGATGCTTCCGGGTTTAAAAAGGTGTATCTGGCGATGGGATTTACGGATCTCCGTCGTGGGATCGATGGACTGGCAACGATCGTACGCTTTCAGTTTAAGCTTGATCCTTACGACAAAAATACACTGTTTCTTTTCTGTGGAAGAAGATGTGACCGGATCAAAGCACTGCTCTGGGAAGGTGATGGTTTTCTCCTTATGTACAAGAGACTCGATAATGGTGCATTCCGGTGGCCCCGCTCGGCAGATGAGGCAATGGCGATCACAGACGACCAGTACCGTATGCTGATGCAGGGACTGGAGATCGTTGCACGCCATCCGATCTCTGAGCTGAAAGAGACACCCCGCATTATGTAGCCTGTGCAAAATGCCGAAAATAAAAAAGTACCAAAACTGTAAAAATGATGTGTATCAACCGGATGAAAAAGGTTATCCACAAACAGTCTTTTCTCATTCCATTTGTTATCGTGTGGATAGAAAAACTGTTGTGGATAATACATCTGAAAAGCTGTAAAACAACGGCTTTCCAGATGTATTATCCACCGTCATTATGACGAAAGCCCATATCTGAAGGATTGGCGGAAATACAAAAATTCTGTTATAATCGGAATCAGTATAAAGACAGGAGTTCCGGTTATGACGATCAAGTACACAAAAGAACAACTGAATAAGTTTGATAAGGATCTGCTGATAGAGCTTTTTCTTGGGATGCAGGGACAGATGGAAGAATTGTCCAGGCAAACGCAGGCCTTAAATGACAGGATGCAGCTGATGATGGAACAGATGGTCCTTTTCCAGAAGAACCGTTTTGGCAGATCCAGCGAAAAAATGGCGGATTCTGAACAGATACGTTTCATGGAAGTAGACGGGACTATCGTATTCTTTAATGAAGCAGAGGCAGTCTGCGACCTGGATGCACCGGAACCTGATGACCTGGAATTGAAAGCACCCAAAAAGAAAAAACAGCCAGGGAAAAAAGCGGCTGATATAGCAGGGCTGACAGTAAAACGTATTGATCACTATCTGAAAGAGGAAGAACTGACGGCTGAGTTTGGTGAAAACGGATGGAAACAGCTTCCGGATGCCATTTCCCGATGTTATCAGTTCATTCCGGCCAGTGTCGTGATAGAGGAACATCATATCGGCGTTTATTCCAGTAAACTGGATGAACACATGATAAAGGCACCCCATCCCAGAAATCTGCTTCATGGAAGCCTTGTATCCCCGTCCCTTGCTGCGGCAGTCATAAATGGTAAGTATGTAAATGCGGTACCTCTCTACCGTCTTGAAAAAGAATTCGAAAGGTACGGGCTTGCCATTACCAGACAGAACATGGCGAACTGGATGATCCGTCTTGGGGAAGAATATCTGGGAACCATGTATGATTATCTGCATAAACTTCTGTATGATTATCATGTGATACAGGCAGATGAGACTCCTGTACTTGTAAATAAGGACGGGCGTCCTGCCGGCAGCCAGAGTTACATGTGGGTGTACCGGTCCGGCTTTATGTACCGGGATCGTCAGATCATCCTTTATGAATACCAGAAAACGCGTAATGCATCCCATCCCCGGGAATTCCTGAGGGATTACACCGGGATCTGTGTTACGGATGGGTACCAGGTATATCATACATTGGAAAAGGAGCGTGAAAATCTGAAGATTGCAGGCTGCTGGGTTCACTGCAGGCGCAGGTTTAACGATGCACTGGAAGTGATACCCAAAGCACACCGAAAGGAATCAATCCTGCATCTGATCATGAAACAGATACAGGCCATTTACCGGGAAGAGGGAAAACTGTCTGATTTTTCTACGGAAGACAGGCTCATGCAGCGTCAGCTTGTGGTAAAACCACTGGTGGATGCTTTCTTTGCGTACCTGAAACAGAATGAACCTAAGATTCCAAAGAACGGTAAAATACGGGAAGCATTTACATATGCACTGAACCAGGAAAGCTACCTGAAAGTTTGTAAGTGCAAAATAATTCGACGGATTGTGTTGCCCTAAAAAATATCCCATAATAATCAATAGAGAATGCAAGCATTTTACTTCATCTTTTCTTGCTAGAAATGATAGGTGCGAGTATTTTACTCTATTCAAGTTATGGAGGTGTGCTCATGAAAAGCAAAAGAATACCTGCCGAAGAACAATACCGTCTCATCATGGAATGCCGTCAAAGTGGATTGACAGATCATCAATGGTGTGTGGAACATGATATCAAGCCAGGAACTTTTTACAACTGGGTAAAAAGACTGCGTCAGAAAGGTTGTGTGGATTTGCCGGCGTCAACTGGACGCACCTATCGCGCACCAGAAAGCCAGGAAGTTGTCAGAGTGGAGTTTCATGATACTGACCCGATTCCTTATGAACAGCCATTAAATGTAATTCCGGCAGCTACGGAAAGGAATAACTTTTCCGTAGCAGAGTCAATGAAGCTGTCTGTAGGCAGCTTTCATCTAACAATACCAAATGGAACAGATCCTCAGCTTCTGGCTCAAACGCTTCGAATTGTGAAGGAGCTGGAATGTTAGGGGATATCACAGCCGCCGATGAAATCTATATCGTAACAGGCAGAACGGATATGCGGAAATCCATTGACGGGCTGTGTGCTATTGTAGAGGATCAACTCCATATGGATCCAAGGCGAAGTGCCCTGTATCTTTTCTGTGGAAAACGTTGTGACAGGATCAAAGCTTTGCTCTGGGAATCTGACGGATTTGTGCTGCTGTATAAACGTATGGAAGTTCAGGGCAGGTTTCGCTGGCCCAGAAATCAGCTGGAAGTAAAACAATTGACCTGGCAGCAATTCGACTGGCTCATGTCCGGGCTTGAAATCGAACAACCCAAGGCATTCAAACCTACGGAATGATCGCGTAAAACATCTATGCCAACCAACAGAAACGGAGGGGCTTCTCACCCTGTATCATGTCTGAAATTCCTTGTAAATGCTGGGTTTTCTGCTTCTTTTTCATTGCTTTTTATGGTATAATAAGAGCAGTGAAAAAGGAGCAGAAAACATATGGCTGGCAATTCAAAAGATTCAAAAATCCTTGCGTACAAGGACATGATCAACCAACTGAATAAGACGATTTCCACACAGACAGAACGGATCCAGTCTTTACAAAAAAACATTGGAAGCAGACCGGCTGGAAAAAGAAAACCTTCGTCAGCAGATTGAATATCTCACGAAGAAACTTTTTGGTACTTCCAGTGAAAAACGGAAAGATATCGATGGCCGGTTGAATCTTTTTGATGAAGCCGGGCAGGAAGCAGATCCGACATGGGAACAGGAACTTCCTGATGACATCACTGTTCCGGAACATAAGAGAAAAGCAAGACGGACACATGCTGATCTCTTTAAAAATGTTCCTTCCTGCGACGAGATCCTTTCTCTTCCAGAGGAGGAGCGAAACTGTCCAACCTGCGGAACGCAGATGGAATGTATTGGGAAAGAATTCGTCCGCCATGAATTTCGTTTTACCCCTGCCAAGGGAAAAGTAGTAAATATCTATCGTGAAACCTATAAATGCCCGGAGTGTGCCATATCAGAGGAACATCCGGATGATCAGACATTTGTCAAAGCCCCTGTTCAGGAAGCATTGATCCCGGAAAGTTATGCATCGGAATCCGTTGTCGGATGGGCAATGCACCAGAAGTACCAGAATGGTCTGCCGTTAAACAGGCAGGAAGAGGACTGGAAGCAACTGGGTGTCCCATTAAGCCGGGCTACGCTTGCTAACTGGATCATTTACTGTGCCGAGAATTATCTCCGTCATGTTTATGATTATTTTCACCGTCAGTTACGGATGCGTAAATATCTGATGGCAGATGAAACCCAGGTTCAGGTACTGAATGAGCCGGAGCGTAATCCTGAAACGGATTCCTGGATGTGGCTCTTCCGCAGTGGAGAAGATGGACTTCCGCCGATCCTGCTCTACCATTACACAGAGACAAGGGCAAAGTTCCATGCAGCATCTTTCCTACAGGGGTTCAGCGGATATCTGGAGACGGATGGATACCAGGGTTATAATAATCTGCCGGACATCAAACGCTGCTCTTGCTGGGCACATGTGAGACGTTACTTCACAGATGCCATACCGAAAGGGAAAGAGTATGATTACAGCCTTCCGGCAGTGCAGGGAGTACAGTTCTGTTCCAAGCTGTTTGATTGTGAGCGGTACTCAAAAGCAAAAAATCACACTGCGGAGCAGAGAAAACAATTTCGTCTTGAAAAGGAGAAGCCAATACTGGAGGCATTCTGGAATTGGCTGGATCAACAGCGCCCAAACAAAGGAACCCGTTTGGCGAAAGCGGTAAACTATGCCCAAAATCGGAAAGACACCCTGATGACTTATCTGGAAGACGGTCATTGCAGTTTGTCCAATAATCTTAGCGAGAATGCAATCAGGCCATTCACTGTCGGCCGGAAGAACTGGCTGTTCAGTGCCAGTCCGAAAGGAGCTGCCTCCAGTGCTATTGTGTATACAATGGTCGAGATGGCAAAAGCGAATGATCTGAATACCTATAAATATCTGACATATCTCTTATCACAGCGGCCAGACGATAAAATGTCAGATGAACAGTTGGAACAGCTTGCCCCATGGAGCGAGACTGCGAAAACGAACTGTCAAAACTAAAATAGAGTAAAACGCTTGCATCTATCATTTTGGTGCAAGCGTAATTCATGAGTAACGTAGCAATATTTTGCGCTTACTTTACTAAAGGAAAACAACGCCTGAAAAATGCCGAATTTACAAGGGATTTCCGGATTTTTCTATGCAGGATTTCTGCCAGGATCCACGAGCTTTTTATTCTGCTTTGAGGGCTTTTGGCTGGTCAATATCAATCCCGGACATCAGCCAGTCAAACTCCCGCCAGGAAAGATTCCGGACCTCTGACTGCTTTCTGGGCTATTGATAACCGCCGCGGACAGACAATCGCTTATAGATCAGAACGAAGCCATCCGGTTCGCGGAACAAGGCTTTAATCCTGTTCCGTCTTCTTCCACAGAAAAGGAAGAGAGCACTGGACGACGGATCCATCTTAAGCTGGTCTTCGATAACGGTGCAGAGTCCGTCAATAGATTTCCTCATATCCGTGTAGCCACAGACAATGTAGATCTTCTCAAGTCCGGAAACATCACCTAACATGAAAACTCCTGAAGCATGCGAAAAGTCCTGGTGAGCAGAACAGGATCCGCATCATTGCTGATGCGGACTGTGATATCCTTCATAGAAACTTCAATCGTATGTGGATTGTCAAGGTTCGAATTTAGCATCTGCGATGCGGTATGCTGTTCCGGAATGTGATCCGGAACAATGTCAATGGGAACCACGTCCTGTTTCGGGCGTGGAACCTCAAGATGACCATAATTCGCCGCTGGGATCTGATCCGCTGCTGTTTTCCGACAACGGCTGACCCAGTTGTAAAAGGTGCTTACTGCAATGTCGTTTTCACGACACCAGTCAGCATCTGTCATGCCGCTCTGACGGCATTCATTGATAAGTCTGATCTGTTCCACCATCGGAACGCGGGTCTTGCGAGTACCTGCCATAACCTATCCTCCATAATTGTAGTGAAATAATCTAAGTATCTATCAGCTGCAATTATAGGGGAAATCTAAGGATTTGAAAATCCGCAGGAATACTTGGCGCTTACTGTATTACTCTCACAGTGAAGCGTTTTTCGTTACAAACTATATGTCGAGAACCTCCAGCATCAGCCGCATCCCGACTTTCATGCCTTCCTCAAAGGCAGTCTTTTCCCAAGCGCAGCACACACTCCCCTGTCTGTCCATAATTTTCTCCCACAGCGGGATATCTCCGCCGTAGTCATCCACCAAGACATCCATTCCAGCTATACCTCTGAGCCAAGTTTCCAGATCTTTCTCTTTTTGCTTGGCCTCCTTGCCGGCCTCGGTGGTCTGCGGTGCTATGGAATTATTCTCCGTGTAATGCTCGTAGATCAAATCCAGCAGATTCTCGACCGGTGGATAGTACTTCGGCGATGCTCCTTCCAAGTATCTTTTCAATATTTCTTTTAGTTTTTCTATGACGCTACCGCCCTTTCCAACCGTGAGCAATTACATTCTGCTCCCCGGTTAGGATGGATATTAGCATCAGGTTTTGCACATAGCAACTTGTTTTTACGATTAGTTTTGACTAACCCACGCCTCTAAAAATAACCGTGCGAACTTCTGGAGTTCAGTCCACACGGCTTATATTACTTCAGCTTCTCAAGAATCTCATCAGCACTCATGCCGCCAGCCAGCAGTTTCTTAACCACAGCCTCAGCTTCCGACTTTTTCGCTTCTTCAGCTGCTTTCTGATCCGCTTTAGCTTTCTTTGCTTCGAGCTTGGCGATTTCCTTTTCAACCTGCTTAATCTCAGCTTTCTGCGATTTCAACGATTCACGCATAGACTTGATGTCCGTCTTTAATTCCTCAATCTGAGTGACGGTCTTGGCTACGCCCTCTTCTAAGAGAGCTTTGTCCTTCTGCAGCTTTACAATCTGTGCATCGAAGTCGATTTTTGTGCGGTTTTTGCTTCCTTTGGTTCTGGGCATAATACGATACCTCGATTCAGTTTTATATGTATTTTTATTAAACCACCATTATTTATCTTTGGCAATAGAGAATGGAAATTTCTCCGCATTCCTGTCTTTCTCCGAAACAATATACTCCCCTTCTGGCCAGCTCTCGCTTTCCCAGATGAAGTCCGAATCGTACCTCACAGCTCTCGCGGCTTCTGCGCAGAAGTCGTTATCCACGCACCACTGCATCAGGGTGTCATCTTCCAAAGTCAGGTATCCGTGGGCGAAGCCTCTCGGAATGTACATTTGCTTCTGATTTTCAAAGGACAGAATCTCGCCATAGGCGTATCCAAAAGTATCTCCCGGTCTGATATCCACGGCAACATTGAAAATCGAACCATGTAGGCAGGATACCAGCTTTGCCTGCGCGTACTCTCCCTCTTGGAAGTGTAGTCCACGGAGCGTTCCAGCTTTCTTGCTGAACCCTTGGTTGATTTGAACCACGTGAAATCCCTCTGCTGACACCGACAACCACCCACGGAAATCTTCAAAACGTTGTGTTTCAATTATTTCTGGCTTGTCTACCATTGCTTTCTATACTCCCTTGGACTGATTCCCTCTACTTTTCGGAACATCCGACTAAAATAGTTTGCATCTGCCATGCCGACCGCAACGCCTATTTCATCCACAGTCATATCCGTGAAGCGAAGCAGCTGCTTGGCTCTGGTGATCCGTTTTGAGATCAGATAGTTATTGACCGTCGTTCCGTAGCTCTCTTTGAAGATTTTGGATAGATAGAACTTGTTGATAAAGAACTTCTCTGCCAACTCTTCCAGCATAATTTTCTCTGTAAAGTGTTCGTCCAGATATTCCTTCACGGCTGCCAGTTCCATTCTCTTCCGGCTCACCGTCACGCTCTCTGGATGCCAGGACTGTTCCATTAGGAGAGTCAATAGACTTCCCAGCTTCTCATTGATCCGCATATCCCGGATGTAATCAGATGAGGAAGCTAAGTTATAGAGTTCTGTTAGGAGTAATGTGAAGGGTGTTAGATCATCTGGATGAAACACAGGCCGACCACCACGCTCCTTGTATTTCTCATACACAGCCGGAAGGGATGGCGCATAGAAGTGGCACCATTGAAGTGACCAGAGATTATCGGATGTAGAATGGCTGTACGCTTTCCGACAGTCGATAAACACACAGTCCCCGGCTGACAGCTCATAGGTCGTTCCTTCGTAGGTGAGGGTTCCGTTTCCAGACAGAACTACGAAGCACAGAAACGAGGTCAGGTTCGTTCTGGTCGATGTATGCGGGTGGATGGCCTGCAGCGATCCGACCTCCTGCAGATGCAGTAACGATGTCCGCGCAAACGTGGACGGGGTGTATAGGATTCGGGAGGAGGTCACGGACGACGATTGTGGGTTGAATAATTCTTGATCCATATTAGCATCCTCACCCTTTCTCCGAATCCTTACTTTACTTTCCGTCTCTTATATCCCGCCGGTGGCACTGCATCTTTGGGAATATGCCACGGTGAACCTTTTCGGTCTTGATTGCAATCCGGGATTTTTCCCTCACGGCACCACTTTGATACCGTGGCCGGAGTAACGCCAAATTTCTCTGCAAATTCTCTGGTTCCGATTGCTTCGCTCATATGTGTTCCCTTTTACTTATGCATTACTTGCAGATGTCTGTTTTTTCGAATCGATCATATAAAGATATGGAGGGTTCTTTCCTTCATCAAGCATTTTTTGATACTGCTCTTTTATTTTTTTGTCACGACCCGGATTTCCAACCATAACATATACAAATATCCTATTGTTTGTTCCTTCCGCCTGCGCATAGCTTTCTATCTGTTCTTCAAATCCATGCAAATAATCATTATTGGATGACAATTTAATTTCAACAACAGTTTTATCGTTTCCTCTGCTGACTTTCAAGTCCACCGGGCCAGGCCCTTCATTTGCTTCAAAAGACATATCAATATTATTTGATTCGCAGTAATATTTTCCGCTCAGATGAAGCATTCTTTGAACTGCTTTTTCCCGACGCTGAGTCGATGCGGATTGAATTTCATCCCAGCCCTTATTGTGTTCAACCCAGTCTTTAAAAATATCCAAAACTTTTAAAGCCGCATCATAACTTCCTATTTCACGTTTATCAGCGTGCTCAAGGAAATTAAATGCACCGCTTCTTTTCATTCTTTTAAAGGCATCAGCAACAAAGTACTCAAGATCATTATCAACACAGTAGGGGGCGATTTCTTCTTCTCTATACCCCTCTATTATCTTGGCACAACGCCCCGCATCCATAAAAATGTGCTGTTTTAAATAGTTCTTCTTTTCCGCCGAGCACATCTTTTGCCATTCTAAACCAACTGCTTCGTTGACTTCGTTTCGTATTTTTTCATTTTCTGAAATCACTCTGTCAATATCATCCCAACATCTCGCTATTGGAAGTTCATGTAAAACCTCTGTCGGCAAGTATAATAACTCACAGTTTTTAAATGGGTTAACTGCAATTTCATTTATGAACTCAACATCAGGATAATGAGTTTGATTTATCTGCAACGCTTGATTAATTCGCCTGGTATAAGCCTCTATATCGGGCTTGATAATTGTTGCAATCATATCGCTAAGCCTATCAGCTGCAACATTTTCTTCAAACAAACCGACCAGTTGAAAAATTTCAGGCTGCGTAGATCCATTTTTAACAATATCAAATGCATCGCTAATAACTTTTTCGGACAACACCCTTCCAAAACCAGCATCGACACCGGTTTCAGAAAAGCCAAGATTTACACCATTTAATCCAGAAAACGAAAACTTTTTTAAGGCTTCACGATAAAATCGATCTCCCTTATCTTTTGAGGCACTTAAAAGTATCATTATGTTCGAAAAGAAGTCATTAACACGCTCATATGCATTTGAAAATTCTGGCGTATCAGATTTCTTTAAACGAAGAAGGTTAATAAAGAAGTGACTGTCCTTGTTTATTATAGAATCAAATACACCCAATTCTTCTAGTCGGTCATCCAATTCAAAAAAATCCGAAATAAATACTGGTTCCACTTTCATTATTCCTCCTTGCCTTCGTATTCCTTCACATCTCAGCCAGTCATAAGACCGTTGCCTGCTGCTCACCACGGAGAGGTGTGTGAAGATTTGAGCAGCTACCGTGTGAATAATCACACGGCCTAAATTGTTATTCCCAGCTAAAGCACATTCCCTGGAAGCCATCCGCTTGTTCTTTGCTATTGAACACGACTTTGATTTCCTTTTCTACCGTGCAGTCATCGCTGACTACCATGATATGACGCTGGGAGAAGTCATAGTTAAACGTAACGGTAGGAGATTTGTATAGTTTGCCATCCACGTAGATGTCCGCTTTATTGTCACCAGACTCAAAGGTATAGTCGATACCCAAAATTCCAGACGCAGATGCGTTCAGAGTAAATGTCGTATCATCTACACGCTCAAAATCAGTATCCGCGCCATACCAGATAAAGTTATCGAACTTATGTACATCTGCATTGATGACATCTGCATCTTCCATTTTTCCGGTAGACGCAGTTACATTTTCATCAATAACAGCCTTTACGGTTTCGTAGTAGATTGTCTGACCAGCATCATTCGGATGAACGCCATCTTTGGTCAAATCGTCATAAGACTTGCCAGAGTTATTGAACGCTGCAATTGTGTCTGCTACAGGGATTCCATAATGGTCACAGATGCTTTGGATCGTGGTTATATTGGATGTATAGTCACGTTGTGAGGATTCCAAAATTGAAATAATCGAGCAATTCGGGTACTTATTTTTGATGGCCTGTACCATAGCTTCATAATATACATCCAAGTCTTGTAAGGCATCATTCTGACCATAGCAAATAATCGCCAAGTCGTAGTCAATGTCATCATCAAGTGCCATTGTCCGGACATAACCAGCATAAGAGGTATTACCTCCCATTGAAACATTTGTTACGGATACAGATGCTTTATTAACAGTCCTTAAATATGCTTGTAACTGTTTAAACCACTGCTGCCCATCTGTTTCTGTGCCAGCACCCGCACCGATTGAATCTCCCACAACCAAAACATTAACGTCAAAACCATCTGATAGCTTCTGATAAAAGCTATCCTCTGCCTTTTTCTGTTTTAATGCTGCTTCTTTCTCCTGCTTTTCCTGATACAATTTTGCATTCATTGCTCGTAGTTCTGCCGATTTCTTGTCCTCATCCTTTTTGTTCATCCAAAGGAGAATCCCAAGGATTGCAGCAAGCAAAACTATAATGATCCATAGTATTACATTTTTTCGGGAGCTACTGCGGTACCCCCCCCCGACGATTATGACTCATTCTTTTCTCCTTACTTATAGACTTTTCTTAATTTCTGATGAACAAATTCCAGGTGTTCTTTTCATACGTACAACTTCTTTTCCATTTTCTTTGCACCACTCAATAGCTCTTTGAAATCCTGCATGATTTTGATCCTCGCCAACTGCAAAAACATCAAAATCCAATGTCTTAATAGTCACATCAACATCTGTATAACTTACTACTTCATCAACTACACTTAGCGCACTAACCAATTCTTTTCTCTGCTCTGTTGTATACATAACTTTAGCATCCGGTTTTGTTTTCAATATATAATCGCCATCCTGAACAGCAACTATCAACCAATCTCCAAGGTTCTTCGCATTTTTAAACAACCGAAGATGTCCTAGATGAAAATAATCATATACTCCAAATGTTACAACTTTTTTCATTTTCATTCTCCATATATTCTTGTTATTTTATTCTTCTTGCTTCAATATAATATCTTTTTTCCTGAGCATGTCCCATGGAAAACGTTTTTCGTGGTAATGAACCATTTTTTATGATTTCTGAAAACAAGTTTTCTTTATCGATGGCTGATAATAAAAGCCCTATACAATCGGATTTACAGCTCAGTTTCTTTAAAACATCATTATCGTGAATATAATCAATATCACAATTATTTGTTTTGACGTAATCATCTAAAAATCTTTGTAAAATGCCGACCGTCAATTCTCCTAGACTTTCATCTAAATACAGTACGCCTTGTTGTTCCTTTGTATAATATTCCACCTTATGCTTACTTTGTGATACACATATTGTTTTTATTTTTGTAAGAAAGTCACTGATATCAACATTCATTAGCAATCTATGTATGGGTTCAAACTGTTGTGATTCGTCCTGCAAATTCTCTAGCTCAACTAACGCATATCTTGACTTTATACTTGTTCCAAAAGCTTTCTTTTGCTGTTCATAGCATTCTTTCGCCGTAGCAAGCGAATGATTTCCATCTCCTACAGCAAAGATCATCGGATCTTCATCTAATCCATAATATTTTTCTCTAATATCTTGTAAATACTTTTCTAAAGCAGCATCAAATATCTCTGCTTTGTCTTCAGATACAAGCCATCCAGTGATGTGTCCTCCATCCTGCATCAAATCAAAATCATATAGTATTTCTAGCTTTTCTTTAATCGTCTCAATTGATTCCAGCAATTGATGCTTTTGGTCATCACATAAAAGCAATATATGAGGCAATTCAATGTTCGCATTTTCACGGATCTTGACTCTTGGCGGTATACGGTCTACCACTGTTTTTTCTGTTGCCCTAATTTTAGATTTGGCGTTTGGTTTATAATCGTAATCTTCCAAATCAATTGCGCCAACTATACCTTTACGAATGGCACCATTTTTTAATTTTCGTTCAACATATATATACGAATTATTATATGTTTCAAAAATATTCTTTTTTAAATAGCTGTTCATTGTTTCATTAATATTAGCTATTTTATCATCATTATTTCCCGACAGTTGTGCTTCCGGTAAAATCAAATTATATGTAGATACTTCATCTCCGATATATTTTTGCACATTTTCCCAGTATTCAGGTTGTGATGTGAATTGATCACATGCAACAACTGCCCACTTTCTATAATCTTTAATTTTGGGAAGTAAAATATCCGTTTTTTCAAATACCATCTCGATTATACTTTCTGTTCTTTCATTTTTTCTTTAATTTCTGTAGTGCTTATTCCATGCGTATATGGCAAATACTCAATTGAGGCCCCATACTCTGCGAACTGCTTTTCTGTACGCATATAACGCTCAGATCCCTTCCAGTCATCTCCAGAGAACAGAACATCAAATCCAAATTTCTTTAGCGCCAACATTTTGTCATCGGTTTCTTCAATCGTTACCAACTCGGCTCTGTCTACAACTTTTAGAGCATTCAAAATTCGCATTCTTTGATCTTCTGGGTAAACAGGCTGCTTTTTCTTGATTTCAGTAACATACTTATCATCACAAACACCAACAATAAGAATATCGCACATTTCTTTGCATCTTTCCAAAAGGTTCAGATGTCCCACATGGAAAAGATCAAATACTCCACATGTATATCCAATATGATACTTCTTCATTTAATATTTCCTCCTTTATAACTTCAACTCTATAATCTGGTGCTGATTTCCGCGTTTTTCTATCGGTGGAAGTTGCATATAGTCACCATAAGCCGTGCGCAGATACAGGTCAGAATCCTCTGGAACCGAAAATTCTGTATCCTCAAATATTGCTGTACTCAATTTATCAAAGCATTTCGTAGGAATAATCCACTTTCCGTATGGTGTTGCCCCAGTTGCTTCATAATAATATTGTGTTTTCTGATCATTATATTTTTTATTTATAGCATCAGCATTTTTAATCAAAGTACTTCTATTTTGAGTCAGCGAAAAAATAATATACGGGAGATACTTTATTTCTCCGAGTATGCGTTTCCATAATTTTTTGTGTCTAACCCATGGCTTGACATGATTTTTCATTTGTAGCGCATATCGGTAAAGCATCACCTGTCTGCCATGACTATATCTGTCAGACTCAGAATCCGGATATGCGTCATATGGAAACACATCAACAAATAGCTCATTATGTGCTCCACTATTCTGTGAAACATTCTCTATATATACTGTTCCAAGTTTTCTCACTTTTGCATACGCGTGTGGATAATTTTCATCGCTTTTCCATGTTTGCAAAAAATAGTTTTCGTCTAGCTTTTCGGGCGCAATTCGAATGAACTTTTCATACTCATCTCGAAGCATCCCAATATCCATGTCATCATCCCAAGGGATAAAACCTTTATGGCGAACTGCGCCAAGCAATGTTCCGGAATCCAAAAAGTACTTGATGTTATTTTCATCACATACTCGCTTTATTTCTTTTGCAATCTCTAGCTGTGCGAGTTGAACCCTTCGCAAAGTCTCAGTATCCATGTTAATTTTTCTCCTCCATCAGTTACAAAACGATTTGATTTTATTGTCCAAATTATATTTTCTGGCATCTAATTAAATTGCATCTTCGCCGCACTTGATTAACGTCAAGTGTCGTTTTCTACTACTCACCACGAAGAGGTGTGCAAAATTCGAGTAGCAACCTGCACCATAACAGTGCAGGCTTATAATATTTTTACTCTCCACGAAGCTCTTTAAATCGATTGACTTCCATCTCTTCCTTATAGTTTCTAAACAATGCCTCTACATCATATTTCGGCTCGTAGCCTAATTCCTCTTTTGCGTTGGTCACGTCCATAAGAAATCCACCGCCAGCCGGTTTATCAGGACGATAAACGATTTTGGAGGGATGATCTTTCGGAGAAAACACTTTAATGATCGTTTCAATTTGATGCTGTAACGTTACAGGGACACCAGTTCCAACATTATACCAGCCATGGTCACGGTCAACCTCAACAGCTTTACAAATCATTTGGGCACAATCATAAACATGAACCATATCCTTGGCATAGTTCGGATTGCCCCAAAGTTCAATCGGGTCACCTTTCATAGCCAAATCAATCATTCGATAAACCGGGCGAAGTGTCTTTACTCCATTCGGATGATAATAGTGGTACGGACTATAGTTATAAATCGTCGGGAACCGGAACACAAAATACTTCAATCCATACTCTTCGTAGTAATGCTTCATAAACTCAATCGCGGTATTTTTTGTGATAACATAAACCGCATGATCGCCCTTATAGCTAAAATTATACGGCATATCAGGCTTCAGAACCGCGCCATTTGTTGCTGAGAGCGAAATATCGAATACCGTTGTCGAAAACAGAATTCGGTCAGCATGAACTTTCCGGCAATATTCAAGGACATTATATGCCCCCATAATGTTCGACTTTACATATTTCTCTGGCTGATATCCTTTCATGTAAGACGGAATCTGTGCAGCAAGATCAATAACCGCATACACATCATCTTGTGGAAGCTTATCGAATTCCTCTGGATTGCTGATATCTACGGAAACATACTTTTGTCCCTGCTTTTCAAAGAAATCCGTCTGGCGATGACCTGATGCAATCACCTCATACTTTCCTTTAAAATATTCACACGCATATTTGTGGACATAGGCGCCCACATTTCCAGTTGCACCAAAGATAACAATTTTCTTCATGGTCAAAAAGTCTCCAATCTTAGTATTTTTTCAATCATATAGTCCATATCCTCAGTTGTATATCGCTGATCGCAAGGCAATGGTAGAATATTATCTGCCAACTGATATTCAACATCCGAATTATAGATATTTTCTTTTACATTAGGCCACAGTACTGGGATATATATTTTTTCTCTCTGTAACTGTTGTCGAAGATTTACTCCATTTTTTGTATAGAAAGGGTACATATATGGTCCCGCTGGCAATGTGACTTCAATTTGATTGATTGCTTTAAGCTTTTGATGCAAGTAGCCGAAATTTCTTTCTCGAATACTAGCATCGACCGCATAATCAACACCACGCAGAAGATTATGTGTGATTTTCGACATAGCCTTCAGTGGAAGCTTGTCTATCACTTCTTCATTATTTCGATAAGCACCGTAGAATTCTTGCGCTGAGCGTTCGAATCTCCCTGCAAGAAACTGCAGTCTCTCAAATGATTCATCCTCTGCTAATTCTTTTTTGTATTTGCAAGTCGTATAGAGATACCCACCATCCGGTACCCCAAAAAACTTTCTACAAGTATATATTGTGTCCACACCTACTATGGGCTGTGAATAGAATGCTTGCGCATTATCAACAATCACATTCCTATACTGCCTACAATAAGAAGAGATTTCCGTATCACTATATTGCCCATAATAATTTATCAAATATATCCATTCGTTGCCCGGAACAGAAGTCAATATTGGCTTTAATTGGCCATTCACTGGATAATATTCAATTTCTACATTTTCTTCTTCACACGTTTCTGATATTGCAGAACACAATAATTTGGGGAGCCAAATTCTTCTGATTTCTCTTGCACGGAGCAAAAAGCGAAGACAATTTCGACCACTATTTAAAGCGATACTATTTTCATGGAATTCGTGACCACGATTATTTTCCAGCTCTAAAAATCCACCAATTTCTCTCATGCTGCACTCTCCATTTGAGGTGCAGCAAAGAGACAGATTACATTATATCTGTACCCCCCCATTTATTTTATGAAGTTGCATTTCCTTCTTGAAATCCTGCAGCATTTCTAAATAGTTATATTGAGGATGATACCCTAGTTCTTGTATGGCCGGTGTTATATCCATAATATATTGCGGCGCATTAGGCTTATCCGGTCGCATTATAATGTTAGACTTCTTACCGTTTTCTCCAAATACATCAATCATTCCCTTAATTTGGTCTAAAAGCGAAGTGCCAACGCCTGTACCAACATTGTAATATCCACAATTACGGTTCACAAACAATGCCTTATATAGCATTTGGCAAAAATCTTTGACATAGACCATATCTTTTACGCGGCTTGAATTGCCCCACACTTCAATAGGCTCTCCTGCTATTGCTCTATCAATTAGAAGCCTATATCCAATTTTTCTTTCTACTCCATCCACATAAAACGTGTCTACCGGCGAGTAGAGATAGATTGTCGGCAATCTAAAGATAAATCTCTTCAGTCCATACATTTGATGGTAGTTTTCAATCATATCTACCGCAAAGTTTTTAGACATAACATAAATAGTATGATCTGTCGTGAAGCTGAATTTGCGCGGCAAATCCACTCTTAAAAGCGGATTCTTGTCTCCATAATCTTTTATATCACCAAAGCTCTGCGCAAACAAAATACGATCCGCATTGTTTTTTCTACAATATTCTAATATGTTCAGATTGCCAGTAATGTTTACATCGATATACTTATAAGGATTGTATCCTTTCATTCTCGCAGGCATCGCGCCCGCAAGATCAACCACGGCATAAACATCGTTTGGCAGTTTTGAGAACTCATCTTTATTTGTGATATCCACCCGATAATACGGAACATTTAATTGGTCAAAATAATCTGTTTCGCGAGTACCTGTTGCAACAATTTGATATTCTTCATCCTTATAGTGCTCTAAGAAATACTTTATAAAATACTGTCCGGTATCACCACTAGCACCAAATACAACGATTTTTTTCATTGTGCCTTCCTTTCTGGTAATTACTTTAATACAACATTTACATATTTATTCTGGTTGCCGAGAACTTCTTCAATCCTCTCTTGACTGTCAAATCTGAGAACCAGTGTACCAATTGCTTCATTGGCCGCTTCAAATCCTCCAACAGTGGTGCCTTCTTCAATCCAAAGATCCCTCTCCACTACATTTTCTGCGATCTCATCCGAAATCCAAAGTTCCTTAAAGACACCCGGCTTATCGCTATGAAGAATAATTTCGGCCCAGCAACCGTTATAGGGCTTCTGCTGGATTTCATCAATTTGTAAGCCAACCGAATACTTCACCATGTTCGTAATCATGTCCACACCGGTTGCGTAGCGCAAACATTCTGCCAGACGATTTCCACCGCCACGAGGGGACAGTTCCATAATATACGCTTTACCGTCAGTTCCTTCGCGCGTTTCAATATTGTAAACTGCAGTTTTCATCTTCAGCAATTTGAGAAGACGCTGAATCTCATTTTTTAGTTCTTCCTGATGCTCCGCAGTCATTGAGGACGGCCAGCTATACGCTGCCGGTGTGTACGGGTTCTTTGCCTCCCGGTCAAATCGCTGGCAATCAAAGGATACAAACTTCAACTCGCCATCGATAGAGAAGCTATCTGTGTCGGACGAATAGCCATGCTGCGTAATAAAATCCTCAATAATAAATTCGTCCGAATGAGAATATGAGAGTGCATAATGGATGCTTTTTTCCAAATCCTTGGGATCATCCACACGAGTCACACCTTTACTTCCAGCCGAATCCGTAGGCTTGACGATTACCGGCCAATGGAACATCCCGACATCCTTCAATGCATCATCAATATTCTTGTAGCCTTTTGCAGTCGGAACAGTAAAGCCATTCTGCGTCAGAAATTCGCGGAACTTACTTTTGTTTTGCAGAATGCAAACTGATTCATAGGGTCCCACATTGGGCAATCCCATCTGTTCAGCCACATATGCCGCTGTAATAACACCAGGATCACAGGCAAAGGACATGATGCCATCAATATTCAACTTCTTTGCCGCCTCAAGCGTCTTTTCCTTGTCGATGATGCTGACATTGCAATATTCGTCAGAATACTTGTGCGCAATATTATCTGGCAGATAGTCACAAGTGATCACGTAAATTCCAAGATCATGCGCCGCTTTAATTACCGGGAGTGCATAGCGCGATCCTCCCAAGACCATCAATTTTTTCACGTTATTCCCTCCTTAGTATTTACAACTCAAAATAATATCACAGATTCTATCTACGTCCTCCAGTGCCAAATCAGCATACAAAGGCAACGTAAGTACTCGTTTGCTGATATGCAAGGCAACAGGTGTCTTCGTAACATCATACTTTCCATGGAAACACTCAAATGTATTGGTCAGAGGGTAAAAATACTTTCTGGCTCCAATTCCGTTTTCCGCCAATTTATCAAATACTTCTGCACGGCTCGCGCCAAACAATTTTTCCTCAAACACGACTGGGAAATAGGCATAATTACTCTTTACATCATTCTGAATACAGTTAAGTTGGATCCCATCCACACCATTCAGTCGTTCGCGATATCTTTCAACCACAGCCTTGCGCTTTGCAATTTCCTCATCAACATGACGAAGGTTGCAAAGTCCCATTGCTGCACAGAATTCATTCATTTTTGCATTTGCGCCAACAGCAGGTACTTCTTCTGGCCCGTGGATACCAAAGTTCTTCAATTCATAGAGTTTAGCTCCCAGCTGCTTATCTTTATAGCAAACAGCACCGCCTTCGATACTATTAAATACCTTTGTAGCGTGGAAGCTAAAGCAAGATGCATCACCGAAAGAGCCAATTCCCTTTCCTTTGTATGTTTCGCCAAACGTATGCGCTGCATCATAAATAACTTTAAGCTCATATTTATGCGCAATGCGTTCAATCTCTTCAATATTACAAACATTGCCGTACACATGAACCGGCATAATTGCGCAGGTACGATCAGTAATCAACTTTTCTATTTTGCTTGCGTCCATGCAATAGGTATCTGGGTCAATATCGCAAAACACAGGGGTCAATCCATTACGAACAATCGCATGAGTTGTGGATGCAAAAGTAAATGGCGTCGTGATAACTTCCCCCTGCAAATTCATAGCCTGCAGAGTGAGTTCCAATGCCATGTGACCATTTGTCAAAAGGTCAATATTATCAACACCCAAGTAGTCACATAGATTTGCCTGAAGTTCCTTGTGCTTCGGGCCCATATTGGTAAGCCAATGACTATCCCACATAGATGTAATCTCGTTCATGTACTCATCAAGCTCTGGCATTGATGACCGTGTAACCAAAATTTTGTTCTCCATAATTTCAAACCTCCTCATCTTTTTAGAAACGATTTAACCATTTCAAATAGATATTCAAATTCCTCCAGATGCAATAATGCAGACACTCCGATATAAATTGCGGCACCTGTAAGCACCTGAATAAGCAATATTACAATAGTTGGCAGTCGCAGAAATCCTACGAAATAGACTATAATGCCCATGATTAAGGCAATAATAATTGATGGAAGTATATCTCTCAGCTGTTCAAAATAATTGTAATTAAGCAATTTCCAATTAGGCCATGAGTTTATGACCTGACTACATATGCCCGAAACTATCAAGCTATACGCCATTGCCATAACGCTAATTCTCATTGTAAGCAACAATAACGTTAAACCCATTATTTTCTTTACAATTTCCAACTTAAGAAAAAGGTCACTTCGTCCCATAGCTTTGATAGCATTAAGATTTGCAGTGTGTATAGGCCAAAACATATATGTGAAGCAGAAAATTCTTAAGTAAGGTACACACGGTAGCCACTTATCGGTCAAAAGCAACTTAACCACCGGCTCAGCACAGAACATTAGTCCCATCATCAATGGTGCCATAATGTATGTACTAGTTTTTATGGCACGACGGGTCATGCTCTTAACCCGATCGCGATGGTCTTGTTCTCCTGCCATCGATGGTAATAATACGCTATCAATTGAAGCATTTATATTAGTCACTATAACCTTTGGAAATTTATCTCCTTGATTATAGTAAGCCAAATCAGCTGACGTATATATTTTGCCAATGATTAAGTTTCGCAAATTGTTGTACACTGTATCCAAAAGAGAAGATATCAACAGCTTCCACCCATAGGAAAGTAAGCCTTTTAGGCGTTTCCACGAAAACAGCTTCTTAGGGCGCCATTTCACTGTAACCCAAAGAATCAAGGTATCGATTGCTGTATTTGAAAGTTGTTGTGCAACAATGGACCACACACCACATCCAGCATATGCCATACCAATTCCAAGAAATGCTGAAAAAATTGTTCCCCCTAGCGTTGCAAAGAAAAATCTTTTGAACAGCATATTTCGTGAAACATATGACTGTTGAATGCCCTTTACTCCAGAAATGATAATTGTAAGGCTAATAACACGAATGATTAATATAAGGGATGTATCGTTGTAAAATCCTGCGATTAAGGGTGCTGCCATAAACATTACAGCATACAGAATCAAACACACTGCAAAGTTAAAATAAAAAACAGATGAAAAATCCAAGTCATCAGCATCTTTCTTTTGAATCAGTGCCGTTCCAAGTCCACTATCCACAAAGACCTGCATTATCGTGGTGAAAACCATCACCAATGACACTGTCCCGAAATCACCAGGTGTTAAGATACGCGCTAGAACAATAGATACAATTAAAGTTACCGCCTGCGCACCACATCTTTCTGCAAAACGCCATATAAAATTATTAACAACATTCTTATTGTCCATTTTTCACCTTATCTCGAACCTTTTTAAGTGCTGTATATATTCTTGGAAAATTCGTCATCACATAATACTTTTTTCTGCTCTCCCCTTCAAGCTTTTTATAGATAGATTTATAACTTCTCAATTCTTCAAAATGTTTAAATCTCAGTAATCTATCAACTTCCCTTAAATCCATATATCTTTGAATGATGTCATGATACTTTCTATCTGTATCAATATCCAATTGGTTTGTCATCGCAATCCACCGAACATTCATCGCATTTACAACATCCTCATTATTATAGCGAACGGACCATGACCCTACCGACATAAATCTATAGTCAGCCATACAGTCATTCAAATACAACATTCCCCCTCTAAGAGCCCCTTGAACCTGCAGTGTATAATCTATCTCTAAGAGTTTTCTAAAGGGCAACTCAGAATCAAATACTTTTTTTCTATAAAACAGCGAATTTGTTCCAACAAATCCACCACCACCTGCAATTACCCGGCTTACAGATATTACACCACTTTCTTTTTGCGGACTAATTATCCCAAGGACTTTTCCAGATGCTGCATTAATTTTTCTTACAGCATGAGCACAGATATCAACTTTCGGATGCTTTTCCATTGCATCAAACTGCAATTGCAATTTATCTTCATTTGTCCAATAGTCATCACCCTCGCATAAAGCCACATATTCCCCTGTAATTTGTTCATCTATGATTCTGTTCATTATTCCAGAACCTTTTGAATATTGATTTTCCTTTTCATAGATTGGCTTAACAATATGTGGAAAAGCCTTTTGATATTCCGAAATTATAGATGCTGTTCTATCTTTTGATGCATCATCATGAACAATAATCTCAAATGGAAAAGTCGTTTTCTGCATCAAAAAAGAATCCAATGCATCCGCAATATATTTTTCATGATTGTATGCTAAACATTTAATTGAAACCACTGGCGTCTTCTCCCAGTTCCCCATAATTTCATTTTCTGTTTTCTTTATCATTATCCTGCATCCTCACCGATTATAAAATATGTATGGGATCGTATTCGATACTCCTCCAAAATAATAAATTCTAAGCCAATAACTCAATGCTATTACAACTACAATTAGATAGGTTATCATTCGATTTGATGCTTTATATATAGTCTTCGGAATTTGACCAATTGTCATTACATTTACAATTCCAAAATATAAACTAATTCGATGTCCATAATTCATGAATAAGGCCAACTGTAAAAAGATGACATTAAATAATGCTATCAATTTATAGAAATTATAATTTTTCATTCTTTTTGACAGCATTTTTGAATTTGCAATTAAATAACAAATTTCAATCAAATAAATCAAAGTGTCCAGATAATGCCCTGATGTACTTTCATGTGAAAAGTAATATAAATATCTCGAACTAAGCAGACCAAATTTTATAAGGACTTGACTCCATGTTTTAACACCTAAAACTCCTACAATTGCCACAACAAATAAAGCAAGTTCTCGAATGCTTACATTTTTTTTCACCTTTTTCTTCTGTAAATAACCATATAAACATATATTCAGCAACGAAATAGCTGCTGGAAAATGAATCAAAGTTGCAATAATCGTGCAGAAAATACTCTTTTTGTATTTTTCTTCAACGATGAATGTGCTTCCAAGTAAAACAATCGCCATGGCCATATGCTGACGCACCATATTAAATGAGTCATTATAATACAATGCACAATATACAAGAAGTGCAAACCATGGTGACACCGAATCTCGCATTCTCCACAATGCACAATATACACACCCTACTGTGATAAGCTGAAGTATAAACAGCAGGACTTGAAAATTTTCAAATATTTTTGCAACTATATAGACACACAATAAATATAGTGGTTCCTTTGCATATACAGATGCACAATATTTGGTGAATGCTGTCGACCTAACAGCCAAATCATAATTTCCTTTCACATAATACAGCACATCTGTTCCAATTGTTTTATCACGCAATCCTCCCAATATCGCCAGTACTAAAATTGCACATATTGATAGCATTAATGAAAAAGTAACCATCTTTTTATGGTCAGCCCATTCTGCTAATGCCGTACACAATATTGCAACACTAAAAATCGATAGATATATCATGCACGGCACCTCCTTTGATGATGAATTTTTATTAGCCGTCTTCTATCAATCACGATGTCTTTCCTTCTCACCTAATTGTTCTAACATTTCTAAACCATATCAAAACAATATTTCATTGCTTGCAAATATACGTTTTCCGAGTGATTTTTTTCACAATATTCTCTATTCACTTGGCATATACTGCCTATCATCTCGTTTTGCTCGTACAGTCTTCCATAAATATGTTTTACATCGCACTTCTTCATCACAATTCCATTCACACCGTCTTCCACAATATCTGGAATACCAGCATGATCTGTTGTAATAATAAACATTCCATTACCCATTGCTTCCAGAATACTAATAGGCTGGCCCTCGTTGGGATATCGAGTTGGCAGTGCAAAAAGATAGCATTTTTTCAGAAGTTCTCTCTTCTGTTCGCCACCTACAATCCCATGATATGTAACATACTCCTCCAGCTTATTTTCTTTTATATAGCTTTCAAAGTAATCTTTTTCACTGCCTTCAAAGAACTTGCCTGCAAAATCAAAATGGAATCTTTTCTCTCCACCAGCGTCTACACGCTCTTTTTCGGCTTTTGCCATTTCAAGAACGAATGGATATCCCTTACTTCTAATAAAGTTGCTCAGCCAAAGAACATGAAGAACTTTTTCATTTTCTAATGCTTTCAGCTTTTTTTCGATTTCTTGGTCTGTGAGCAAATACTGATCATCAACGCAGTTTTCTACGACAAAAATCTTATCATCATCAATCATCCCTTCAAAAATCTTCTTTAGAGACTTTGACAAAACAATTACACCAGAGAGTTTTTTGATGGCTTTATAATTTGCTTTGCGTTGCCAGCTGGCCATATCGTTATCAACTAATTGACGATAGTAACCGCCGTGGAGATGAATCAAACATTTCTTGTGTTGCAATTCCAACAGCTTAAAAATAACTAAGTCCCGAAGATTCCCGCCCTTAGTTTGGCTGATTGTAAAGTAAAACAAATCTGCTTTACTACAACTTATCTTCAGGAGATTTTTTATAAAGTTCTTATTGTTAGTAATATCCACCTTTTCAAATTCAAATTCTCCATGTGGATCAAACTCGGAATTCAAATTTGAATTGTAAAGAGTTTCAACTGCCTTAGATAATCCATGCATCGGAGGAGGAAACTGAGCAATAAAGCATATTTTCTTCATCAACTATTGCCCTCCAGCCTCTTAATAACCCTCGCCGGATTTCCCACAATCACACAGTTATCTTCAAATTTCCCAGCTACCACAGCACCGGCACCGACAACGCAGCCATCGCCCAGCACTGTGCCTTTCAGGATTATGCTATTGCACCCGATGAAGCAGTTCTTGCCGATTTTGATTTCTCTGCTTGGCACCAAATTACTGTCACCACCATTTTCATCTCGAAGCAGTTTATTTCTGGTTTCAGCTTCGATAGGATGGAAGTCGTTGTCCAGAATTTTACAGTTACCGCCGATGCAGGTATTCTCACCAATCATGATCTTCTTGCGGGCGTAAATCGTTGCTCCACTTATACCAACGTTATCTCCGATTTCAATCTCTGCACCTGGTGCGCGAGTAACAATAATCGTCCGGCTGTAAAGGCCCACCAGATTGCTGAGGAAGCTGCTCTTAATCGTGACATTCTCGCCAATCTTCAGCTTGGCACCGCCCTTGTTGAAAATGATTGGCACGCCCTTCAGCAAGAGGTTCTTTCCATATTCAACTTTTGTCATCTTCATAACCAGCTTGAACCAGTTACTGTTCATTCCCTCTCGCCTCCTTTACAGCTTCAGAATTTCTTCTGCATACTTCTGTACACTTACGTTTCTAGTTAGATTTTTCTCAAGGTTTTCCCGGCTTCTGGCCCCCATTGCTTTCAGCTCTTCACCGCCAGCATTGTCAATAAACCACCGGATATTTTCCGCAACCTTGTCATACTCGCCCGGCTCACAGCACAGGCCACCCTTTGTGTCCTCAATGATGCAGCGGATCTCAGATCCAGATTCCAAGACCCCTAAAATGGGCTTCGAAGCGGCCATTATTCCGTATGCTTTTGACGGGCAGCTCACGCCTTTAATACCTTTCGCGTTCACACACCAGTGAACATCACCAGCGTTCAGACTATAAATCAAGTCAGCTTTGTCCTGGTACGGAATAAAGGTCACATTCTCCATGTGATGCTCGGACACATAGTCTTCCAGTGTTTTCAGTACAGAACCAGCACCTACAAAGGCAAATACGACTTCTCGACCATCTGCGGTCTTTGTATCGGCACCAAATTTTCCGACCACTTTAATTAGATTCTCTAGGTCATAGTACAAACCGATGTTGCCGGAATACATGATGACAAATTTGCCATCCAGACCGTACTTCTTCTTGAAGGCCAGAACCTTTTCATTACTCTCATCCAGCGGATAGATCTCATTCTCATCGATCCAGTTGTTGATCATGACAGTCTTAGGGACTTTCTTGCCCTTGAACCGCCCCACTACCGTCTCAACCAGATCCCTGCCAACGGTGATGATCAAGTCACTTCTCTTGCAGCTGAACTTGTCAAACCACATCATGGCATCGGTCACAAATTTGCTCTTGGTGTAACCAACAGCCAGCACCTGCTCCGGGTTGAAGTCCTGAATGTTATAGATGTACTTAGCGTGTTTTACCCATTTTCCCCAAACACCCAGCAGGCCGCCGAGGATAGGCGGCTGGGAAATAGAGAACACATAGTCCTGCTTTCCGACCTTGAATGTCGCACTCATTGCCCCAAAGAAATAGGAAACAATGTTCTTCACACGGCTTTTCTTGTTGGTCTTGCTGAACTCCGGCACTCGGATTCGCAGGACTTTCACACCGTTGATTTCTTCTTCGTAATATTTCTGCGTCTTGTATTTTTCTTCGATAGTTCCTAAGTAACTCGGCACCACGCAGATGACCGTAATGTTGAACTTATCCAGCATACCCTCCGCCAGCTCACGGAGAATCTGCCCCGTTGACGCAGTATCTGGAATATAGTAATGAGCGTAGATCAAAAGATTTTTCTTATTAGGCATTCCGCTATATTCCTCTCACTCTTTTTTGAATTGCCGATACCCCTTTAATCGGCATGGATATATGTACACATCCCGCAGGATTGTAATTAACTTCTTAAAAATCAGCTCGATGTGTTTATCACAGCGATGTGCTTAACTATTGCTCACACTTCAACTGAACAAATTCCCAGTTTTATTGAGTACACACCCTTTGATGCAGCACTCAGATTTCCCTCAACTGAAACTTTGAAGTACAAACCTTAAGGACAACTCACTGACAAAGTGTTAGGTCTTATTGTCAAAACTCGCAGTCGCACTTCTCCATTTTTCAAAGTGCTGACCCTTATTGTCATAACCCGTAAACCAACTTACTTTGTTAAAACTGTACAAGTTCATATCCTGCTCTTGTTGCAACATGAACAATCCTCTACCCCTCACTACCTCTAATTCTCCAGAAAATGCAGGTATCATGTCCATCTCTTGTCTGCAATAAACTTTTCCAGAAAAATAGATTTTGGGCTTTTCAACACTTTCAACCTCCACCTCTAATTCTCCGGAAAAATGAAGGTATCATGTCCGTCTCTTGCTCTGCAATAAAACAGGCTCGCAGTAGGGGTATTTTGCATGAGTTTTATACGCCACCGTAGACCATCATGCCGCCACTGAAAGTTTGAGGTAGACATTGTTTGACGCTGCAACGTAATTTTTAGTGCATTTTGTATATTTTATTGAGTGATTTTTAAAATTTTGTTGTTTACTATGACAAAAAAATTTCATTAAGTGATTTTTTCACTCCATTCTCATGCAATATTTCCGGTTAATTAGAGGTATACATATCTCTACGCAAACTCTCATTTTTCTGTATCAGGGTGTAGCGAAAAGCTCACGTATTGCTAAAATCTATGTTTTTATGACTCCACCCCTGACCATTCTATTTTTCCGGAGAATTAGACCTAGACATTGCCAGTTATATACATTCCGTTTGTAATGATACTTAACATATTTTTGTGACTTATGGCCTATTAAAACAGCATTTAGCCTTAGTCCAATAATATCATGTATATTCTAGCTTATTTGCTCCAGTTTGTAAACATTATGAAGCAACTTTCTTCACAGAATGTCGAACTTTTTCCTATTTGTTTCTTTTATCATTACCATTATTTTACATGATCTCTATTCGCGCAAAAAAAGGATTAGCAACCCTTCGAAAATGACACGTTCCTAATCCCTTTTATTTTCCTATCCTATTCCATTTCTTTCCTTCTCAAAATATCAAACCTATCCAATTCCACGCCAAGATCAATCCACAATTTCTGCTTCGGATGCGGCGCACTCTCCATCTGGTTCCCTTCATCATCCCAGATCCCCTTCACCGTAACGCAGACATTCTCCCCATCCGGTTTCATCACTTCAATCTCTTCCCCAACCGAAAACTTATTCCTCTGCTCAATCGCATATCTGCTTTTTTCATTCTTCTCCCCAACAATCCCCAGATACGTATACTCCTTCACATACGTATTACTATCATAAATCTGGCTCTCATGATCCGGCTTTCCATAGAAAAATCCCGTAGTAAACTGCCTGTACGTACAGTTCGAGATCTGATCCCGATACCACTCCATATTCTCCTCATACTTCTTAGGGCTCTCCAGATAATCATCAATCGCCTTCCGATACGTCCTTGCCACCGTCGCCACATACAGCGCCGTCTTCATTCTTCCTTCAATCTTATAACTGTCAATCCCCGCATCCAGCAAATCCGGGATATGCTCAATCATACAAAGATCTTTCGAGTTAAAGATATAAGTTCCTCTCTCATTCTCATACACCGGCAGATACTCCCCCGGTCTGGACTCTTCCACGACCGCATACTTCCACCGGCACGGATGGGTGCAGGCGCCCTGGTTCGCATCTCTTCCCGTGAAATAATTGGACAGCAGACATCTTCCCGAGTACGAAATACACATCGCCCCATGAATAAACGTCTCGATCTCCATCTCCTCCGGAATATGCTCCCGGATTTCCCGGATTTCTTCCAGGGACAGCTCTCTTGCCGTCACAACGCGCTTTGCGCCCTGCTCGTACCAGAACTGATACGTTCCGTAGTTCGTATTGTTTGCCTGAGTACTGATATGCCGCTCGATTTCCGGGCATACCTCCATGGCGATGCGGTACACGCCCGGATCGGAGATGATGAGCGCGTCCGGTCCGATCTCTTTTAATTCGGCAAAGTAAGCGCGTACGCCCTCCAGATCCTGGTTATGTGCCAGAATATTCGCGGTGACATACACTTTCACTCCATGCGCATGCGCAAACTCCACACCTTCTTTCATATCTTCCATCGAAAAGTTCTTCGCCTTCGCCCGAAGTCCGAAGACTTCTCCGCCGATATATACGGCATCTGCGCCGAAGATCACTGCTACTTTTAATACTTCCAGACTGCTGGCTGGAACCAGTAATTCCGGTTTTCTCATGTTGTTTCCTCTCTCTTCTCATGGCTTTTCATCGTGATCGCGATTCCATCTCCCAGCGGCACGACCGATGTCAGCAGCCCTTCATTGTGTGTCAGTTCAAATAAGTATTCCCGCATCCGTTTGTGGATCGTGCGGTTCCGGCGTTCCACGGCGAAGCGGGATTCGATGATGTCGCCGTCCTGCAGCACGTTGTCGGTGATCAGTACGCCGTTCTTGTCAAGGACACGCAGGACTTCCGGCAGGAAGTGGATGTACTGTCCCTTAGCGGCGTCCATAAAGATAAAATCGTACGGGCCGTCCAGGGTTTTTAAGACTTCTGCAGCGTCTCCCGGGATCAGCGTGATGCGGTCGGCGAAGCCGGATTTTTCGAAGTTCTCCCGTGCGATCGGGATGCGTTTTTCGTAATTTTCTATTGTGGTAATCTCTGCGTCCGCTTCACCGTACTGTGCCATGAAAACAGCAGAGAATCCTACGGCAGTTCCTACCTCCAGGATTCTCTTTGGCTGTTTCATCTTTAAGAATACTTTTAAAAAGCTCTGCATTTCACGGCGAATGATCGGCACCCGGTCCTGTTTGGCCGTCCGCTCCAGATTTTCCAGAAACGGGGTGTGGCCGGTGTCCAGGGAATTGATGTAGGTTACCATTCGTTCGTCTATTATCATGTAAGATTCCTCTTGTTTTGCAAACGTGCGTTATTCCGCGGACGGCTGTCCTTCGGTGTTGACGCCCGCCAGAATTTCCAGCATTTCATCGACGGTCTGTGCGGTGTTCAGCACGTAGGAACCGTCCTTGATGCCGCCGTAGTAGCCGGACAGGCGGTACTGGACTTCGAAAACCAGAAGGCTTTCGTCGATCAGTCCGTTGTCTTTCAGGAGTTCGCCAAGTTCTTTCGCCTCCACGCCGGAACGCACCTGTACGGTGACCTCCTTTCCTTTTCCTCTGGATGCGACTGGCTCCTCGGCAAACACGTCATGTCCAAACTGATATGAAGTTTTCGCTGCCAGAATGATCACAAGAATCACGCAGACGTAAATGAGCAGGCGCACGGTTCCTTTCGCACCTGTCAGCGCTGCGCGGTATCCGGCATCCCTTTTCTTTTCGGACATGGGCGCTCTCCTTTTGATTTTCGGTTTTAGATTTCCGGTACTCCGATGCGGATTGCCTCTGAAATGCAGTCCTGCACCTTCTGTACCATCTTACAGACCTCGAGTTCCGCTTCAAGATAGGCGTTTGCTTTCTCGCTTTTGCGGAGTGCGTAGGAATCCCGCTCGAGGGAATCTACGGCGTCGTAGAGGTCTACGTTTTCTGACTGCTGCAGTCGATAATTGCGGATTCGATAGTCATCGACCCGGCTTTTTAAGTCCGGGTCTTTTTCAAGTTCCTCTTCCATCCACAAGTAATTCTGATATGCCCTGCTCTCCCTCATTTCTTCGATGAGCGCATCCAGACATTCTGTTACTTTGTCCATGGTATTTATGCCTCCATGATGATCGGAAGGATCATCGGTCTTCTCTTTGTTTTCTTCCATACATAATCGCCGAGGGCATCTTTGATCGTGGATTTGATCTTGCCCCAGTCGGAGATATTTTTGGAAAGGCAGCCATCCAGTGCCTCTTCTACAACTTCTCTTGCCTCGCCCATCAAATCCTCGGATTCGCGTACATAGACGAAACCGCGGGATACGATATCCGGGCCGGCCAGAAGCTGGTTCGTTCTCTTTTCGAGAGTCAGTACAACGACCATGATTCCGTCCTCGGACAGATGCTGGCGGTCACGCAGGACGATATTTCCTACATCACCAACGCCGAGTCCGTCGACCATGATGGCTCCGGTGTGGACTTTGCCAGTTACTGCTGCGCCGTCCTCGTCGAGTTCCATGACATCACCGGAATACATGAGGAAGATGTTCTCTTTCGGGATGCCGAGGCTCTGTGCTACTTCTGCGTGTGCTTTTAAGTGACGGTATTCGCCGTGTACCGGGATCGCGTATTTCGGTTTTACCAGGGAGTAGATCAGCTTGATTTCCTCCTGGCAGGCATGTCCGGATACGTGAACGTCCTGGAATACGACGTTGGCACCCTGTGCAGACAGTTCGTTGATGACGTTCGAAACGGCTTTTTCATTTCCCGGGATTGGGTGGGAACTGAAGATCACGGTGTCGCCCGGCAGGATCGAGATCTTTTTGTGCAGGTGTGCCGCCATACGGGACAGTGCTGCCATGGACTCGCCCTGGCTTCCGGTGGTGATCAGGACAAGCTGCTCGCCGGTGTAGTTTTTCATCTGCTCCACATCGATCAGGGTATTTTCCGGGATATTGATGTAGCCCAGCTCCTGCGCGATGGAGATGATGTTGACCATACTGCGGCCTTCGATGACAACTTTACGGCCGTATTTATAAGCAGAGTTGATGATCTGCTGCACACGGTCGACGTTCGATGCGAAGGTTGCGATGATGATTCGGGAATTCTGATGCTCGGCAAACAGGCCGTCGATCGTCTTTCCTACGGTACGCTCGGACATGGTAAAGCCAGGCCGCTCTGCATTGGTACTGTCGCACATCAGTGCCAGAACGCCTTTCTTTCCGATCTCTGCGAATCTCTGCAGGTCGATGACATCACCAAAGACTGGTGTGTAGTCGACTTTGAAGTCTCCGGTGTGGACAATAATGCCTGCCGGGGAGTAGATGGCCAGTGCTGCTGCATCTGCAATACTGTGGTTTGTTTTAATAAACTCAATACGGAATGCGCCCAGGTTGATGGACTGTCCGTGTTTGATGATTTTCCGTTTTGTGGTGCGGAGCAGGTTGTGCTCCTTTAATTTGTTTTCGATCAGGCCAATCGTCAGTTTGGTGGCGTAGACCGGCACGTTCACTTCTTTTAAGATGTACGGCAGCGCACCGATGTGGTCCTCGTGGCCGTGGGTGATGACGAAGCCTTTGACTTTGTCGATGTTTTCTTTCAGATATGTTACATCTGGAATGACCAGGTCGATACCGAGCATGTCGTCTTCCGGGAATGCAAGTCCGCAGTCTACGACGATGATACTGTCCTCATACTCGAAAACGGTGATGTTCATACCGATCTGTTCCAGACCGCCAAGCGGTATAATTTTTAATTTACTTCCATTATTCTTTTTCAAATAGCACCTCCGCGCATGTTTTCCAAACGATTCCGTTACCGGTACGGCTTCACGCACGCATCCCCTGAGCGTCACTTCAGGCTGATGGAGCATGTCCCGCACCTGCAGGATTTGCCCTTTAAAGCGCTGTCCCGGTCCCGCTTCGTCTGCGTCCCGGTATGGCTTCAAAACGGCTGGTTCAATAGGTGATGTCTGCCTCGTCATCCAACATGGAAGCAAATACGCCGGAAACGGCATCGAATTCGGTGTCGTCTTCTACCACAACATACTCTGCCTCTGCGTCGGTGTCGGTGGAGATATCCTTCAGAATATAGGCATTTGCCTCATCGTCCTTTGAATCGGATACCAGAATATAGTTGACTCCATTGATTCTGGTCTGCTCTTCCACGTAAAATTCTTCTTTGCCGCCATCATCTGTTACAAATGTTATTTTTTCCATACAATATTCCTTTGTTCAGTTTTCCTGTGATTCCTTCTGATGGGAAAGATAGTCCAGATATCCCTGCAGGATAAAAACAGCTGCAATCATATCTACGTACTCCTTGCGGTTTTCCCTGCGGATTCCGGTTTCCATCATGGTGCGGTCTGCTTCGACCGTTGTCAGCCGCTCGTCCCACATAACAACGGGCAGGCCTGTCCGTCTCTCCAGCATTTCTTTGAACTCGAGAGATTTTTCGGCCCGCTCTCCGATGTCGTTGTTCATATGTTTCGGGAAGCCGAGTACGATTTTTTCCACGCCGTACTCTTTTGCTATCTCTTCAATCCGGGCCAGCGTCTGACGCAGCTTATTCTCCGATTTTCTGCGGACAATTTCGATTCCCTGCGCAGTAAGACCCAGAGGGTCGCTGACTGCCACCCCTACTGTTTTTGAGCCGTAATCTAATCCCATTATTCTCATAGTAATTACGCTCACTTCCAGGATTCATTTTTGATGTACTCTTTTAACAGTTCCTCTACCAGTTCATCACGCTCTACTTTCATGATCAGGCTTCTGGCTCCCTTAAAGCTTGTGATGTACGTCGGGTCGCCTGACATGATATAGCCTACGATCTGGTTGACTGGATTATACCCTTTTTCTACCATGGCGTTGTAAACGGTTTCGAGTACCTCTTTTACCTGAATCTCCGGCTCTGTTTTTACTTTAAAATATTGTGTGTTACTTAATCCTGACATTCTTTTCACGTCCTCGTATTTATTGATATCATTTATATTCTAATACATGTTATGGGAAATTTCAATCGTGAAATTGCCCAACTATTTGAATGTTACAGTTCACTGCATCTCAGCGAACTGTAACATTCAAAGCCCGCATGGAAAATTTTGCTTTGCGAAGGGGCGGCAGCTATTTCTGATGTTATTTTATCCCTGAAAACGCCGCATTATTCATATGAATTGGAAGTAAAAATCATTTCCAGGATTTTCTGGGCACAGGCGGTCAGGTCTTTTTCCTCGAGATACTGGTCATTTTCGGCACTCAGCGCATCCAGGATTTCGCGGCGGTCGGTGTCGGTTCCCGGCATCACAAGATCGTTTCCGGCAGCGATGCATTTTGCGGCAGAGGAGCCTCCGTCGGCGTTTGTTGTGGTCCAGTCTGTCATGATGATGCCGGCAAAGCCCCATTCCTTTCTTGCAGCGGTTGTGCACAGATCGTAGCTGTTGGCGGTGTGGACACCGTTTACCTTGTTGTAGGAGGTCATGATCGCCTTTGGCTGGGATTCTTTGATTGCAATTTCGAAGCCCTTCAGATAGATCTCACGCAGAGCGCGCTCGGAGACGATGCTCGATACGCCGCGGCGGTTTTCTTCCTGATTGTTGCAGGCGTAATGTTTGATGGTCGTTCCGACGCCGTGCTGTCTCTGCACACCGCGTGTGAGAGCTGCTGCGATGATTCTGACCAGAATTTCGATTGAATTTTCTCCCGCCCTGTTCTATACTAATGTAAACAAATGTAGCTGTTTTTTATTCCAGATAACTACAAAATCGGAGGTATCACGCTTTATGCATATGACACAAATTCAATCTGTCTTAAACGAGAAAAAAATCACGTTTTCCTATACGGAAGAGGATAACTGCGGAAGCATCGACTTTGAGCACCGCGGTCTGCGGTATCATATCTGGGAATTTGCAGACGATGTGGAGCCGGTCGGCGTGGAGACCAATCTGCGGTATGCAGGGCGCGATGAGGAAATCGAAGGCGATTACGATACGATTCTCGCAGAACATTTAAAGAAAGAATTTTAAGCGATTTCATTTCATTTTTGGGAAAAGATGTGTATTTTATGACGCCAGTTCTTCAACCACAGCTCGAAAAAGTCACGCTGGAACAGTATGAAATGCTTCCAGAAGAGAAACGCTTCGAAGTTTTTGACGGTGTCATCTACGACATGGCAAGCCCTTCGCAGGTTCATCAGGCACTATCCATGCAGCTTTCTACACTCATCAATACTTACATTCTTCGCAAAAAATCATATATTTTCTAACGCTGCCAGAAACAGCTCATAGAAGTCATCTTCCCCTTCAAGCGCCGGGGAATTTTCTCCGCCGCCATTGGTGCTGCGTTTGATTTCTACGTAAAATTCTTCACCTGCCATGGCAAGATCCATTTCATAGATGGAAACGCCATAGGCATGGCAGATTTCGCAGAATGCGTGGATTGGATTCGGATTTTCCCTTGTCTGAAGCAGTTTTTCACGCAGAATGGGGTCTGCCTTTGCTTTTTTCTGTCAAGCTTTTGCCTGCACTGCAGGGAAGTTCTTTCATCGCCATGATTGCTGTTCTCAGACATCTGCGAGCCGTAACTTTTCTCAATCAGTTCGTTTTTTGTCAATAAATGATTTCTTGACGCTTTCAGATCTCTGTGATACAGTAATGGCAGAAACGAGGTGATTGCATGAAAAACACATTTGAGCAGCAGATTTACGAGATCTTTGGAACAACGGACCCAAAGGAGCTGCGCAAGCTTTCCAAAGACGCGAAACAATACCAGCAGTTAGCGAAAAAAGAAGCACTGCGCCATGCGGCTGGAAGAAAACCAGCTTTTTCGCTGCCGCAAATCATTCAGATGGCTGCCATGCAGCAGCAGGGAAAAAGTATTGCCGAGATCGCGCGCACCTTTCAGGTCAGCAGGCAGACAGTATACAATCAAATTGCCCGTGCTCACTGTTTCAGCACGGATCCCGATGTCAAAACGCGGATGTGTTTTCTTTACCGCGATCAGCTTTGCACAACGATTGATATCGACTTCCGTCATGAGAAAATTGCAATCCAGAATTACACAAAAAAAATTCCGCTTCGTGCCTTTGGCGTTGTGGAGCATCCGACCTGGGATGATTTTACCTGGTTTCTGGAAAGTCGCTGTTTTCCCAAAACACGCGATCATGCCAAAGATATTTTAAAAGAAATGGGACTTCCCTTTTATGATCCGCTGCTTATCATTGAAAAAACAGATGGGCGAATGGCCGGTGACGAGCAATGGATCCTGATTCTGAAAAATAAGGAGGCACGCCATGGAACAGATCCGTCTTGATAATCAGCTGCCTGTCAAAAAAACAGATCACACCTCAAAAGGGGACCAGCTCAAGTGGAAAATCGGTAATATCTGGTACAAATCCGACTATATGGGATATGAGGGACTCTCGGAGACACTGGTGTCTCATTTACTGCAAAAAAGCACTCTTTCCCATCCGTTTGTCCTGTATCAGCCTGTTCGGATTGCATACCGCGGCACTCTCCGCAGTGGCTGTTCCAGTCCTGATTTTCTAAAAGCAAATCAGATGCTGATCCCATTGGAAAAACTGTACCGTCAGAATACCGGAGACAGTCTGGCAATCTCACTTGCTGCTTTTTCAGAACCTGCGGAACGCATTCGTTTTCTGGCAGACCAGTTAGAAAACATGACGGGAATTCAGAACTTCGGCGCATATTTGACCGCTATGCTGGAAATTGATGCCTTCTTTCTGAATGAAGACCGGCACACCAACAACATCGCTGTTCTATATGATACAGAAACAGAGCAATATTCTCCAAGTCCTCTATTCGATCAGGGTTTATGCCTGTTTGCAGACATTAGCAATGACTATCCTCTGGATCTGCCGATGGATGTCTGTATAGAACGCATCGAAGCCAAACCTTTCAGCTCTGATTTTGATACACAGCTGGATGCTGCGGAGGAATTATACGGTATCCAGCTTCACTTTTCCTTTACTGCAAAAGATGTCTGCACGGAACTGGATTCTCTGGCCGATTACTATCCTCTGGAAATCCGCCAGCGTGTTGAGCAGATCATACGCCGACAGATGCGCAAATATGGATATCTGATGCGCAGTTAGAGTCGAAAAGAAAACAGTACAGAAAAGTCCCCACGCTGTGTGTGTCTTCTGTACTGTTTTCTTTTTTGACCTTTTTACACGATCTTATGCCATTTTCTTAAATACCGGAATCGAATCGATCGGTGCAGCGGCACGGATAGTCTGTCCGCCTTCGTACACTTTTCCGTCTCTGGTGTCTTCCCAGCGTCCTTCCGGAAGATATACTTCACGCTCAAACTCGTTCAGATGGAAAATCGGCGCTACCAGGTATTCGCTTCCGAACATATACTGATCCTGCAGCTCCCAGCATTTTTTGTCATCCGGGAACTCATAGAACATGGTACGGATCAGCGGAGAACCGTTTTCGGATGCCTCGTCATACAGCTGTTTGATGTAATCGTGCATGCTGATGCGGATGTCGTAATATTTCTTCATGATCCGGTAATTTTCTTCTCCATAGCTCCACAGTTCATTGGACTGGCCGGTATACAGGTAGCCGCCGCCAAAATCACGGTCATCGAGCGGTGGAATGTTGTGCGGTCCGCGGTCGCCGTGCATACGGAAAACAGCAGAGTAAACGGCAAACTCATACCAGCGGATCAGAAGCTGCTGGAAATCCGGGTCGTTGACATCATCTGTCATAAAGCCGCCGATATCGGTTGTCCACCATGGAATGCCGGCAAGACCCATATTAAGGCCGGCCTGGAGCTGATCATAGAAGGCTTCAAAGGTACTCGGCACATCGCCGGACCATACAACATTTCCGTATTTCTGGCTTCCGGTCCAGGCGCAGCGAAGCAGGTTTACAATATTTTCTTCTCCTTCTGCTTTCATGCCGTCATAGAAGACACGGCTGTACATCTGCGGATAGATATTGCTGCAGGAAAGAGCCGGTCCGTCGATATAGCGGTAATGATCGAAATCGTAAACGCCGAAATCCGGTTCTGAGTTGTCCAGCCAGAAGGCATCGATTCCAAAATCATAATAGTTTTTCTTGCAGACTTCCCAGACGTATTTTCTGGTTTCCGGGTTGAACACATCGATTTCCACGCAGTCCCCCTGGAAATCATACGTCTGCAGGGCGCCGCGCTCTGTTTTAATCAGCAGGCCGCGGTCCAGCATCGGCCAGAAGTTCTCGCTCTTCCGGTCTACGCTTGGCCATACGGAAACGATAACTTTGATTCCCATGGAATGCAGTTCGTCCACCATGGCTTTTGGATCCGGCCAGTATTTTTCATCGAATTTCCAGTCGCCCTGTACGGTCCAGTGGAAGAAATCGATGACAATCTGATCGACTTTGATGCCTTCCTTCTGGTAGCGGCGTGCCACTTCAAGCACTTCCTCCTGCGTACGGTAGCGCAGCTTGCACTGCCACAGGCCCATACGGTCCTCCGGGAATTTCGGCGCGCGGCCGGTCACTGCGGTGTAATTTTCCAGGATCTCTTTCGGTGTATCGGCTGCGGTCAGCCAGTAGTCCATATCTTTGGTCGAGCGTGCAGTCCATTCGGTGTAGTTCTTTCCGAAGGTTACCTGTCCGACAGCCGGATTGTTCCACAGCATACCATATCCTAAGCTGGATACGGCGAATGGTACGCTGATCTGGGAGTTCCGCTGCGCCAGCTCCAGGGTGCATCCCTTCAGATCCATGTATTTCTGCTGATACTGGCCCATTCCGAAAATTTTCTCTTCGTCGTTGCTCTCAAATTTCAGGTTCAGGCTGTATTCGCTTCCGCCGATCACACCTTTCCACTCACGGTTGACCGTTTTTAAGCAGCGGCTCTCTTTGCTGATCGTTCCGTCGTAGCAACGGTGATATTCTCTTAAAATTTCCTGATCTTCTTTGTAGAAGGTGATAACTCCTGCAAAGTTGACTACAGCACGGATTTTTCCATTGGTGATCGATGCGCTGGTTCTTTTTCCCATCGATCCGTCGATTTCCAGATGATCGACCTCAAACTGCTCTGCTTTTGCCTCTGTTTTTTCCGGCACTTCGGTCAGTGCCCAGTTTTTTCCGGAAAATTCCGGAAGCATGGTTGCGCGGACACGTAAGGAATCTTTTCCCCACGGCTCAATCCGCAGTGTTTCTCCGTTTACCTGTGCAATTAATACACCATTTTCTGTCTGAAAACGCATTGTTTTATTCTCCTTTTTTGAAAAGAGAGGTCACAGAAAAATTTTCTTTTCCGCGCCTCTCCCTCCCCTATATTCTTACATTCCGATGCTTATGCAACGACAACTTCGTCTGCATCTGCTGCCAGAACAGCTTCTTTCTTTTCATTTCCGACAAAGACTTCTACTTTCAGTTCGGTATGTGCGCCTTCTGCGGATACTTTGACTGCATCGCCTTCTTTGACTGCTTTTACAGTGAATACCGTGTTTCCATGTACATCCGGAACTTTTGTCTCGGCTGCGTCTTTTAACTGATATACGCAAACGGTTGCATGGTCAGCGTAGTCATAATCCGGTTTGGTGTCGCAGTTTCCTCTGACTACGATGCTGTTTTCTCTTACATACAGCGGCATGGAGAAGTAGTCATAGGTTCCCTGGAACCATCTGCCTCCTTCTTTTGTCTCGCCGGTCAGAAGCTCTGTCCAGGTGCCTTCCGGCAGATAGTACTGTGCTACCTTGTCCTCACGGAAGACAGGTGCTACCAGAAGGGCATCACCCAGCATGTACTGCTGATCCAGATACGGAACAGCCGGATCGTTCATGAACTCGAATACCATCGGGCGCATTACCGGGGTTCCTTCCTCGTGTGCCTCTACAGATTTCTGGAAAATGTACGGCATCAGCGAGCATTTCAGGTTGGTGAAGAATTTTACTACGTCGCAGGACTCTTCATCGAACAGCCACGGCACACGGTAGCTTGTGGATCCGTGCAGACGGCTGTGGGTAGACATCAGTCCAAATGCGCACCATCTCTTGTACAGATCCGGTGTTGCGGTGCTCTCGAATCCGGAGATATCATGGCTCCAGAAGGAGAAGCCGCTCATCGCGAAGGAAAGACCGCCGCGCAGCGTTTCTGCCATGGACGGATAGTTTGCGGAGCAGTCGCCGCCCCAGTGTACCGGGAACTTCTGGCTTCCTGCTGTTGCACTTCTTGCAAACAGAACTGCCTCGTTCTCACCTTTTACTTCTTTTAACAGGCTGAATACTGCCTGGTTGTACAGGTATGTATAGTAGTTGTGCATTGCCTGCGGATCGCTTCCGTCGTGGTAAACAACGTCAACCGGGATTCTCTCGCCGAAGTCGGTCTTGAAGCAGTCTACGCCACAGTCCAGAACAGTTCTCAGTTTATCGGTATACCATTTGACCGCATCCGGGTTGGTAAAGTCCACAAGGCCCATACCTGCCTGCCAGTTGTCGGTCTGCCATACGCCTTTTCCGTCTGCTCTCTGCAGCAGATAGCCGTTTGCAGCGCCTTCTTTGAAGAATGTGGTTCCCTGTGCAATATACGGGTTGATCCATGCACAGATGTGAAGACCTTTGTCGTGATATTTCTTTAAGGTTGCGCGGATATCCGGGAAGCATTTCTTGTCCCACTCGAAATCGCACCAGTGGAATTCATGCATCCAGAAGCAGTCGAAATGGAATACGCTCAGCGGAATATTTCTCTTCTCCATTCCCTCGATGAAGGATGTGGTGGTCTCTTCGTCGTAGTTGGTGGTGAAGGATGTGGACAGCCACAGACCAAAGGACCATGCCGGAGGAAGTGCCGGACGTCCGGTCAGTGCGGTGTACTCGTTCATGATCTTCTTCGGTGACGGGCCGTGGAACAGATAGTATTTGATTCTTTCGCCCGGTACGGAGAAGCCGACATACTCTACTTTTTCACTTGCTACTTCGAAAGAAACGTTGTCGGTACTGTCAACGAGAATACCGTAGCCGTTGTTTGTCATGTAGAACGGTACGCATTTGTAGCCGATTTCGGATGCCGTACCGCCGTCCTCGTTCCAGGTGTCTACAACCTGTCCGTTTTTTACGAATGGAGTAAATCTCTCGCCAAGGCCGTATACGCACTCGCCGACGCCAAGGGAGAGCTCGCTTACCATATATGGCTGATATTTTTCGGTCATGTAATTCTGGGCTGGCAGCATGGTGCTCTGCTGACGGTCCCATCTGATATAGGAAAGGTTGCGGAAGCCGCTTCCGGTCAGAACTTTTCCATCTGCCTCGAAGGTGTAAGCAAAGACACCTTCTCTCTGTACGCGGACCTGTACGCTTCCGGTATCAAGAACTGCCTCATCCTCGTTGATCGTTACAGTTACGTCCTCGTATACGCTCTCTGTTTTGTCGAAGGACGGAACTTTGTTGTCGTATGCTTCATAGTGCCATGCTTCCATGGAGATGGTATCCGGTGTGTGTGCCACGAACTCAACGGTGATGGTCGGCAGGTTCAGGGTCATACCTCTGTGCTCGATCGGGCGGGTGGTAGCCAGGATACGCATACCGCCTGGGATCTGCTCTACTTCATAAGCCTGCATTGCATGAGATGCATTTGCTTTTTCACTCGGAAGCCAGTAACCTTCTGTGAATTTCATCTTTTCATTACCTCCTGATTGGATGAGCCTGAAACAGATAGCTGAAAGCACTTTCTTTTCATCAATCTTTACAGAATTATCGTTTCAGGCTGACGTTTTTTGGTAATTTTATACTACCACACTCTTGCTTTCGAAAACAGGGCGGATTCTGTGAAAAAATACGGCGATATTATCTTTTTCTATCTTTTTGGTGTATTCGGGGGCTGGGATGCAAAACGGGAGTGTGCCCCGCAGACGTCTGCAAAAGACACACTCCCGTTTCTCTTCTGTTTTTTCTTATGCTGCAATCAGATACGCAATGACGGCCAGCAGGATCTGCAGGATCACAAAGCGGATCACAACCTGACTGTCGGACCACTTGTATTTCAGGCGGACATGGTCATGCAGCGGTGTTCTTGTATTTTTGAGGATTGCGATTTTCAGGAAACGGAGTAAAAATACTTTGACAAGACCGATTCCTCCGTCGACGATCATCACGCCTGCCATCAGCAGATATAAAAACGGATGGCGGGACTGCATGGCAAGGATGGCGATGTAGAAACCAAGTGCTCTCGAACCGGCGTCTCCCATCAGCATGCTGCTCGGCGAGGTGTTGAAATACAGGTACGCGAGAAGCGCTGCCACGAACAGGTAATTGGCTACGGTGAAGCTTCCAAGGACATCGTGGAAAATCATACTGAACGCGAAGATAACCACACAGGAAAGGCTCGCGCAGAGTCCGTCGACACCGTCGGAACAGTTTGTAACGTTGATCGAAATCCAGATCAGGATGATGCCGAGGATTATGTAGACCACTTTCGGAATGGTAAGGGACATGTTTCCGAAGTAGATCGTGGTGGAATTGTAATTCACAAAGGTGATGACGGTCACAATGGAGATGACGAGGTCAATCGCGCCTTTTTTGTAATCGCTCCACGGGGTTTCGGATGCATCGTCGAGGTAGCCGCTCAGCATGATGCAGACGAGCAGGATCGCGTAGATCACATACTCGGCGCCAAGAGGCAGGAACAGAACGCTTCCGATCAGGAAACAGATGACGATCACGAGGCCGACGCCGCGCAGTTTTCCGCGGGAGAGGCCGCCGTTTACGGCAAATTCTCTGCCGTGATCGCTCGGCAGAAAGGAAAATGGATGCTTTAACGCCAGAAAGGTCAGCAGAAAGGTGACCACGATTCCCAGCATGGCGATCTGGCCGGGATTTAAAAAGTTACTCCATACTTGATACATACGTTTTCTTCCTTCACTTTTCTTTAGATTGAGTTTGCACGAAGCCGTATGTGACGTGGCTTTGTGTTCATTTATTATAACAACTTCATACAAAAATTGCTATACCCAATTCGGGGGTTTCGTGATAAGATAGTGATACACTAAGTTGAACAAAAAAGGAGTTTTTTATGCCACGCAAAGATCATCTGCCGCGCCAGACACGCCAGGAACACATCACGCTGCAGCCGAACCGCAGCATCGAATTTCGCGTAACCGACGATTTCGGCAGTTTTTCGCCGCCGCACTGGCACGACGCGCTGGAAATTATTTATATTCTGGAGGGTTCCTCCATTGTCACGCTCTCGGACCGCACCAAGACCGTCCTTCCGGGTCAATTTCTGCTGATCAATTCCGGGCGTATCCACACGGCGCGCTGTCCGTCCACGGGAAACCGCTCGATTCTGATGCAGATTCCGGATGCGTTCCTTGCGAACTATCTGCCTGATCCGTCACAGCTCTGGTTCTCGATTGACTACGACAGTACGAATCCGGAAGTGCAGAAAAATATCAGCCAGTTCCGGCGTCTTCTGCTTTCGATGATGCAGCTTCATGAGGAAATGCCCGACGGCTATCTGCTGACGTTCCAGCGGGAGCTTTTTACGTTTCTCGATCTGCTCTACACGAAATTTTCTGAGAAGAGCCCGCTTGCGCACCACCCGATGAGCTCCCGGACGCAGACACGGCTCGATACGATTCTGACGTACACGCAGGAAAATTACCAGCGGCCGATTACGCTGAAGGAGGCTGCCGATGTTGTCTCGCTGCAGCCGGAATATTTCTGCCGGTTCTTCCGCCAGAACATGGAAACGACGTATCTGGAATACTTGAATTCCTACCGTCTTTCCCGCATCTACCGCGACCTGATCGCCACGGATCTGCCGGTCGGCACGCTCGCGGAAAAGCATGGCTTTACAAACGATAAGCTATTTCACCGCCTCTTCCGCGAGCGGTTTCACACGACGCCGCTGCAGCTTCGGAAGGCAGCACGCGAGAAAGGCTCCTGATAGCTTTCGCTGTTTTAATATCTTTGAGAATGGGAGTTTAACACGATGACAAAAGAAAAACTGGCGCTTGCCGTCATTGAACGTTTGAAACAAGAATATCCTGACGCCGACTGTACGCTTGACTATGACCAGGCGTGGAAGCTGCTCGTCAGTGTCCGCCTGGCCGCACAGTGCACCGATGCGCGGGTCAATGTTGTGGTGGAGGATCTCTACGCAAAGTATCCTGATATCGATGCGCTGGCAAACGCGACACCGGAGGAAATCGAGGAAATTGTGCGGCCGTGCGGTCTTGGAAAGAGCAAGGCACGCGACATCAACGCCTGCATGCGCATGCTGCGCGACGAGTACCACAGCCAGGTGCCGGATGACTTTAACGCACTTTTGAAGCTCCCGGGCGTGGGACGGAAAAGTGCGAACCTGATTATGGGCGATGTATTCAAAAAGCCTGCGATTGTGACGGATACGCACTGCATCCGGCTGTGCAACCGCATCGGGCTCGTGCATGACTGCAAGGATCCGAAGAAGGTGGAGATGGCACTCTGGAAAATTGTGCCGCCGGAAGAAGGAAGCTCGCTCTGCCACCGGTTTGTGGAGCACGGACGCGAGGTCTGTACTGCGAGGACGACACCGCACTGTGAACGGTGTGTGCTCGCGGATATCTGTGAGAAGAACGGCGTAGAAAAATAGCATTTTTCTATGCGTTTCCATGCGAAAAAGGCTTTTGCATACCGGACAGATTTTTCTGATTCTGTCCCGGCTGCAAAAGCCTTTTTGTTTCTATTTTTTATATGACCGAAAGAAGTCCGTCAGCGCTTTCAGCGTTTTCCCGAGCACCTGCACTTCCTCTTCTCCGAGTTCCGCCATCACGGCATCCGTCATCTGCTCGTGGAATTTTGCGTGATGATGGAATGCCTGCCGTCCCTTTCCGGTCAGGTGGATGTAGACGATCCGGCGGTCCTTCTCGCTGCGCTCCCGCTCGGTGTAGCCTTTTTTCACCAGACTGTTCATCGACGTTGTCAGCGATCCGACCGTGATGTCGAGCTTTGCCGCGATCGATGACATATTGCCGCCCTCCAGGCCGACGGCTTCTATGATGTGCATATCGTTGTTCGTCAGATCCTTGAAATCCTCGGTAATGATCGCCTCTTCTTCCAGTTTTTGTATCTCGTGAAACAGATGGACCAGTGTCTCATTGATGATTTCTCTGTTATCCACTCCTCTTCCCCTTTCCGTCTGTTCTGTCCCTTCTGAACAGGGTTCCGCTCTTTCTGTCTGTATTGTATCAAAAAAGTTCCGGACAAACAATACCAAAAACTGCCTGGGAAACGGCGGATCGCTCCGTGCCGTTTCCCAGGCAGTTCTGTTATGTTTGATTCAATTACATCTGCCCTTTTTTCTTTAACCGTGCAAAGCAGATCATGAAAAAGCAGATGCCGTATACGGTTGTGATCGGGGTGGACATGCCGACGAAGGTCAGGTTCGTATTCGGCAGGTGTGAGAAGAACAGCGCCAGCGGAATACGGATCAGGCAGGCGGAGGTGATTCCCTGGATCATAACCGGGATGCTGATGCCGCGGCCGTTGAAGTATCCGATGCTGCTGAACAGCACACAGGTCAGAATACATTCCGGTGCGAAACCGCGCAGGTAAGCGGCGCTCTGCTCGATAACGGCCGGATCGCTCGTGAAGATTCTGGAGATGACACTTCCACCGAAGAAACCGATGCAGAAAATCACAACTCCAAGAGAGCAGCCCGTTGCGATTGCGGTGAGGAAGCCCTTCCACGCGCGGTCTTTCTTTCCGGCTCCGGTGTTCTGTGCCACGAATGCTGACACAGACTGCATCACAGAGGACGGGATCAGCATGATGAATGAGGTCAGCTTCTGCGCCACACCGTATCCGGCGGACGGCATCAGACCCATGCCGTTGATGATCGAGTTGATCACAAGGAAGGAAATCTGTACGGTCGTCTCCTGCAGCGCGATCGGCACACCGACGTTCAGGACTTTCTTCAGCTCGTCATGGTCGATGCGGCAGTCTTCTTTTTTGAATTCAATCGGCAGATTGCCTTTTTTCAACACACCCATGGAGGCGATGACAGAAATCAGCTGCGCCAGAACCGTCGCAAGCGCTGCTCCCGCAACGTCCAGTTTCAGCACACCGACGAAGAACAGATCTCCGGCAATATTGGCTGCGCAGGCGATGCCGACGAATAAAAGCGGCAGATTTGCATTACCGATTCCGCGAAGCACGCTGCTGATGACGTTGTACGCGATGATGATCAGAATACCGCCGGAACAGATCCGCAGGTAGAGGACGGTTTTGTCAAAAGACTCCGCCGGGACCTGTAAAATATTGGCGATCGGGCCTGCGAACAGCTCCAGAATCACCGTCATGGCGATACCGATGATGGCGAACAGAACAATCGAGGTTCCCACGGTTTTGCCGGCCTTATCCGGCTTGCCCTCGCCGATGTGCTGGCCGATCATAACGGTCGAACCCATCGCAAGGCTGGTGATGATAAATGTTACCATCTGCATGAAGCTGCTTCCGGTTCCGACAGCGGAAATACTCGACGCATCGCCGAACCAGCCGACCACGAGAAGGTCGACCGCACCGTAAGCCGCCTGCAGAATCAGCGCGCCGAGCACCGGCAGCGCAAAGCGGATCAGGGACTGGAAAATCGGTCCCTCTACAAACGATATTTCTTTCTTATTTTCTTTTGCCATTGTTTTTCACTCCTTTTATTCCCGGCATCGTTTCCTGCATCCGTGTGATTGCATGCACAAATTCGTCCACCACCGCGTCGTCCAGATCTGGCAGGCGGGATGCCCATTCCCCGTGAAAGTGCGTCACGCGGAGTTCCACAAACTCTTTTCCCTCTTCGGTCAGTGTCAGGTTGATCACGCGCTTATCTTTTTCATCCGCCTGTTTCACGAGAAGATTTCTCTCCTCCAGTTCCTGCACCAGCTTGGTGATGCTCGGCAGCGTTGTGTTCATATAGCTGCTGATGTCGCTGACGCGGCAGAAGCCCTGCTTTTTCTGAATCTCATTCACCGCATCCAGCACATGCACCTGCCGCGGCTTCATACCGTCCGGCAGGTCCGGGAGTTTCTCGATCAGACGCTTTGCATCAAAACACGCATCCAGGAACTGCTTTAATTTTTCCTGTGTCATGGAAAATGGTCCTTTCTTCTTAAAATTTAGTTATCTTTAGTAATTATCTTTGATAAGTATAGCAGGAAATGAAAAAATGTCAAGAGGGAACTGATGCTAAAAAAGAGCTGATTGAAAGTTCTGGCAATGCCAGATTCTTTCATCAGCTCTTTTCCATATCCATTTGTCACTGTTCAATGAGCTGCATTTCGGTGCCCCCCGCCGGATTTTATGCTTCTGATCGTCTTTTCCAGTACCTTCATCTCAACCGGTTTTGAAACATGGGCATTCATACCAGCTGCCAGAGAATGCTGAATATCCTCAGAAAACGCATTGGCGGTCATAGCAATGATTGGAATTGTCTTTGCCAGTTCATGGGAGCTTCTTCGGATTGCTTTTGTTGCCTCATAACCATTCATAACCGGCATCTGCACATCCATCAGGATCATGTCATAATCCCCCGGAGCAGACTGCTCAAATGCCTCTAAGACCCTTTTACCATTTTCACAGATTGTACACTCTGCACCCTCAATCTTTAACAATTCCATCAGGATTTCTGCATTCAGCTCATTGTCCTCTGCACACAGAAACCTCATTCCTTTCAGGACATTGCCAGCCGGTTCATCCTTTTCTGCCTGTTCTGCTGAAGAAACAAATCTATCTTCTGCTATTCTCAGATCTATAAGAACCTCAAAACAGCTTCCCTGGCCCAGTTCACTCTCCACATCAATGGTGCCTCCCATTGCTTCAACCAGATTTTTGGTAATAGCCATTCCAAGACCAGTTCCCTGTATCTTATTCGTCATAGAACTTTCAGCACGAGTAAAAGCATCAAAAATTGTATCTTTGAAATCTGCCGACATTCCCATGCCATTATCGCTGACCAAGAAACGGTACTTTGCGTAGACAGATGACTTTGTCTCACATTCTTCTACCAGAAACTGAATTTTTCCACCTTCCTGCGTGTACTTCACTGCATTAGAAACCAAGTTGCTGAAAATCTGCATCAGATGAACCTGATCTCCGTTCACCCACTCGTGCCGGATGTTTTCTTTTATGATTGTAAGAGTCTGATTTTTTTCGTCTATCTGTGAATGGAATATGGTATTGAGTTCTGTAATAAAATCCAAGATGGAAAAATCGGTATACTTAAAAACTGTTTTTCCTGCCTCAATTTTGCTCATATCCAGAACATCATTAATGATTCCTAACAGATGCTGTGATGAAATGTCTATTTTATCTGCATACTCTATTACTTTCGCTTTATTACCGGCATCATGTCTGATCAATGATGTCATGCCGATAATTGCATTCATTGGTGTACGAATATCATGTGACATATTGGACAGGAAATCTGTTTTCGCCTTATTTGCATTTTCAGCGGTCTGCAAGGCTTCCGTTGTAATGTTCTTTGCTTTTTTCAGTTTTTTATTGGACTCCTCCATTTCCTTCATTGCCTGCGTCTGAATCTCATTATTTCTTTTTTCGTATTCAGCTTTTTGCTCAGCAAGACTGCGTCTGGAAATACTGTAGAATAATCCGGCAAAAAGCAAAAGTATAAAACCTGCCATGAGTATTGTTTCAAACACTATTGTTTTCTGATAATCTCTCAGTACATTATCTACAACACTTTTTTCTACAATACAAATCAGCATGGTGTTATTATTTTCTATCGGACAGTATCCCAGATAGTAAGGTTTGTCACTTTCCACAAGTTCTACCCCCTGTTCTCTGCCATCCAGCTTTTTTTGAAGAGAATCAGCCTCTTCCTCAGTGATAGCCTGATCTCCTTTTAAATGCTTTAACAAGAAATAGTTCCTGAAAAATTTATCTTCTTTCTGATTTGTATAAGTAATATTTCCGTCGTTATCCAGCATAAACAGATACGCATTCCCGTTATAGCTTTTCACACTTAACATGGAATCTAATTTTGAATGATCATACAAGGTTCCAATTGCCGTATAAGTTTCCCCCTTAATCGTATATTCCTGACATGGAATTGCAACCAGATAACCATCTTTTTTCTTCTGGTTGTAATCAAGAGTAACCAATTTTCCAATATTATATCCGTTCCTCAAATCCAACAAAAGTTTACTTGGCATGTCAACCCGAAGTTTTGTTCCATCAGTGGTTATTGCCTTTCCATTTTCCTGGAGAAATATAAGTGTACTTTCAGATTCTTTCTGCCATGCCTCAAAGAACTTCTTGTTTCTATCCAGTTCAATAGATCTCACTCCCTCTTGAGTAAGAAAATCCTCAAGCATATGCAGCCGACTGTAGTATCCATTCACCTGCAGATCATAGGTCTGCTGTATCTGTTCAACAACTGCTCCCATACTGCTTTTCCCGTTTTCTGCGATATAGCTGTTCATCCTGTTCAAAAGGAGCTTTACAAAAATTAAGTTTAAAAAGATAAGAATTAAAAAGAACAATGGTACTATCATCTTTTTTCTTTTTGTTTTCGCCTGTTCTGTTCCCACTTTTATTTTTCAACCTCTATATAATCTTCCGGTGCTGACGGCTGCTGTCCGTTTTCCATTGCTGCGGTCCATGCACTTGATAATGTTGTGTTACCAAGCCGCCTGATCTCACATTCCGGATTTATTTTTTTCAAAACAGACATTGTGGTTTCTGTAAGAAGAATAGAGTACTCCTTTTCTTTGTCGATTTTTTTCTTATTTACTTCTATGTCCTTTAATGAGAATCCGTTTTCCTCCTGCCTGACGATTATTTTCATACCGGATGCAATTGGTAATTCATATTTATTGGTTATATGGAATTTCTCATCAGAATCAGCAAGATATTTCTCCGCAAGTTCATAAATCTCTTTGCCATTGATTTTTGCCAGGTATAATGGTGTATCTGAACTCTTTGCTGTCATCAGACCAACCCGGCTGCAGGTACACTCCCCTTTGTAAATGGAGGAAGTAAAATAATAATATGGTGCCAAAGCCAGCTGAGCATCCTTTTCTTCTCTAATCGTAGTTAAAATAGAAGATGCCGCATCACGACCGTTTTTATCATTTAGCGAAATGGAATATTCATTTTCAAAATTAACTGTGGTTTCTTCTTTTGAATCCTTACTGTTCATTGTGCTGCGAAAAGCATCATAAGCCTGTGTTTCATCCATTTCCCCTGACAATAATCCGTGAACAGCCTCAAGACTGGCATCAAATGATTTTTGAGCAGAATATCGGATATAAACAGAATTATTATTAATTTCATCTTCAAGGCCAGGTACATCTTCCATCATGTTTGGAACATCTACATTTAATGAAATTACACCCTTTCCATCTGCGATCAATGTTTGTCCTTCTTTTGAAATCATACACTCCAGGACATCGAATGCCAGGTCCAGTTTTTCCTGATCTTTTTCCAGTTCTTTGTTAAATGCAATATTCAGAGAAGGGGTCATATTTATAAAAGCTTCATCCGAAATCTGTGAAAAAAACGGTATACGAGTTAATTCTGCATCCATCTGTTCCTGAAATTCCTGCATAAGTGCCGGATAACCATGAAACATTGCTGCTTTTCCCTCAAGGAACATCTGCGTTGCAGTATTAATATCGACGCTGATATCATCATTTGTAAAATGTGAGTCCTTCAAAAATGTATTGGTTTCTGAAAAAATACGTTTCCATAACGCATCATCAAACGCGATATCCCCTGATGCACTTTCAGCTGAGCTTCTCCATTCGATTCCATCCAGACTCATAAATTCCCCAATTGCACCTGTCTGAATCACCTCATGAGCAGACCAGTCTTCTGCAAGATCCAGGGAATACGGTTTTATACCATTATCATAAAATTGCTGGCATGCCTGTGCATATTCCTTATAGTTTTTCGGTATCTTGATTCCATACTGTTCAAACAATGTCTTGTTGGCAATAATCGTCTGCGGTATACCGCAGATAGGAAGCCACTGAATCTCATTTTTTGAATTTTTATAATATTGCAATGCATAGGAGTAATACCTGGAAACCACGTCATAAGAAGCAAAATCCATTAGATATGGCTCTAGATCCTGTGCATCTTTTCCAGAAAATCGACGTACGGTTATGATATCCGGCAGTTCACCATGTTCCTCAAAATAGCTATATAAATCGGTATCGTTGTTACCGGTAATAAACTCAATATCCTGATCTGGAAACTGCTCATGGATATAGGGTACAATATTTTTCATTAAACGATTTTCCCACAGATACACGGTAAGGTGATCGTCATTTTTAGATACTGCTTTTTGAGATTGTCCACAGCCAGACAAAACAGTAATTGCTAAAAGCACACCTGACAGTAATGCTATCAGACATTGTTTTGCCTTTTTCATCCTCGTATTTTCCTCATTCTTTCCTGATAAAATCATTAATTCAATAATTAGGAAACAATTACAGCCAGTTTTCCAGAACATCATTCAGCTTATTCATATCCAGCGGTTTCGCGATATGTCCATTCATGCCTGTATTTTTTGCCAGCTGTACATCTTCTGCAAAAGCATTTGCTGTCATGGCAACAATCGGTAGTTTTCCCTGTTCACCCGGAAGGCTCCTGATTGCTGCGGTTGCCTCATAACCATTCATGACAGGCATTTGGATATCCATAAAAATAAGGTCATACAAGCCTTTCGGAGAAGCTTCTACTTTTTCAACTGCAATTTTTCCATTTTCTGCCGTTTCCACTTCCGCCCCTGTCATCTGCAGAATTTCAACGGCAATTTCTCTGTTTAACTCATTATCCTCGACCAGCAGAATTCTTTTTCCTGTGTAATCTGCTTCAGACAGCTCATCCAGATAATTTCTTGCTGTTTTTTCTTTTCTGCCAGAAGTAAACTGCCGCAATGTAGCCGTCAAACGGGAACGAAACAGCGGTTTTGCAATAAAAGCATCTACGCCTGCAGCCTTTGCTTCTTCTTCGATCTCGCTGAATTCATAAGATGTCAGTACAATAATGGTAATCTCTTTCCCTATCCGTTTCCGGATCTGTCTGGCTGTTTCAATTCCGTCCATATCCGGCATTTTCCAATCTAAAATAACAGCAAAGTAATCATTTTTTAGCTCATGATGTGCATAACAGCGCTCAACGGCTTCTCTGCCGGAGAGAACCCATTCGCCTGTAATTCCAATCTCCTTCAATGTGGCAACTGTACTTTCACAACATGTCTTATCATCATCCACAACCAGAACAGGTAGATTCATCAGATTTCTGTCCTGTTCTTTTTCTTTTTCCTGAAGTTCCAGATAAATTGTTACTGTAATTTTAGTTCCCTTATGTAAGGTGCTTTCCACTTTAATATTACCATTCATCAGGTTCACAATATTTCTGCTGATTGCCATTCCCAGACCTGTTCCCTGGACTCTGGTTGTCCGATGGTCATCTGCGCGGCTGAAAGGATCAAACATGATTTTCTGGAATTCCGGTGACATACCGATCCCATTATCCTCAATCGTAAATTCATAGCATCCAAGTTCCGAAAATCCGTTTGGCTTTTCCTCTATAGAAAAAGTAATATTCCCGCCATCCGGTGTATACTTGACCGCATTACTCATCAGATTCACAAATACCTGCTGGATTCTCAGGCTGTCACCACAGACACTCTCATGTTCAATGTGATTAATGTGTATATCTAAATTGTGTTTATGTTCATCAATCACCGGTTTTGTGAGTGTTATAAGATTATCCACCAGATCTGGCAGATTGAAATCCTCCTGTGCCAGCGTCATTTTTCCACTTTCAATACGTGCCATATCCAGCACTTCATTAATCAGCCCCAGCAGATGACGGCTTGATTTTGTAATTTTGCTGAGACATTCAATGACTCTGTCCTGGCTCTCAATATTTGCTCCTGCAATTGCTGTCAGGCCGACAATGGCATTCATCGGTGTCCGGATATCGTGGGACATATTGGAAAGGAATTCTGTTTTCGCACGGTTTGCATTTTCTGCAGACCGGTAAGCCTCTTTCAGTGCCTGACGGGATTCAATCTCTGCTTTCTTCTCCTGTGTCACATCCATGGATGCCAGCAATACCTTTTCCAGCTTTCCATTCTTCCATTCCAAAGGAATATAAGAAGCGATCTTATAAGTCTTTTCATCCAGGCTGCAGTACTCAAACTTATAAATATCATTTTCACTTTTCAGATTCTTCCGGATATTTTCCGGTGCGATCAGGATGTCCATAGTTTCCAATGTTTCCAGTGTCTTATACTTTTCAAGAACCTGCATCTGAAAATCATGATAGAATCCCAGAGGTTTATATAGCATCTGTCCATTCAGGTTATAGAATTCATATCTGTCATTTTCCAGATCACAGACAACAAAGCGGTCAACCAGACGCACAATACTCTGAATCAGCTGCTCCATGGAAGCATTATCCGCTGCCATCTGCAGATGCCGTGCGCTCTCTACCTTTGTCTCTGTGATATCACGCAGAAAGATCATGGCATATTCTGAATCCTCTATTTCGCCACGTATGACCACATTGCGGACCCATCGTTCTTCTCCATTCAGAGTGATACGGCACTCTAAAGCCAATTCGGTTTCCAGACCCTTCAGCCTTTCTGCAATATAACCACGGTCGTAAAAAGAGGATACCGCCTTCTTATCTGTCTCCACAACATAGGAATCCACAAAATGACGGATCAGTTCATCCCATGTATGACTCTGTTCAAAGACTGTCATCAGGGACGGTTCAACCTTAAAGGTATCAAAAGTATTCGCTTCCAGATTTACATAATACTCACACAAATCTGCTTTCGTAAAAGCCCGGTGGAAAGCAGCAGATTTTTGTGCCTGCATGGCCTCTTTTTTTTCCGCATCAATATTAATAAAAATCCCGGCAATCCTGCTGGCAGAACCATCCAGACGGCGTATTACTTCTGCCGATGCCCGAAACCACTGGTATTGATTATCCTTCATTCTCATACGATACTCTACCTGGTATTTTATCTGGTTCGTCTTATCCTTAATTGCCGCCTGAAGCTGCACCATTACTCTTTCTTTATCCTGTGGATGCAGAAGATCTGACCAGGATTCCAGTTTATTCGGAAAGTCCAGAGTGTCATGATAGCCAAGCATTTTTCGGAATTCATGACTCCAGTTTGCATTCACAATCTCACTGTTTTCGTCACAGTCAAAATACCAGAAGCCGGAACAGATAGCCTCATTGAGCAGTGTCAAATTTACATGATCCCAGTTGACCTGTACGGACATAACCCAGATCTGTCTGCCCGCCTCATCTGTCGCATCCTCTTTACAAAGCCGTACATTTTTCACTGTACCGTCTGCTGTAAGGATCTGTGCTTCCCCTGTTCCGTGAAGCTGCAAAAAATGGTCTCGCTCCTGTCTATCTTCCTCGTCATAAAAGAAGTTTCTCAATGAGCCTTTTGTCTGTTCCATGAAAGTATCGAATGTATATCCTGTACTATGCAACAGCAGATTATTCACAGACAAAATAGACAGGTTTTGGTCATAAGATCCTGTCATTATACCTACCCCGCCATTATTTTCCAGTGTTTTCTGTACGGCCTGTGACATAGCCTGTGTCTGTCCCGTTACAGCCTCACCTAAAGAATATATTTTGTCTTCATACTTTTCCATTTTATAAAAATCCTCTCTCTGTTTTATGCTTCATTATCCTGCTTTTATCTGTATACAGAGAACCTGTCCCTGCCAGTTTTACATTTACGTTATAATATCCTACAAAACGTGAAAAACAGGTATACGGATTTGAGAAGTTGCAGCCACTACACACAATATTCATACAAAATTCTCTTTATGTTTTCAATTTTTATAGGCTTTGCCAAGTGAGCATTCATTCCTGCTGCCAGACACTTACTCCGATCGTTCCTGCTGTAAAACGGTATCTGAGGCTTTTTTTATTTATCTGATTTTTTTCTGTTTCCATGGAACTTCTGAACGCTCACCTCCTGGTATCATTACAAATATACATAAAAACTCATTTTTATATTACCATGAAATTTTTTACTTTGCAATGCACATACCTTTTCAGACGCTGCTTTTCTTGTTTCCTTTTTCAGAAAATTGCAACCAAAGGGGCGCACCTGAAAATTTCTTTTCAAATGCGCCCCTTCGCTTTCTTTTTTTCTGTCAGATCAATCCGTAATGCTCCATCGCCTTTGCCACGCCGTCCCGCTCGACGGTATCGGTTACGTACTCTGTGTACGGATCCAGAATCTCATCATGTTTTCCAAGCGCAATGGTGTGTGCGCCGCACCGGAACATGGTAAGGTCGTTGCTGCTGTCGCCAAATACGTATGCATCTTCTTTCTCCAGCTGAAACTGTTTCAGCGCATAGTCCACAGCTGTTCCTTTGCTGCAGCCGTGCGGAACGATTTCGTATACACCGCCGCGGCGATCCATGATATCAAACTCCTGCTCAAATTCACGGTACATACGTTCTATATCAGACTGTGCATCGGTTACGATACAAAATTTATCGTAAATGATTCCTTTTGTCTCCGCTGTCTCCGCGAGTCCGATTCCGACAGCAGCGAAATAGGCACGGGTCTGCTCGACCTCCCGAAAACGGGATACCTCCGACGAAAAATAAACATTATCCGTTCCCTCCAGAATCATGCCGATCCTGCACTCCTTTAAAATAACCGGGATTTCCTCACAGCGCTTTTTCGGAATCGTCTGATGCATCAGGATTTCGCCGTCCCGGCGCAGATAGGTCCCGCAGCCGCACAGAAATCCGGAAAACGGAAGCTTTTTCAGCTCCTCGGGCAGCTCCGACCAGGTGCGGCCGGTATTAATAAACGTAAGATTTCCTTTTTCCGCTGTCTTTTTCAATGCATCGAGCGCGCTCTGCGGAATTTCTTTTGTAATCTCACTCAGTAACGTTCCATCAATATCAAAAAATAATGCTTTCACAAAAATTTCCTCCTCGTGTACTGTTTCCTGTTCTCTTTCTGACATACGAAAAAATGCCGAAGCTCTTGATTGTCAAGGCTTTCGGCATTTTCATTCCAGTCGAAGCGACGGGATTCGAACCCACGACCTCTGCGTCCCGAACGCAGCGCTCTACCAAACTGAGCCACGCTTCGATTTTATTTGTTTTCTGAACTCTCGTCCGTCAACAATAGCTATTATATATGATGTCTATAGGAATGTCAACACCTTTTTTGAAATTTTTTTAATTTTTTTTATTATTGCTTCAAAAGGTACATTTCACACGGGTTTGCGGCCTTTTTGGTGTTCTTTTAGAATGACAGTTTCTGAGAAAGTCAAAAAAAGAGATATGCCGGAAGTTCTGTTCCGGCATATCTCTTATCTTTGTTTCTCAGCTCAGCTGATATACATCTGCATACTGCACGCCGAAGCTCAGCGCCTCGGAATGGCTGCTGCAGAAGATGTCTACGTGGCCGTAAGCGGTTCCGCGGTCTTCTACCGTGTAAACCTGGCCGTTGATCATCAGTTTCGTTCCGAATGGTACACCGCCCATGGCGATCGTTCTGCCGGCGGTCGGTGTGGTTCCGCTCGCGGTGGATCCGCCGGACCACTGTCCGGTACAGATGGAACAGGAGCAATAGCCTGTCAGTTTAAATCTTCCAAGGTATGTTCCGCTGGAGGAGCTGCTGGAAGTATCTGACGCGGATGGACTCCCCGTTGTCGTGGAGGATGCGCTGCTGTCCGAAGAACTGCTTCCGGAGCTGCTGCTTGTATCGGTATCTGCTTTCGCTGCGGCATTTGCTGCTTCTGCGGCTGCGACTCTTGCGGCCTCGGCTGCCTGTTTTCTGGCGGCCTCTGCCTCAGCTTCTGCGGCAGCCTGCTGTGCGGCGGCTGCTGCGGCTGCTTCCTCTTCTGCTTTCTTCTGCGCTGCAATCTCCTCTTCTTTCGCCTGACGGATCAGGTCGTTGATTGCATCTGCTTTGCTGTTGATTTCATCTACCAGTGCACTCTCGCTGGATTTTGCATCGTCCAGCTCTGCGGAGTAGGTACGGAGTTCCTGATAAGCTGCTGCGTACAGCTCCTGGATTGCTTCCTGCTGATCGCTGCTCTGCTGCTGCAGTTCTACGATCGCTGCCTGCTCTTCCTGCACCTGTGTTTCTTTTTCTTTTACCTGGTCTACCGTGTCTTCATACTCCTGCATAAGATCGCGGTCGAAATCGGAAATTTTCTGTATGTATTCTGCCCGGCTGATCAGCTCTGAAATGCTTTTGGAAGAAAAGAGCATTGCCATGTATCCGTTTCCGGAAGAATTTTCATACATATACTGGATACGGAGCTTCATCGCCTCGTACTGCTCTTCTTCTTTTGCTTTTGCATCTTCCAGATCTGCCTGAATCTGTACCAGTTCGTTCTGCTTCGCATCATACTGATCCTGAAGCTCCTGCAGACGGTTCTGCAGATCGTCCAGCTGCTGGTTCAGTTCGGAAAGATATTCTTCTGATTGTCCCTTTTTGGAATTGAGTTCGTCAATCCTGCTCTGTATGCTGTCAAGCTGAGACTGTGCGGCAGCCTGTTCTGCCTGAGCATTTGAAATTTTCTCCTTTGTACTGGCACCATAGCATGGCAGAACGGTTGCTGCCGTAAGCACTGTGGCCAAAACCAGGCTGAATAATTTCTTTTTTTTCATGTCGTACACCTCATACTTATTACGTTCTGTTGCTGATTGTCACTCCAAGTTACTGCGGAAAATGGGCCTTTTTTCCCGCCGTACTTTGCCATTATAACACAAGTATGTCTGAAATGAAAGTCTTTTTTAATTTCTGTTAATAACTTTGTAATATTTCGACGTTTTTCCTGCAAAAACTGGCATGATTTTTCTACTTTCTCCATCCAACAGGGTACTTATTTTTCAAGGTTCCATTGACCAGTTTGCCCCATCCAAGGCCGAATCCATCGACGCAGACCAGCTTCCAGCCCGACGGCGATGCGGTCTCTCCCGGCTCTACGGAAATTGTCTCACCGTGGAGATATTTTTCGGTACGCTCGTCATCTGCCTTTAAATTCATGTAATCTTTGAACTTGTCCGCGGAGAGTGTCACGGCAAACGGCTGTGACGGCTCGAAACGGTCTTTTTTCAGTTCACCGAGATACAGACCGTTCCGCAGGAAATGAAGATTCCGCACGCCATCCGGCAGGGACGGGGAATGGTATACTTTTCCGGCGCGGACTTCCAGTTCCTCCACCGGGATCGGTGCTGTCATCCGGGACAGGAAATCGGAAAGGATCTGTTTTTCTGCTTTCGACGGACCCGGTGCTTCCGTTCCGCGGTCTTTTTTCCGGTTTTTCTGTTTTTTGTTTTTCTTTTCGATCGGTTTTTCTTCTGTCTCATAAGGAATGGCTTCGCCTTTTTTGCGGAACAGGGCAAGGTAATGGCCCTCGCCGTTCATTTTATGCGGCCAGATGCGCACGGTCTTTTCGATCTCCGGATCGCCGTTTCCCCAGACTGGATTGCCTTTTGAAAAACCTTCGTAGCCTTCCATCTCGATCAGTTCCATTTCCGGGAAGTTTTCCAGAAGGAAAGAAACGGTTCCCTCGTCCTCCTGCGGGGCGAAGGTACACGTCGAATACATCATGAGGCCGCCCGGACGCAGCATTTTGACAGCATTCGAGGTGATCTCGCGCTGCAGATCCGCAAAGAAATCCGGCCGCTCCGGGGTCCAGGTGCCGATGACTGCCTCATCTTTCCGGAACATGCCCTCGCCGGAGCACGGTGCATCCACGAGGATTTTATCGAAGAAGCCCGGGAAGACGTCTGCAAGGCCTGCCGGTGTCTCATTGGTGACAAGCACGTTTTCACTTCCGAACAGCTCCAGATTGCGCAGCAGTGCTTTGGCGCGGGCGTTGCTGATGTCATTGGCGACGAGAAGGCCGGTTCCTTTCAGGCGCGCATTCAGCTCGGTTGCCTTGCCGCCCGGTGCGGCGCAGAGATCGAGCACACGTTCACCCGGTTCGATCGGGAGGCGGGACGCCGGGGTCATGGCGCTTGGCTCCTGCAGATAGAAGACGCCTGCCGCATACAGCGGAGACTGGCCCATGCGCATGCCGTCCGGCACGAAATAGCCGTTTGGAATCCACGGAATTTTCTTCCACGTTCCCGGAACAAGCGGCGGGAAATCTTCGGTCCGGCATTTTTTTGTATTCACACGCAGCCCGGCTGTGCGGGGTGCGTCGTAGGAAGTTAAAAATGCATCAAATTCATCGCCCAGCATGTCCTGCATGCGGGTCAGAAATTCCTGTGGTAACTGCGCCATGTATTGTCTCTCCTTTTTATTTTGCTTTGTTGTGCATCGGTCCCTTTTCGTGAACTGGCGATGCTTTTTCTGTCTTTGTTTCTTTTGTTTTGCATCTATTTCATAATTTCTCACAGAAAAAGAGACAGCTTTTTCGATTTTTCAATCTTTTTGCTGTCTCTTTTTTGCATAGCGGAGAAGAAGGGATTTGAACCCTTGCGCCGTTTCCGACCTACTGGTGTTCGAAGCCAGACCCTTCAGCCTCTTGGGTACTTCTCCGTATTTTGTCAAATACATCATATATTATAGTGCTTTTTTCGGGATTCGTCAATGATTTTTTCGATGGTTTCCGATGGAAATACGGGGATTGTATTTTTTACGGAAATATTCGAAAGTGCAACTTACTCAAACAAATAATCTTCCTCAGGCAGCATCCCATCCCGATGCTGCCTCTTCTTTTATTCTTTCCCTTCTTCCGCCCTCTTCCTCTCTTCTTTTTTCTTCTTTTTCACCACCCGCAGTCTCCGGAAAAACGCACTCAGCATCTCCGAGCACTCTTCTTTCAGCACGCCGCGCTCGACCTTCACCTGATGGTTAAACTCGTGCATTTCCAGCATATTTAAGATCGATCCCGCGCAGCCCGCCTTCGGGTTCATGCTGCCGATGACGACTTCGCTGACTCTCGCCTGTACGATCGCACCGGCGCACATCTGGCACGGTTCCAGGGTGACATACAACGTACAGCCCTCCAGCCGCCAGTCGCCGAGCTTTTTGCTGGCTTTCCGGATCGCATTCAGTTCCGCGTGGGACAGCGTGTTTTTATCCGTATTTCTGCGGTTATACCCCCGCGCAATCACCTTTCCCTCGTACACAATCACACAGCCGATCGGCACTTCCATCAGCTTTTCTGCTTTCTTCGCCTGCGTAATCGCCTGGCGCATGAAGCGTTCCCGTTCTTTCCGGTGCGCTTTTTCCTCCGGCGTTTCCAGCTTTGTTTCTTCTTCCATTGTGCACTTCCTTTCTTCTCTGCGTATATTTTCTGTCCTTCCCGCATATCGTGAACTGTAGCGCAGTATCTTTTTCTACTCTTTTTACTTCTATGCAGGAGGTTTTTATGTCTGATTACCGGCGTTTCATTGCCTATCTATACGAATACCCGAACAACCGCAAGGGCGGATGCTGCGGCTTTGTCCGCGTGGAGTCGCAGAACGGTTTCTGCCGCATGGACTTCCAGATCAAATCGCCGTCGCTTCCGCCGGAGACCTCGGTCACGGTCTACGGATTTATCCGCCGGTCAGGGCGGATGTACGGCATTCCGCTCGGAAATCTCCTTGCGGGGCGCTCTTCTACGAGCGGAAAACTCTTCACGCACTCCGATGCCATTGGGCAGACGGATGTCACGCTCGACGAGCTTGGCGGTCTGATCCTGCTCTGCCGCCAGACCGGCGTCATCGCCACCCAGTGGGACGATCTTCCGATTCAGCCGGAGTTTTTCGCTCCCACGCTCCCGCAGGAGCCCAAAACATCCGCAGACAATGGTGCCAGACCGACCGAAGAGAAAACTGCCGAAACACCCGAACCTCTGGATCCCGCCGTACCTGCGCAGTCCCTGCCATCATCAGACGCTTCCAAAGCACAGTTCGATGAACTTTCCACAGAATTCAGCAGCAATTCCGAACTTTATCCACAAAATTCCAACCCGGAATCCACCGTCTCCACAGAATCCACATCAACTGACACGGTAAACACCGTTCCTGCAGACAAGATCACGCAATCATCCGCCAACACACTCCATCCCGCATCCGCGGAATCTGTGAAAACCGCAGAAAGCTATCCCTCTGCCAACCCGGAACCGCCGCAGCCCATCCCGGATTCTGCCGCCCAGCCGCTACATATGACTTCCGCCGATTTTCCCGCCGCAGCAGCCGTGCCGCCGTCCCGGGCTGCTCTCTATCTCCAGCTTCAGGACCAGTTCCCGGAGTTCCATCCGTTCCCAGATGATGATCTGACCGACTGCCTGCGCCTATCACTCGACGATCTTCCACAGCTCCGCGCCGCCGGTCTTTCGGTGGATGCGAACCGCTTCGTCCTCCATGGCTCCTCGTCCTATCGCCATCTGCTCCTCGCCCGGAACCGCGACCAGCAGGAACTCTGGTATTTCGGCGTCCCCGGCGTCTACACGCCGAATGAGCAGTTCATGGCAAGCCTCTTCGGCTTTTTCCACTTTAAGCAGGCGATGCGCCCATCCGAGCTCGCGCCCGATGCCCGCTTCGGCTACTGGTACCGCACGCTTTAAAGCGTTTTTTAATCCACGCCGCGGATCTCCACCGTCTCAATCTTTCCGCGCAGGATCTCGCAGAACCGCTCGAGCTGCTCCCTCGCATACCCCGAGAACCTCGGATCAATCACATAATCCGATTCCCGGTAATTCTGCAGGAAGTACCGTTTTGCCCCGGAAAGCCACTTTCCGATCGCTTCGATCTCTTCCCTTCCATGCAGCTCTTTGCAGAGCGTTGTCCGGAACTCATAGTCCACCACGCCGCTCTTTAAAAACTCGACCGACTCATTGATCCGCATCACATCGATCTTTTTCACGCCCGCCGTCTCGCCGTACCGGGACGGCGCGTTTTTGATGTCCATGGCGACGTAATCGATTTTCTTCTCTTCCACCAGCTTTTTCAAAATCTCCGGCCGGTATCCATTCGTATCGAGCTTCACAAAATATCCCAGTTCCTTAATTTTCGTCACGAACCGCTCCAGATCCGGATCCAGCGTCGGCTCACCGCCCGTCACGCAGACGCCGTCCAGCACGCCGCACCGCTTTTCGAGCACTGCAAAAATCTCCTCCTCCGGAATCACCGGCTCCCATTCGGGATGCTGCACGAGATTTCCGTTCTGGCAGAACGGGCAGCGGAAATTACATCCGCCCGAAAACAATGTGCACGCCACCTTGCCCGGGTAATCCAGCAGCGTCAGCTTTTGAAATCCATGTATGACCATATGCTATCCTCTCTGACCGCAGGACTCCGAACTTTCGTCCGCCCTGCAACAGAAAAAGCGGAACCATAATGTCCGCTTTTTCCATTTATCTTCTATTGGTAATTATTTGCCGTAACGCTCTGCCTGGGAACGGATCAGGTCCAGATCATCAAAATAGTTGATTTTCATGGCTGCTTTGACATCCGCCAGTGTCTGAGCGGCAACTTTTTCTGCCTCTTCGCTGCCTTTTTTCAGCATCTCGTAGATCGCCGGAATGTCTTTTTCCAGCTCTTTTCTGCGGTTACGGATCGGCTCTAAGGTCTCCTGCAGTACATTGTTCAGGAACTTCTTCACTTTGACATCGCCAAGGCCGCCTCTCTGGTAATGTGCTTTCAGCTCGTCGAGATTTGCGTAATCCGGCAGATAGCGCTCGAAGTGCTCCGGCTGGCAGAATGCATCGAGATAGGTAAATACGGTATTTCCCTCGATCTTGCCCGGGTCGGTGATCTTGATGTGATCCGGGTCGGTGTACATGCTCATGACTTTTTTCTTGATCTCATCCGGCTCCTCGGACAGGTAAATGCAGTTTCCGAGCGATTTACTCATCTTCGCTTTTCCGTCGATACCCGGCAGACGTCTGCAGGAATCATTCTCCGGCAGCATAATCTTCGGCTGCACAAGTGCCTCGCCATAAACCGTATTGAATTTGTGGACGATCTCCTGTGTCTGCTCGATCATCGGCATCTGATCCTCTCCAACCGGAACGGTCGTTGCCTTGAATGCAGTGATATCGGCTGCCTGGCTGATCGGGTAGGTGAAGAATCCAACCGGGATGCTCGCCTCAAAGTTTCTCATCTGGATCTCCGATTTTACGGTTGGGTTTCTCTGCAGTCTGGAAACCGTAACGAGATTCATATAATAGAAAGAAAGCTCACACAGTTCCGGAATCTGAGACTGGATAAAGATGGTGCTCTTTTCCGGATCAAGTCCGCAGGAAAGGTAATCCAGTGCTACCTCCAGAATGTTCTGGCGCACCTTCTCCGGGTTGTCCGCATTGTCGGTCAGCGCCTGTGCGTCTGCAATCATGATGTAAATTTTATCGAATTCACCGGAGTTCTGCAGCTCCACGCGGCGGCGCAGTGAACCAACGTAATGTCCTACATGCAGCTTGCCGGTCGGTCGGTCGCCGGTCAGTATAATTTTTCCCATTTTTTCTTCCTGCCTTCCTGATACGTAATCTTCGCAGTCCGCTTCTGTATGAAAAATTTCATGAAAATTCTCATAACTGCGGACCTTCTACATACCCTCTATAATACCGTCTTTTTACAAACACTGTCAATGGTCTTTTCCTGTAAAATCCCTCAAAATATCTATTATGAGACAAATCGTTCAACAGCCACGTACAGCCTTCCCTTTTTCGTCTGGTTCTGCACGCCCACATAGCGGAATTTTCCCATATGGCGCACGGTCACGAGATCGTCCTCTTTTAATGACGCACTCGGCGATGTCACCAGCTTTCCGTTGATAAACACCTGGCCGCCCTCGATCAGCGGCACCATTTTGCTCCGCGAACTGCTGAACGCCAGCGACAGCACCGCATCGAGCCGCACGGAAGCGACGGAGCCTTCTTTCCGCTCGGTTTTCGGCTCCGTCAGCTCCTCCGGCAGTCCCGCCTCGACTTCACAGTACACGCTCGTATGGCGCACTTTTTTCAGCTCCGCACAGATGTAGTCCGCCATATCCGCCATACAGATCAGATACGCCTGGTTTCCATCGATCAGAATGTCTCCCAGCTTATACCGCTCCACGCCGAGATTCATCAGTGATCCTAAGAAATCACGGTGTGACAGCGCATCCGCAAATTTTTCATTCAGCGGGCTGATGCGCACGACTGCGATCGGAAGCATCGACGCATCACCGTCCTCTGCATAGGATGGCAGAAACAGCGCCGCTTTCCGCTCTGCCGCCTCGTATCCGCCGGACAGCACGTAACGCACGCCCGGGATTTTATTTACCGTACGGTAGAACAGATCCTGCTCCGCCAGCGTCAGAAACTCCGTGTGTGACGGAACATCCCTGTGATAACACTGCTCTGCCAGATCCTGAATCCGTCCGACCAGCACTTCTTCCTCATTCATGGTAATCCCCCTTTGATACACCGCGGGCTGCCCCTGTTTTCTTTCGGGCAGCCCACGTATCACACTTTATTTATCCAGCAGCATCGACAGCCCGATCCGCTTCTTCGCCAGATCAAGGCTGATGACCTTCACTTCCACGATATCGCCGACGCTCACAGCCTCCAGCGGATGCTTGATGAAGCGTTTCGTCATCTGGGAAATGTGGACGAGTCCGTCCTGATGCACGCCGATATCGACGAATGCACCGAAGTCAATGACGTTGCGCACGGTTCCCTTTAAGATCATGCCGACCTTCAGGTCCTTCATATCGAGCACGTCGGTGCGCAGGATCGGGCGCGGCATCTCGTCACGCGGGTCACGGCCAGGCTTCTGCAGCTCTTTGATGATATCGCGCAGCGTAATCTCGCCGACACCGATCTCCTCTGCCATCTTTTTGTAATCTTTGATGAAGAACGCCGTCGGTCCCTCGCTGATCTGCTCTGTCTTCATATTTAACTTTGCAAACAGCTTCTCGACTGCCTCGTAGCTCTCCGGATGAACGCTTGTGCCGTCCAGCGGATTTTTGCCGCCGGTGATGCGCATAAAGCCCGCGCACTGCTCAAACGCCTTCGGTCCGAGTTTTGCCACTTTCAGGAGCTCTTTTCTGCTCTCGAAACGGCCGTTCTCCTCGCGGTATGATACGATGTTTTTTGCTATCACCTTGCTGACACCGGAAATGTATTCCAGCAGCGACGCGGATGCCGTGTTCAGATCGACACCGACTTTATTCACGCAGTCCTCAACGACACCGCCGAGCGCCTCGCCGAGCTTCTTCTGGTTCATATCGTGCTGATACTGGCCGACACCGATGGATTTCGGATCGATTTTGACAAGCTCTGCCAGCGGATCCTGCACACGGCGTGCGATGGAAGCGGCGCTTCGCTGTCCGACATCAAAGTTTGGAAATTCCTCGGTTGCCAGCTTGCTTGCGGAGTAAACGGACGCTCCTGCCTCGTTTGTGATCACATACGCAACCTTCTCCGGGATCTCTTTTAAGATCTCGACGATGATCTGCTCGGACTCACGGCTTGCAGTTCCGTTTCCGACAGAAATCAGGGTGACGCCGTATTTGTGGATCAGATCTTTTACAGTGGCTTTCGCTGCCGCAATCTTCTTCTCGTTCGTCGGCGCGGTCGGGTAAACCACGGTGGTATCGAGCACTTTTCCAGTCGCATCGACAACGGCCAGCTTGCATCCCGTACGGAACGCCGGGTCCCATCCAAGGACAACCTGGCCTGCGATCGGCGGCTGCATCAGAAGCTGCTCAAGGTTCTTTCCAAAGACCTTGATCGCACCGTCCTCTGCCTTTTCGGTGAGCTGATTTCTGACCTCACGCTCGATGGCCGGAGCGATCAGACGGTTGTAGGCATCCTCGATGGTCGCCTGCAGAACCGGCTTTGTCTGCGGATTCTCTTTGGTGATGATTTTTTTCTCGAGATAACGCAGGATTTCTTCCGTCGGCGCCTCAATTTTGACGTTCAGGAATTTTTCTTTCTCACCGCGGTTCAGTGCCAGCACACGGTGTCCGGCAATTTTCGATACCGGCTCGGAAAACTCATAGTAATTCTCGTAAACGGACTCTGCTTTCTCATCCTTTGCTGTCGAGACGATCAGGCCCTTCGCCTCGGTTCTGCGGCGGATCTCCATACGGTAATCGGCCTCATCGGAAATGCTCTCGGCGATGATGTCGCAGGCACCAGCAATGGCGTCTTTTGCCGTTTTGACTTCCTTTTCTTCTGAAACAAAAGCCTCTGCCTCTTTTTCGAGCGGCTCTTTTGTCATCTGCAGAAGAATGATATTCGCCAGCGGCTCCAGTCCTTTTTCTTTTGCGATCGTCGCACGCGTCCGGCGTTTCGGACGGTACGGGCGGTATAAATCCTCTACGACCACGAGAGTTGCGGCCTCTTCGATGGATTTTTTCAGTTCTGCGGTCAGCTTGCCCTGCTCCTCGATGCTCGCAAGGACAACGGCCTTGCGGTCATTTAAACTGCGCAGGTACATCAGACGATCGTACAGATTTCGCAGTATCTCATCGTTTAAGGAACCTGTTGCTTCTTTTCGATATCGTGAAATAAAAGGGATCGTGTTTCCCTCGTCAATCAGTTTCACTGCAGCTTCTACCTGCCACGGTTTGACGTTCAGCTCAGCTGCCAATACCTGATTCATATCCATAGGTAAATTCCTCCTGTTGTCTCTTCCAAAACACGCTGTTCCTTCTCTGTTTTTCCCGCATAAAAAGCGGGACCCTTGGCGGAACAGCCACTCTATTACCTTATCAATAGGTCTTGTTTTTGTCAACCTTACATGATAAAATCTTTACTATAGCTTTTTTGACAGACTGCGTGTGAAACCGCGCTTTTTTGCAGAAGAAAGGACATTTTATGACACCAGAAAATTACGATCCAAACACCAATGAGTCCGGAGATTCCTATCAGTCCTCCCATCCGTACGGCGTGCCTGAGGGCCAGCGTCCCGGACCGTATCAGCATTACCAGCAGCAGCCTCCCGTACAGCCGCCGCGCAGGACGGGTTCGCAGGCCCTTGCGGCCGCTTCGATGGTCATGGCGATCTGCTCCTTTTTGTTCATGCTTAACATGGGGTCCCTGTTTTTCGGCTCGCTCGGCGTGATCTTCGCCCTTTTAAGCCGCGGCGCAGGACGCATGAGCGGCACGGCAAAAGCCGGTCTTGCGGGCTGTACCATCGGCATAATTGTCGGTATCTGCATCATGTATGCTTTCCTGCTTTTCAACATGGTCAGCGGCGGCAGCACCAACCTGCTTGAGCGGTATTACAATCAGTACATGCAGGAATACCAGATGACACCGGATAACGGAACAACCACCGACGGAAATACCATCTAGGTACCAGAAAGGATTTTTCATGAACGGACAAAAACAGAAATTTTCAGAACTGAAAAAGCAGGCCCGTGAGGCCATGGCAGGCCGATGCGGCACGCTGGTGGGCGCAACCGCGATCAACCTGTTTCTCACCTTCTCCTGCTCCCTCATCCCGACGCTGATTTTTTCAGGCACAACGCTGTACGATATCATTTTCCTGAATCTGACGCTGTTCCTGTTTTCCCTGCTCCTCAGCCTCTTTCAGGCGGGCTACTTAAAGATCTGCCTCTCAACGCTGCGCGGGGAACCGATTTCCGTCGGTGATATGCTCTACGCTTTCTATCACCACCCGGACCAGTACGTGCTGATGTTCCTTATCATCAACGGCATCAGCTCCGTGATCGCCCTGATTTCCAGCATTCCGGGCTTCCAGTATCTTTCCTCCCCGAGTGCGGAACTGACGCTTGGAACAGCACTTTCCATCGAAGCCGAGCTTTCTTCTCTGATGAACGTTTACGTTTACAAGCTGATCGGCTCTCTCGTTTCCACGCTGGTGCTGGTTCCGTTTTCCCTTTCCACCTTTGTGATGAACGACGCTCCCGGCATCGGCCCGATCCAGGCGATCCGTCAGAGCTTTGCGATGATGAAGAAGAACTTTTTCCGCTACATTCTGCTTCTCTTAAGTTTCTTAGGGCTTGAGATTCTCGCATCCTGTTCCTGTGCCATCGGCTTTCTGTGGGTAATGCCCTATATGCAGATCACGATGGCTGCGTTCTATCAGGAACGGAAAGATGTCCTGTATCCGGCATCGGAACCGGTGGGATATGATACGGATTCCTTTGGATCCGGCACAGATCTTTAAAAATAAATTTTAAGATAACTAAAAAGACGTTTCACACCCCTTGCTTTACGGCTGTGAAACGTCTTTTTAGTTATGTCTATTTCGAGATCTTAAATTCTCGCGCGGATTCTGCTCTGGATTCCGTCGAGTTTCTCTGCTTTTTCTCTGTACTCCTGCTCTGTGATTTCGCCGGTAATAAATGCGAACTCCTCGGACAGACTTGGAACTGCTACGATTTCTGCTTTTCCGAACAGCTCCTCGATCTCACTCTGGCGCTCTGCGGCGTGGCCGGACACGCGGACGAAGAAGCGGCTCTTTACATCATCGATCTGCAGCAGGTCCAGTTTTTCCTCGCTCCAGCTCATCATGATGTTTCTGCCTTTGTTCTTTGCACAGTCTACGACATCGGCTACAACGGCACTTGCGGTCGGAAGCTTTCCTGCTCCGCTTCCGTAGAACATCGCATCACCCAGTACATTTCCGTGGATGAAGATGGCGTTGAAGACACCGTTTACGCTGTACAGCGGGTTTTTCGCGTCAATCATCACCGGGCTTACCATAGCGTAATACTGATCACCCACCTTGCGGCTTGTTGCGAGCAGTTTGATTGCGGTTCCCATCGAGGTCGCATATTTGATATCCTCTGCGGTGATCTTTGTGATTCCCTCGGTGTAAACCTCTTCGTAATTGACTTCTTTTCCATAAGCAAGAGAAGAAAGAATCGCAATTTTACGGCACGCATCGTAGCCTTCTACATCTGCTTCCGGGTTGCGCTCTGCGTAGCCGAGGCGCTGTGCCTCTTTTAATACATCCGCGAAATCGGAACCGTCGCTTGCCATTTTGCTTAAGATATAGTTCGTGGTACCATTTAAGATGCCAGTTACTTCATCGATCTCATCTGCAGTCAGGGAGGAGTTTAACGGACGGATGATCGGGATACCGCCGCCGCAGCTTGCCTCAAACAGATAGTTTGCGCCGTGCTCTTTTGCAATTGCAAGAAGCTCGGTACCGTGTCTTGCCACCAGCTCTTTGTTGGATGTGCAGACGCTCTTTCCAGCCTCCAGCGCACGTTTTGTGAAGGTGTAAGCCGGCTCAACGCCGCCCATGACCTCGACAACAATATCAACCTCCGGATCGTTTGCGATCACTTCGTAATCATGTACCAGCACTTTTTCCACTGGATCTCCCGGGAAATCTCTTAAATCCAGAACGTATTTGATATTAATTTCGTTCTCTGCTCTCTTGTTGATGCTGTCATGGTTCGTGTTGATCACTTCTACCACGCCGGAACCAACCGTGCCATATCCTAATACTGCAATCTGAATCATCTCTTTTGTCCCTCTCTTGCTTTTTCTTTTTCAGGACTCCTGTCCTAATATTTTAAAATAATGAACTCCCTGTCTGGACTCAATCTCGTTAATCATCTCCGAGGCGTCTCCCCGGTCTTCCGCGATATCCACGCTGATCGTCAGCGATGCCACGCCGTTTAACGGAATCGTCTGATGAATGGTCAGAATGTTTCCGTGAAACTCGGCGATAATCTTCAGCACATCGGAAAGCAGTCCCGGCTCATCGTCCATCTGCAGAATAAACGTAATCGTTTTTCCTTTTGCATTGTCATGAAAAGGAAGAATATCATCTTTGTATTTATAGAAAGAGCTTCTGCTGATTCCCGCTTTTTCCGTTGCCTGCTGCACGGTAAGCTCCTGCATATCCATCAACCGTTTGGCCTCGATGACCTTCAAAAGGACCTCGGGAACCGCTTTTTCTTTGATTACATAGTACTTTGTTTTCTCTTCTCTCATGGCAATCCTCTACCTTTATACTCTTTCCAGGAAATACATTTGTTTTCACAGGAAAGATCGTATCATATTCCGACACAATACGCAAGGAATTTTTTCGAATCGGTTTTCAGAAGCCAATGCTTCCGCCGCCGTGACTGTTTCCGCTCGACGAAGTGTGAACGGTGCTTCCGCCGCCACCTCCGCCGCCAGAAACGCCTCCGCCGTGGTTTCCATCATCCTTCTGGATTTTGTGCATCGATACATGACGGTCGATCAGCGCATCCCTGCGGTCTCTGATGTTTACGCGCTTCAGATCCGCATAGCTCTTTGCACCACGGTTTTTCTTTCGTCTATAGCTCTTCCAGATTCCAAAATAAACAAGAATTCCTGTCGCAGCCGCTGCGATAACAGAAATAAGAGCTTCCGTGCTGTTGATTTTGCGGTAATGAATAATGGAACCGTCTTCTGTAATCAGATAGTCCGCATCGGAAACGCCGCGGTCGAAGCATTCCTGCGTCATCGTAATCATTTTTGCAAAAGTTCCCGCATAGTCGCCGTCTTTCGCGTACCCCTGCGCCGCCTGCAGAATATCGTCAATTTCCGTGTCCGACATATAATACTGCATAATACCGGACGTCGAAATCACGATCTGGCGCTGTCCCATGTCGATGAGGAAGCAGACACCGTTTGGCTCTTTCGGATACTTTTTGTCATAAAAATCATCTGCAATCGCCTGACAGTCCTCGGAACCGCTGCTGCGCTCGGTCAGGATGACCATATGAATTTCCGTATTGTTCTCGAACTCCGCGCAGGATCTCTCGAGGTCCTGCTCCTCCGCATCAGAAAGAAGCGATGCATTGTCGTAGATATGCTGGGATTCGGCTTTTACGGTATTCACAGAAAAAATCCCGCACAGCAGAAGGGCCGCAAAAATCCCGAGCAGATATTGTCCTGCTTTTTTCATTCTTCTCATGCGAAATACCCTCCTATCAGCATCACAATCAGAACCAGAAGAGCACTCACAGCCGACGTCAGAAGGGCTCTCTTCCGCTCATAGGGAAAATCGCCGTTGATCGTTCCGGTCTGGCCGTTCATCGCATAGTAGTAAACCTTCCCGTCCTTTCCCGGATACGTCAGCGTCCAGACGGGAAACAGGACGTAACGCCAGTTCTCCTGCTTCGGGGAAAGGTTCATTTTTTCTTGCTCGAGGGAGATATATTCGTTCGCCTCATTCCGCATGGCGCCGCGTGCCATCGTCTCCAGTTCTTTTTTCAGTTCCGGTGCGATCTGCTGCTGTTCGATATCACGCTTTTCCGCCTGAAAGCCGGAAAGGTACCCCATGGAAAACGGCTGCATCTCCTCCAGACGGTATGGCTGTACGCATTCGATCAGATCGCGGTCTGCCTTGTTCAGAGCGTTACGCGACAGACCGTCCACACGGACCTCTCCCTCCCGGCGGACATCGTAGATGCTGGTCTCTGTGTACTCCACATCACCGGTCTGCCAGACTCTCACCTTCCGGCCGCGCGCTATGTAATCCGTCTCAAAGTCTCCGCCGTAAATCCAGTACGGGAAATAGACACCTGTCATCTTCTGTACCTGACTCTTTTCGAAAAAGTCCTTCGGAATAAAGTGTTTCTTCCGGGTAAATGACAAAAATTTCTCGATTGCCTGCTCCTTGCTGATTTTGAACGGCAGCACAAAATCCGGCATATATTCTCCCGAAAGCCGGCCTGAAAGCACCACCGGATTGTGGCAGTAGAAACAGTATGTCGCTGCCGTCGTCGCATCGGTCACAATCTCGGCGCCGCAGTTCGGGCAGGTGTAGACAACTGCTTCGCCCTGCTCTGTTTCCCCTTTTGTTTCCTCCGTACTGCTTTCCTTCTGTGCATCGGATGCTTCCTGTGCACCGGCAGCATCGTCCTCCCCGTTCAGCGCTTCCGCTGCTTTCGGGTTCGCCTTTTCGGCTTCTTCCTGTGTAAACGAGGACAGGCAGTACTCGCATTTATACTTTCCGCTTGCCGGATCGAAGGTCAGATCGCCTCCGCAGTTCGGGCATTTGTATGTAATAACCTCCATATTCTATCCCTCCTTCCCCGGAGCCGCTGTTGTATTGGATGGTTATCTGTTTTCTTTTACTGTCTTGGTTTTCCGCAGTTCGAGCAGAACTTGCCGGTATTCTCCGTTCCGCATGCGCAGACCCATTTTCCTGCCGCTTCCGGTTTCGGGCTGCCACAGTTCGAACAGAATTTACCGCTGTTCTCGGTTCCACACTTGCCGCAGATCCACACCATCGGCTTTGCACTTCCGCAGTTTGAGCAGAAATTGCCGGTGTTCTCCGTTCCGCAGGAGCATTTCCATACGCCTTTTGCAGCTTCCTGCTGTGCCTTGGCTGCCGCCTGCTGCTGCATCTGCTGCTGATTCGAAGCGGACGCCGATGCAAACGAGGAACCGAAGGCATTCATGCCCATCTGAACACCCATAAAGCCGTTCATGGCTCCGTTTGGGTTGGCTGCTGCTTTCTCCATACTGCGTGCCATCGCTCCCTGTACATAGCCCTCACGGATCGATGGATCAGACATCATCGCACCTTCGTTGCGCATCTGGATCAGTTTCTGGGAAGCTTCATCGTAGGAAAGGCTTGCGATTGCCACGGACTGGATCTCCATGCCGCGCATTGCCCGCCAGCTCTCATCCATCGCATCTGCCATGTAGCGGGACAGCTCGGCGCTCTTGGATGCTGCGAACGAAATGCGGATGCCGTCGGCTGCCATCTGATTGATCGAGGACTGCAGGCCCTCTAAAAATTCGTTCATATACTGCTCGTTGATATCCTCGATCTCTACGCGGGATGCGTTTCTCGGCACAGCCTCTGCGTAGAAGCGGAGCGGATCGATGATGCGGATGGAATAGGAACCGTGTGCCCGAAGGAACAGCTCGGCATTGTAGAACTGGTCGAAATAGTTGACCGGATTTCTCGTTCCGAATTTGATTCCCTTGATTTCCTGCAGATTAATATAGAAAACTCTCTGCTCATGCGGGGTCTGGCCGCCGAATTTCAGGCGCTCAAACGTATCTTTTACGGCTGCGTCAAGCGATCCGCTGAACATCGACGGAGACGATGACTGGTCTACGGTAAAGTAGCCCGGCTCTGCGGTGTAATCAATAATCTTTCCGCCGTCCACCAACATCATAAACTGATTGTCATAGACATGGATCACAGAACCGTTTGAAATCGTCTGGCTTCCCTTTTTATTCTGGCCTTTTCTTACCAGAATTCCCTCTGTAAATACCGTATGTTCCCCCATCTCATACGGTTCCACGGTCTCCAGCCACTGATCGGCGAGACTGCCGTGTACTGCATTGACTGCTGCTCTGATAATACCCATACTTTTACCTCCTGTTTGCCTTTGGCTTCAAAACAGAAAGGAGCATTTCCGTCCTCTGTTGGTGAAAATGCTCCTTATTTTACTTGTCACTGTGCTCTGCCCACAGCCGAATTATGCTTCTTCCTCTTTCGCTCCGGTTCCGAGGGCAATCCACTTCAGATATGCGTTGATAAACAGATCAATTCCGCCGTCCATGACTGCATCGACGTTTCCGGTCTCTGCGTTGGTACGGTGGTCTTTGACCATGGTGTATGGCTGCATAACGTAAGAACGGATCTGGTTGCCCCAGCCGATCTCGGTTACTTCGCCGCGGATGTCGCTCAGCTTATCTGCCTGCTCCTGGAGTTTCAGCATATACAATTTTGCTTTCAGCATCTGCATTGCCTTGTCCTTGTTCTGGAACTGGGAACGCTCATTCTGGCACGTAACCACGATGCCGGTCGGCATATGCGTGATTCGGATCGCCGATGACGTCTTGTTGATGTGCTGTCCGCCGGCACCGCTGGAACGGTACGTATCGATACGAATATCCTCATCACGAACCTCAACATCGATCTCTTTGTCGATATCCGGCATAACATCGCACGATACGAACGATGTCTGGCGTTTTCCTGCCGCGTTGAACGGAGAAATACGGACGAGACGGTGAACTCCTTTTTCGGATTTCAGATAACCGTAAGCGTTTTCGCCGTTGACCTGGAATGTCACGGACTTCACACCGGCCTCATCACCGTCCAGAAAGTCGAGTTCCTCGATCGTAAAGCCTTTGCGTTCTGCCCATCTGGTGTACATACGGTACAGCATGCCGCACCAGTCGCACGCCTCGGTTCCGCCTGCACCTGCGTTCAGTTTGATGATCGCATTGTCCTTGTCAAATTCGCCGGACAGCAGGGTTTTGATGCGGATGGCATCGAAGGATGCCTTGAACTCTTCCATCATTTCCGCGATTTCCGGAACAACGGAATCGTCATCCTCCTCCTGTCCCATCTCGATCAGAGTTTCCATATCTTCTTTGGCGGATACCAGTTTCTGATACGTATCTCTGTCCTCTTTCATGCTGCTCAGCTGTTTCATCTGCTCCTGCGCTTCTTCGGGGTTGTCCCAGAAATTGGGTTCCTCCATTTTACGCTCTAATTCTTCGATCCTCTGCTCTTTGTTAGCGAGGTCAAAGTGAATCCCTCACTTCCACTAATGGTTTATCGTATGTGCCAAGTTCCATTTTGAACTGGTCTAATTCAACTACCACAAGCTTCACCTGCTTTCTGTTTTATATTTTGTATGACACGCAGCTTCTGGTAGGGAAGCTGCGTGCTTTGTCAAACGGATCGTGCTCATCCGTCTCACTGCTGTTCTGCTTTTATCAAACCGGTTTTCTTCCGCAGCACTGTTTGTACTTCTTGCCGCTTCCGCACGGGCATGGATCGTTTGGATAGATCTTACGCTCTGCGCGCTGTACCGGTTTTCTCGGGCCGGACTCGTCTTTGTTGGTTCCGGTCACTTTGGCTACCTGCTCACGTTCTACTTTCTGCTCAACACGTACATGGAACAGGAGACGGACGGTATCCTGCTGGATGGACTCGAGCATTTCGTTAAACATGTCGTAAGCTGCCATCTTGTACTCAACCTTCGGGTCTCTCTGGCCGTATGCCTGCAGGCCGATACCCTCGCGGAGCTGATCCATATCATCGATATGATCCATCCACTTCTGGTCGATAACCTTCAGAAGAACGACACGCTCAAGCTCACGAATCTGCTCCTCCTCCGGGAATTCTGCTTCTTTCTCCTCGTAGAGTTTAACAGCTTCCTCTTTTAACTGCTGTTTCAGCTCGTTTTTGGAAATCTTCTCTACGCGCTCTTTTGTCACTGCCTTCACCGGCATGATGGAGATCAGCATCTCATTTAACTCGGTCAGATCCCACTCGGACTGCTCGGTGTTCTCGCCGATGCAGAGATCCACAGTATTGTCGATGGTGTCGGCAATCATCTTGAAGATGGTGTCTCTCATGCTCTCGCCGTCCAGAACGCGGCGTCTCTCTTTGTAGATGATCTCACGCTGCTCGTTGTTGACCTGGTCATAGTCGAGCAGGTTTTTACGGATTCCGTAGTTGTTGCCCTCGATCTTCTTCTGCGCTTTTTCGATGGCGGAAGAAAGCATCTTGTGCTCGATCTGCTCATTTTCCGGTACGCCGAGGGATTTGAAAATGCCCATCAGTTTTTCGGAACCGAAGAGTCTCATCAGATCGTCTTCCAGGGAAATGTAGAAACGGGACTCACCCGGGTCTCCCTGACGGCCGGAACGACCGCGGAGCTGATTGTCGATACGGCGGGACTCATGACGCTCGGTGCCGATGATCTTTAAGCCGCCGGCAGCTTTTGCCACATCATCCAGCTTGATATCGGTACCACGGCCGGCCATGTTGGTCGCGATGGTAACGGCTCCTGCCTCGCCGGCATGGGCTACGATTTCTGCCTCGAGCTCATGGAACTTCGCATTTAAGACCTGATGCGGAATTCCCTCGCGGCGCAGCATTTTGCTGATCAGCTCGGAAGTCTCAATGGTGATGGTACCAACCAGAACCGGCTGGTTCACGGCATGTGCCTCTTTGACTTCCTCTACGACTGCGTGGAATTTCTCTTTTTTCGTCATGTATACGGCATCGTCCATATCCACACGGATGACCGGGCGGTTGGTCGGGATCTCGATAACGTCCATGCCGTAGATGTCACGGAACTCCTGCTCCTCGGTGAGGGCAGTACCGGTCATGCCGGCTTTTTTCTCGTATTTGTTAAAGAAGTTCTGGAACGTGATGGTTGCCAGAGTCTTGCTCTCTCTTCTTACTTTAACGTGCTCTTTTGCCTCGATTGCCTGATGCAGACCATCGGAATAACGGCGGCCCGGCATGATACGGCCGGTGAACTCATCGACGATCAGAACCTCGTCGTCTTTGACTACGTAGTCCTTGTCGCGGTGCATCAGATAATTGGCACGCAGCGCCAGGATCACGTTGTGCTGGATCTCCAGGTTCTCCGGATCGGAGAGGTTCTCGATATGGAAGAAGTTCTCGACTTTCTTCACACCGTCATCGGTCAGGGTAACGAATTTGTCCTTCTCGTTGACGATGAAGTCTCCGGTCTCCTCGATCTCCTCGCCCATGATCGCGGTCATCTTGGTCATCTCGCCGCTTGCCTCGCCGCGCTGCATCTGGTGTGCCAGAATATCTGCGGTCTCGTACAGCTTGGTGGATTTGCTGCTCTGTCCGGAAATAATCAGAGGTGTTCTTGCCTCGTCGATCAGGACGGAGTCGACCTCGTCGATGATACAGTAAGCAAGCTCTCTCTGTACGAGCTGCTCCTTGTAGATCACCATGTTGTCACGCAGGTAATCGAAACCAAGTTCGTTGTTGGTGATGTAGGTGATGTCGCATGCATACTGCTGGCGGCGCTCATCGTTCTTCATATCGTTCAGAACGACACCGACGGTCAAACCGAGGAATCTGTGGACTTTGCCCATCCACTCAGCATCTCGGTTTGCCAGGTAATCGTTGACGGTAACAATGTGGACACCGCGTCCGGTCAGTGCATTCAGGTAAGCCGGAAGGGTGGAAACGAGGGTTTTTCCTTCACCGGTTTTCATCTCAGCGATACGGCCCTGATGGAGGATAATACCACCGATCAGCTGTACGCGGTGGTGTTCCATACCGAGGGAACGTTTTGCTGCCTCGCGGACGGTTGCGAATGCTTCCGGGAGAATGGAATCCAGGGATTCGCCTCCGTTGTAGCGGTCTTTATATTCCTTTGTCTTGGCACGCAGCTCTTCATCGGTCAGCGCCTGCATGGTCGGGCGGAGAGCTTCGATTTTGTCTACAATTGGATAGATTCGTTTCAGCTCACGCTCACTGTGCGTACCAAAAAGTTTTTCTGTGAATTTCATAGAATGTTTGCTCCTGCTTTCTCTATTAATTGCCATATTAACATATGGTACTATTCTACCACTTCTGGCACAAGATAACAATGAATTTTTCGTAAACATTTGGTGCCGTTCCCCGGTTTCCCGCTGTTTTTACGGCTTTTCCCGGACTTTCCGGCCCTTTCCGCGAAAAAATCACCCTGTTTCACAGCTTTTCTAAGCTGGAAACAGGGTGACTGTTCATTCTTTATTTACTTTTCAGCACTCCGGCTCGATCAGACCGTAGGTGTTGTTCTTTCTCTTGTAAACGACGTTTACTTCGTCGGTCTCTGCATTGCGGAATACAAAGAAGGTGTGTCCAAGAAGTTCCATCTGTACGCAGGCATCTTCCGGATACATTGGTTTCATGCCGAATTTTTTCGTACGGATGATCTGGATGTCTTCGTCCTCCAGATAGTCATGCTCCAGATATTCTTTCTGGAAGTTTCCTGCTTCCTGCTGTTTGTCGGCAATTTTGTTTTTGTATTTGCGAAGCTGGCGTTCGATGACTTCCTCTACCAGATCGATGGATACGTACATATCGTTGCTTACCTGCTCGGAACGGATGATATTTCCTTTTACCGGAATGGTAACCTCAATTTTCTGTCTTTCTTTCTCTACGCTTAAGGTTACAATGACATTTGTGTCAGGCGTAAAATATTTCTCCAGTTTGCCAAGTTTTTCATTGACCGCGGCTTTTAATCCCTCTGTCACGTCAATATTTTTTCCGCTGATGGTAATTTTCATTATGCCCAACCCCTTTGCTCTCAAATTTTACAGGTTTTTCACTTCCCCTGTAAGTAACTCTAATTATAGCAATAGTTGTCTTTATTTGCAATAGTATTTAGAAAATTCATGAATATTTTAGAGTTTTTTCCTGCAATTTTTGTGATTCTTTCTTTCCGTCCATTTTTTCTCGCATCTATATGAGGAAATCAAACACACTTTATCCTGTCATGTTATTTTCTTTGCTTGTTATCTTTTTCCTTACCTTCTGCACATTTCCAGTACGTCTTCAAATTTCATGTTTCCGCCAAACAGATCCAGTGCGCTTCCGATCGTCACATCCACATGATCGTTCCCAACCTTTTTCAGCAGTTCCAGATCCGCAAAGTTTCCGACGCCGCCGGCATATGTAACAGGGAAATCTTTCATTTTCGCAAGTAATTCCACCAGTTCTGTCTCGATACCGGATGCTTTTCCTTCGACATCTACCGCGTGGATCAGAAATTCATCACAGTATTCCGTCAGATGATGCAGGAGCGGTTCCGTTACTTCTTCCTCTGTAAACTTTTGCCAGCGGTCCGTTACAATATAATATTTCCCGTTTCGTTTCCGGCAGCTTAAGTCCATGGTCAGCCGCTGTTTTCCAACAGTCGTTACCAGTTTTTCGAGATTTTCATAGAATACATGGCCATCCCGGAACACATACGATGTCACGATCACATGGCTTGCACCGGCCGTCAGAAATTCGCAGGCATTTTCCGCGTCGATACCGCCGCCAACCTGCAGTCCGCCCGGATACGTAGAAAGTGCCAGCAGCGCCTGCCGCTTTGTTTCCGGATAATATTCGGAATCTTTTTTGTTCAGAAGAATCACATGACCTCCGGTGATCCCTTTTTCTTTATATAACTGCGCATAGTAAGACGCATCCTGCTCCGAAACAAAATTTTCATTTGCCTGGTTTCCCTGATCTTTTAAGGATCCCCCAACAATCTGTTTTACTTTTCCATTGTGGATATCAATACATGGTCGAAATTTCATAAATAAAGTCCCCTGTCCCTTTCCTGTTCATCGAATGGATATCTGTAGTTAGCGATGATTCGGTTAAAAAATTTTTATCTCCCTCAAATTTCTCATATTATATCAAATTTCGGACTTCCTGTGTGCAAATTCACTCTTTTTTCACTAAAAAGCTCCCCTTGGATCTTTTGTTCGTGTGCATGACAGCAAAAAAATGCCGCAATCCGGATTTTTTCCCGAACTGCGGCATCCCATTATACTTTATCTTATGTTTTGTCCTATCCCGTGCTTATGCCTAGACTCATGTTTCAGTCTATCCTTTGGTTTATGCCTGGAATCATGTTTTCTACTCCTGTACCACAGAATAAGAATAGTCAGAAAGATTGACACGGATCACCGTTTCTTCTCCGGACGGTGTACCGTCCATTTTCACATCAACATAATCACCTTCGTAATGTACTTTATATGCCCAATAGTATCCCGGATAGAAACTTTCTACTTCATACAATTCATTTCCGTCTTTATCAATTGCGCCAAAATCCGGTCCATAGAAAGAGCAGTAATAAAGTGTTCCGTCCGGTCCGAAATCCGTTCCTGTCATGGAACCATGTGATGATGCACTGTGCCAGATTTCTTTTCCGTCCCGGAGGCGTACGGCATAAATAACTCCACAATGCGCATAATAATACCTGTCTTCATAAATTCCAATTTCTGTATTGGCTGTTATCTCCGCTGCCGGAGATTTTTCTGTCTCAATGGTCCATACTACATTTTCATCCTGATCCAATCCGGTAATCACAGCATACTCCTGATCCCGATTTTCTTCTGAAGCAAACAGGTCATGCGTTTTTTCTCCGTTATTATAAAAGGTTTCCAGTATTACATGTGTTGCATCTTTTTTTGCCACCTTTTCCAGAGCAGCTTTCAGATTCAGCATCGGATACTCTTCCCGCTTGTCCTCCTGACAGGTTGATCTTGCGGTTCCGGCTGTGGAGATCAGTGTCTCTTTTACCTCCTCCGCCGAAAGTTCCGGAGCCACAGACCACAGAACAGCCGCAGAACCGGAAACCAGTGGGGCCGCCATGGATGTTCCAGGCAGATTTCCATATTTAATCCCGTTTTTCACTGTTCTAAGATTTTCATGGCCTGGATTTTCTTCGGTATAGGAATCATCTTTTTCTGTAATCGTGCTGTAAACATCATATCCAGGTGCAACAATATCTATATTGGAACCATAATTTGAAAATTCTGTCATTTGATATCCCTTTTCTGTTTCCTGCACTGCACCTACAATCAGGATATGATTTCGAATTTTCTCATAGGAGTATCCGCTTCTGCTTAATCTATGCGTTTCTCCATCCAGTCTGTTATAAACCTCCTTATTAATTCCGCAATAATCTCCTGTCTTTTGAGCATCAAATCCCACACCACCGTTATCATACCCATTGCCTGCACTCTGGACAATTAAAAATCTTTCCTGTTGATTTAAAAGCAATTCAAAAAGCATCACTATCATCTGACTGGAAGTGCATTTTGCGCTCGTTTCTAATTCCTTTTGATAACTTTCGTACAACTCATATTTCTGATCAATCTTCCCTTTTTCTATGAGAAACTCCGCTATTTTTTCTTCCCATACCGGTCTTTCCCCGATTAGCGTATCTTTTAAATACTGCTCTCTGGATTGTATCACAGTTGCCCATGAATTATTCACCACGCAGGCCGTATGTTCACTTAGCATCGTTTCAATCATCTGTTTTGTTACATTTACATATTCTCCTGTACTGAAGAGATCTTCTTTCCACCAGCTCACAAAATACAAATCCGTCCGATCTGCCACACCACGGATTCCGGCCTGATTATTTTCCGCACCGATCAATCCCGTCACATGTGTGCCATGGTCAAATGCCAGATTTTCTTTGTAATCTTCCAGCCAGTGAATTTTACTTTCGCCGTTTTTCTGAAATTCTTCGTGTTCCGCATCAACTCCATCATCCATAATGCCGACCGCCACATTGGCAAGATCCTGCTCGTGGGAATCAACATAGTCCCATGCAGAAAATGCTCCAATTGCCTCTGCCCACCAGTCATTTCCATCTGGTTTGCTTTCATTATGGTCATTATTCTTTTTATCCTGTTCTCCTGCCTCCCATGGATTCTCATCTGCAGTATTTTCCATCATCATCGGAATTTCCGTCGAACTGTAGAGCACATTTTCTTCTTCCATCAGAATTTCAGCCTTCTGTTCCAGATCCGCATACGCGGTGTCCTCCACCAGGATTTCAATCACGTTCATGCTCCCGCTCATATTTCCAACCAGCGTTCCATCTACCTTTGCTGCAAGTGCTTCCCGCTCTTCCTGGCTGCTGTTTTCTATCAGATAAACAATCAGCAGATTTTCGTAGTACAACAGGCCGGTATCTTCATCATAAGAAACGGTACTTACCGACGGCTGATAAACCGTATCCCCATTGGCACATTTTTTCATTGTGCCTGGCTCTTTCACATCCTGACTATCCTGCGACTGTTCTCCATTCTGATTCTTGTTCTGTTTTTGGCTTTGGTCACCTTCATCTGCCTGCACTTTTTCCTGTTTTTGTTTCCATTCTTCCAGTTGTCTTTCTTTCCATCCCTGTATTTGCTTCTTCTGTGATCCAACTGCAATGGCAAGCAGGATACCTAAAAACAGCACAATCACAATGACAAGTACCAGAAATCTTCGAATTTTCTTTTTTCTCTTCTTCTTTTTTTCTTCCGCCACATGGCAGCCACAGTACTGGCAATAGGCATCTTCTTTCTGAATCCTGCGTCTGCACCTGGGACATTTGATTTCCTTTTTCATTTTCTGCTCCTCTTATTGCAGTTTTGATCCGCAGCGCGTACAAAACTTTTCTCCTTCTTTCGGAATTCTTCCGCAGGAGGGACACGCTGACCGCATCTTCGAAGCTGCCGGGTTCTTTGATACGGTTTCTTCCGGCTTGATTTTTTTCGATTCCGTTTTTTTTGATTTGATTTTTTCCGGCTCAATTTTTCTTGAAACACTTTTCTTTGAAGCACTTTTCTCTTTAGAAACCATTCCCCACAGTGCAAATATAAGAATCAGAACATGAAGTGCTATCCACACCCACACAAATTCCATGCGAAGCGGCATTCCTGTCATCTGGCCGTTATAATCAACCTTGTTTTTCCATCCCCAGCTGAGTCGTTGCATTGACCACGCAAGACCTCCGTTTGTCACGATGGATAATACAATTGCCAGAACATATGTCTTTTTTCCATTTAACAGCGTAACCAGAACTGATCCCACAAGCGTTACTGCCGCTGTTCCAATCAGCCATGCGTTGATATTTTCAAAGACACTTTCCTGCATCAGTTTCCAGATCATCCCTCCGACAAAAGAGTCTCCTTCCTGGCTTTCCATTCCATAGAGAATCACATCGTAAAGCCGGATGGCATCATCTTTCCAGCCGATCATTCTGCAGAAATATAGTGGTATCGTACATAAAAACAGAATTACAATGACGTATTTTGCTTTTGTTTTCATCTGAAAATTCTCCTGTTCTGCTCTATTTTTATACTTCTTCGGATGGTTCCAGCACCATTTTGCTATCTGCTGTATCCATTTCCGAAAATAACTTTTTGCCTTTCAGATCGTAATAATCTGTCTTATCTACCTCGACATATTCCGACTCACCATCCACAGTCTCTTTTTCTTCCTCGCTGTATGTTACCTGCAGGATTCCATCACTGACCAGTTCTCCTTTTTTTCCATCCTCAACGGTATATAACAGATTCCCGCTTAAATCATACAATTCTTTCTGATCGATCAGTAATGTCTTATCTTCCATGGAAAAAGATTCTCCGGCAATCGGATCGGCAATTTCTTTCATGGTATCCGCATTGATCAGGCAGACATAAAACTGATTATCTTCCCCATACATGGAAAGTGCAAGAACATTATCCTCGATGCAGCTTGTTGTAGTGGAATAATATTTAAAATACGGCGCATACTTTCCTGTATATTTTTTGATATCGCCTGTCTCCAGATCACACAAAAAATAAATGTCCTGGTCGTCCTGTCTTACCGTAAAAAGTGCATATTTTTTTGTCCAGTCGAGCAGAGTCGGATATCCGCCAAACGGGCCAAGATACTGACTCGGGATTTCAATTTCTTTTTCTTCTCCATTCCCGATCACTGTAATATGAAACGGATTTTCATCCCCTGCCCAATATCCATCGTCCATTGCGCCCGTTTCTATGATAAGTCCGTCCCGCATTCCATGTTCTTCTGCTTTGTCAAACGAAACGTTTAACTCTGTTTCTTTTCCCAGTTCCGGCTCAACCAGAACACAGACTTCTTTCGTACCGTCCATTTTTTTATACAGAAATTTTCCATCACCCATGTAGGATCTTTTAAAGCTCAGATTTTCCAGGTCCTGATTGCTGACTGTATAATCACACACTTCACCCCCTTCCGGACTATACAGTGTATATTTCCAAAACCCGGCATCATCCCAGGATACATTTTCTTCCTCCTCCAGCCAGGTATAACCACCGCCGTAATCTGCCACTTTGTCTGCATCATACTGGCTTTTTATCATTCCATCCGTGTCAATCACATAAAAAATATTGTCATAGACGAACCAGTTATAACCATTATTAAAATTCACATCGTACCGATAAATATCTGCATCAATTGCATCTTCATCAAAAGGTATATAAAACTTTAACTTTCCCTTTTTATCCAGAAAGCCTTTGTAAGATTCCCCCTTTCCGTGAATTCTTACAAAGGCAAGTCCATCCTGAAATTCTCTTGCATCAGAAAATTTCATATTTTCCAATGTATGAGACGTCTCCGCATTTGAACTTATATCGTCTTCATCATCCGACCATGTATCATCATCATCATCATCATCTTCTTCTTCTTCGTCTTCGTCGTCATAGTTTTCTTCCGATCCATCGTCCCAACCCTCAAAGTCGAGATACCATTTTCCGTCAATTTCAACAACCGCTATCTCCATTTCTTCCGGTTCTATGCCAGATGCACTCACTTCCACAAACACATTTCTTGCATCGGTGACCGTATCTCCTTCTTCTCCATAATGACTTTTTATTTTTTCCATGTTGCCTTCGGACTGTTTTTCTGATCTGACTGGCCAATGGGTAATTTGTATATCCCCAACTTCATCTTGCAGTTTCTGAAATTCCTCTTCCACTGCATTTTCTATGATCCACTGTAACGTTTCCCCATATTGGCCAAAATACCGCTCCGGCAACAGGCTCAGAAGCGTATCGGTATCTCCTGTAAATAATGCTTCGACTGCACGATCTGCCACCTGCATATATTCCTCATCGGACTCCTGGCTTTCCGCTGTTTTTCCAGCTTTTTCCCCTGATTCCGTCATCTGGAGTATTCCATATTCCGGAACAAACTTCCATGGATATAAAATTGCTATAGCCGCCATAATTCCAAAAGTAATGATCAAAATTCGGCTTCCTGCTTTTTTCATATATTCTCTACTCCTTTTTCTCTCATCGTATCTTTACTTCTGAATAGAGTCCTAATATAATTTTCCAGATTTTTTGCACTCTCTTACTCTGTAAGGACACTGCTACTCTGCTTTCCACAATAGGTAATAGGGATCTCTTCTCACCAGTCCAGCCCATTGTCTGTAATGGTTATGGTATGTCCCAGTTTTTCTTTCGTGAGAATTTCATAACTGTCCCCATATAATTCTACAAATGGGTGTTCCATGTTTTCCCCGGACTTCACACAGAAAACTACTGCTCCGACTGCCACTATTGCAGTCAGGCCAAGTGCTGTCGCAATTTTCCATCCTTTTTTTCTGCGTTTTACCGGCAGCACGGCGTCCGATTTATTGTATTCTGCTCTTTTACGTTCAGCTGTGTTTTTTTCTTCTTCTTTTTCTTCTGCTATCTTTTTATTTTCTGCTGTTTCCCTCGTTTTCGGTCTGACAGGTTCTATCGTTTTTTTCACACTCGGTTTGACCGGCTCTGTTTTTTTCCTCTGCTCCTCTTTCCCATCATCCGGCACTATATCTGGCACTACAATATTTCCATCCTCCAGTTTTGCTCCACAGCTTCCGCAAAATCTTGTCGCATCTGACCACTCTTTTCCACATACCGGGCATTTTTTCATACTTGTTTTCCTCTCCTGTCCCTTTTTATCCACAAATCTTTTTTCTTTGCAATAAATGATCCAAAATCCACCTCCCTATTTTGGATCATTTATCTTTTTGCTGTCTGATTTGATCTTCTCTTCTGTGCTTTGCTTTTTCAAACACGCTCTCGATTTTACTCGTCAACTTTATGTCCACAAACCGTACAGAATTTCATATCCGGTTCCAGCGGTGCTCCGCATTCACTGCAAAAAGCCGGCCGTTCCTGTTCTTCTTCCACCGTTTCCTGTTCTTCACTCTGCAGTTTCATTCCACAGTTGCTGCAGAACATCATTTCCGGTTTGATTTTTGCACCGCAGCGCGGGCAGCTGTTCATTGCATTGATTGCCTGGATCTGCAGTTTGCATGCTTCCATAGCCTCTTCCAGCTCCCGGATCTGGCCAATTTCCTCTTTGACTTCTTCCAGCGGATTTTCCCGATATGCACAGTAAACTTTATATCCTATTTCACTGTAGATTTCATTGATTTTCGTCTCCGATTCAGAAACCGCCATATTCAGTTTCGTAATCTCCGACAAATCCTTTGCTTTTTGCATAGTTGAATATCCTGCTTTTGAAATTTTTCCTTTTACTCCATCTAAAAATGCCATTTTTCTTCCCCTTCCATTTCTTTTTTGTACTTTATGATCTGCTTTTTTTAGATCTGCCGTCTTCTCTCTTATAAGGGGCTTTCCCCTCCTGATTCACGCAATTCCCCGCCTCACTGCTTATTGCTTTCCTCAATGAAAACAGGGATTTCCTTGATTTGATTAAATTTTTCCGCTCAGCGCGCATCACTTTTCGATTCGTTTTTCTATTTTTCTTCCTTATAGCTTTTCAGGACACGGCTCAGACTCTCCGGCGATAAATGCAGATAGGAAGCGATATCTTTCTTACTCACAACGTCTACCAGATCCCGATAGGTATCAACAAAATATTGATATCGTTCCTTTGCCCTGTGGTTTGCAACAATATCCTCATGTTCAATTAGCTTTTTATATGCAAGGCTGAGTGCACGGTTATATAAACGCATCATTTCCGGCGATTGCTCAATCAACTTCAACAATTCTGGTATCGGGACGCACAGCATGGTACACGAACTGATTGATTCTATCGTCAAAAGTGATTTCACATTTACGGATAAATTGGAAATTCCTACAACAATGTCTCCTTTTAAATAACCAAAGCAGGAAACATGCTCTTTTCCATCTCCCTTGCTTTCACAATACCCTTTTACAATGCCCGATACCAGAAAAGGAACGCATGGCAGCGCTTCCCCTTCTCGAATGATAACTTCCTTATCTTTCACCTTCCAGACATACGCCATTTGTTCCAGACTGCTCAGCACATTTTTATTTTTGATACCTAAATAAGTTTTGAAGAACTCCTGTTTTTCTATATTTTCATTTTCCAACCGCTCTATTTCCTTTCTGCCTTTTTATTTTACATTACATAACATCAATCTTTTTTATTCCTATGCAATTTTGTTAATTATATCATGAACAGTTTTTCACATCTCATCATTCTCTTGATTTAGATCAATATTTGCAATTTTCTGAATATTCTGTATTTTTAAATTTTGTCAAAAAAGAAGAACCTGTTTCTCCTGCAGGTTCTTCTTTTCATTTATCTCATATTTTCTATTTCTTTCATATTAGAGCGTGTTGGAAAAGACTTTTCATATTCTACATGCTCAAGTCTGTGAGAAATTTTGTCCGAATGAGAACAAAAACAGATAGATTTTTTATTTATCAATATCCTCAAACGCTTCCTTCACCTTATCCATAAACCCTTTTTTCTTCTTCGGCTGTTCTGCGGTATTCTCACCATCGGCTGCTTTTGCTTCTGACACCTGACGGTTTCCGCAAGCTTCATCAAAGGCACGAAGGGCTTCTTTTGCTTTTTCGTTCAGCCTGGTCGGTGTCTGAACAACAAGTGTTACATAGTGATCGCCGCGTACATTGCTGTTCCGGAGAGATGGAACGCCTTTTCCTTTCAGACGGATCTTGGTATCGGTCTGAGTTCCCGGTTTTACGGTATAGAGAACGTCTCCGTCAACGGTGCTGATCTTCACATCACCGCCGAGCGCTGCCTGCGCAAATGTAATCGGTGCGGTAGAGAAGATGTTCATATCCTGTCTCTGGAAGATCGGATGACGGGTTACCTGAACCTCGACAAGCAAATCTCCTCTCGGTCCGCCGTTTACACCCGGCTCACCTTTTTCACGGATCCGGATGCTCTGTCCATCGTCGATTCCAGCCGGAATGTTGACCTGAATGCGTTTTCTGCTGGATGTATAGCCCGTGCCGTGGCATGCGGTACATTTATCGCGAATGATCTTTCCGGTTCCGTTACAATCCGGACAGGTCGTCACGTTTCTCACAGAACCGAACATGGTCTGCTGTGTGTACGTAATCTGACCAGTTCCGTTACATTTGGAGCATGTCTCCGGTGAAGTTCCTGGTTTTGCGCCGGTTCCGTGGCACGTTGTACAGGTATCCTTCAGGTTGATCTCGAGCTCTTTCTGGCATCCGAAAACAGCTTCCTCAAACGTAATGTGGACAACAGCGCGGAGGTTTGCTCCCTTCATCGGTCCATTGTTTGCTCTTCTTCTGCTTCCGCCGCCACCGAACAGGTCGCCGAAAATATCACCGAAGATATCACCCATATCTCCGCCGCCAAAGTCGAAACCGCCGAATCCGCCGGCTCCTGCGCCGCCACCGCCGTTTTCAAATGCAGCGTGGCCAAACTGATCGTACTGACGCCGTTTGTCCGGATCACTCAGCACGCCATAGGCTTCTGTCGCCTCTTTAAATTTTGCCTCGGCCTCTTTGTCGCCCGGGTTCATATCCGGATGGTATTTCTTGGCCAGTTTACGGTATGCTTTTTTTAATGTTGCATCGTCCGCTCCGCGGTCTACGCCGAGGACCTCGTAATAATCTCTTTTTTCTGCCATTTATGTTCACCTTTTCATTTCTGTTCCACAAATTTCATCTTTGCAGAAATGTTTTTCCGCACGCTCCAGTATAGCACTTTTCCGAAAGCAATACCAGCATAAATACAGGGGGCGGAATGTATTTTCCGTCCCCTGCAAACATTCGCCTCACAGGGCTTTTTGCGTTTATTTACTTATTGTTTCAACTCACAGTCGGTATTTTCACGGAGTGTGACATGCCGAAAATTAAACCTCTTTGTAGTCAGCGTCTACGACATCGTCGTCATGGCCGCCTGCTGCTCCTGCATTTCCCATATCCGGGCCTGCACCTGCTGTTCCGGCACCAGCGCCTGCTGCTCCGCCCTGCTGCTCATACAGTTTTGCAAACAGTTTCTGAGCGCTTGTCATCAGTTTTTCCTGAGCTGCTTTCAGATCAGCTACCTGTGCATCGGTCATTTCTTCCGGATTGCATTTTGCAATGAGATCTTTCAGTGCGTTCAGGTCAGCTTCTACTGCTGTTTTGTCGTTTGCATCAAGCTTGTCGCCGACTTCCTCGATTGCTTTCTCGGTCTGGAATACCATGGAGTCTGCATCGTTTCTTGCGTCGATTGCTTCTTTTCGTTTCTTATCCTGAGCCTCGAACTCAGCAGCTTCTTTGACTGCTTTGTCGATCTCGCTGTCGGACATGTTAGAGCCTGCGGTGATGGTGATGTGCTGCTCTTTTCCTGTTCCAAGGTCTTTTGCAGATACATTTACGATACCGTTGGCATCGATATCAAAGGTAACCTCGATCTGCGGAACGCCTCTTCTTGCTGGCGGAATTCCATCCAGACGGAACTGGCCGAGGGATTTGTTGTCTTTCGCGAACTGACGCTCACCCTGTACTACGTTGATATCTACTGCTGTCTGGTTATCTGCTGCTGTTGAGAAGATCTGGCTCTTCTTGGTCGGGATTGTGGTGTTACGCTCGATCAGACGAGTTGCAATACCTCCCATGGTCTCGATGGACAGAGACAGCGGAGTTACATCCAGAAGAAGGATATCGCCTGCGCCGGCGTCTCCTGCAAGTTTACCACCCTGTACGGAAGCACCAAGTGCTACGCACTCATCCGGGTTCAGGCTCTTGCTCGGCTCGTGTCCGGTCAGCTGTCTTACTTTATCCTGTACAGCCGGGATACGGGTAGATCCGCCTACCAGAAGGACTTTGGAAAGCTCGGATGCCTGAAGGCCTGCATCAGAAAGTGCTCTCTGTACCGGCTCTGCGGTTTTCTCTACCAGGTCGTGGGTCAGCTCATCGAATTTAGCCTTTGTCAGGTTCATATCGAGATGTTTCGGGCCATCTGCGGTTGCAGTGATGAACGGCAGGTTGATGTTGGTTGTAGTTGCGCTGGAAAGCTCTTTCTTTGCTTTCTCTGCTGCTTCTCTGATTCTCTGCAGAGCCATTTTATCATTGGAAAGATCTACGCCTTCCTGTTTCTTGAACTCAGCAAGGATATAATCTGTTACTTTCTGGTCGAAGTCATCGCCGCCCAGACGGTTGTTTCCTGCTGTGGAAAGAACTTCGATAACGCCGTCACCGATCTCGATGATGGAAACATCGAAAGTACCGCCGCCAAGGTCGTATACCATGATCTTCTGCTCATTTTCGTTGTCCAGTCCGTATGCCAGAGCTGCTGCGGTAGGCTCGTTGATGATACGTTTTACATCAAGACCTGCGATTTTACCGGCATCTTTGGTTGCCTGACGCTGTGCGTCATTGAAGTAAGCCGGAACTGTGATAACTGCTTCTGTTACTTTCTCACCAAGGTAGTTCTCTGCATCACCTTTCAGTTTCTGAAGAATCATAGCGGAGATCTCCTGCGGAGAGTATTTCTTTCCTTCGATGTCTACTTTATAGTCAGTACCCATCTCACGTTTGATAGAACGGATGGTTCTGTCTGCGTTTGTTACAGCCTGACGTTTTGCCGGCTCGCCGACCAGACGGTCACCTGTTTTTGTGAATGCTACGATAGATGGAGTTGTTCTTTCACCCTCTGCGTTTGCGATAACGGTTGGTTTTCCACCTTCCATAACGGCTACACAGCTGTTTGTTGTTCCTAAGTCAATACCAATAATTTTGCCCATTGTTGTTTCCTCCTCAATGAATTATGCTAAAAAATGGTTTAATTTCTATTTATTTATCTTCAAGGCTTAATTAGCCACCTTGACCATACTGTGACGGACTACGGAGCCTTTGTACATGTAGCCCTTCAGGAACTCTTCTACGACGATGTTCTCGCCGGCTTCCTCATCCTCCACATGCATCACTGCGTTGTGCAGGTTCGGATCAAATTCCTTTCCAACGGCCTCGATCACGGTTACACCGAGTTCATCGAGTGCTGTGGTAAACTGTTTGTATACTTTATTCATGCCGTCTGCGAACGGATCTTCCTCCGGGTTTTCCACCGTTGCAAGTCCGCGCTCGAAGCTGTCAACAACCGGAAGAATCTTCTCGATGATGTCTTTTGCTCCAATGGCATACATATTTGCTTTTTCTTTTTCGGTGCGTTTGCGGAAGTTATCGAACTCTGCCATCTGACGGGTCAGGCGGTCAGTCAGCTCTTCGATTTTCTCATCTTTTTTATCTTTTTTCTTTTTGAAGAACTTTCGTTCTTTGCCATCCTCAGCAGTTTCTTCTGCAGCTTCCGCTTCTTTTGCCTCTGCTGCTTTCTTTGCTTCTTCCTGCTCCGCAGCCGGTTCGGTTTCCGGCAGATCGGTCTCTGCTCCGGTTTCTTTTTCCATCTCGCGTGTAGGTTCTTCCATGGTTTCCTCTTTCTTTCTATTTTCTTCGCTCACTGATCATTCCACCTTTCTACTCACCTGTGTCCGGCTTTTTGAAGACGGCGTCCAGTTGAACTTTTAATGTTTTCAGGTTATCTACCACATTTTCGTAATCCATCCGCTTTGGTCCCACGATACCGATTGTTCCGCGCATACCGTTTCCCATATCGTATGTGGTGGTGACCACGCTGCAGTCCCGTAAGGGTTCCATCGAAGATTCATTTCCGATGTATACCTGAATACCGGTATTTTCCTCTCCGTCCTGCTCCTCGGCAGCTCCTTTGATCATATCGACCAGTTTCTGCCGTTCCTCGAATGTGGAGATCAGCTGGCTGGCTTTGCTGCTGTCGGAAAGCTCAGGGTACTTGAAAATGTTGGTTGCGCCGCTGGTGTACACCGGCACATCTTCTTCGCTGACTGCGATGGCTTCCGCTACGGTATCGACCACTTTGCTGATGATGCCGGAGTGGATGCCTGCCTGCTCTTTCATCTTCTTGATCATGCCAAGATTGATTTCTTCAATGGTCAGGCCATTGAGCTGTGTGTTCAGAAGCAGGTTCAGCTTTAATATCTGTTCATCGTTGATGGTCTCGTCTAGGTCGATCATCTGGTTTTTCACCAGGTTGCCTTCTACGACGATGACGGCCAGGAGCTGCTCTTCATTGACTTTTGAGAGCTGGATGAATTTCACTTTATTTCTGTGATATTCCGGTCCTGTAATCAACGTTGCATAGTTGGTAGATGAAGCGAGGACTTTGACAACCTGCTGCAGAACTTTTTCCATTCGGTCTGTTTTTTCAATGACCATGTTTTTGATGTCTGCAACTTCCTGTTCTTTTTCCCGCATCAGCTCATCTACATAGAGGCGGTAGCCTTTATCGGAAGGAATGCGTCCTGCGGAAGTGTGGGGCTGTAAGATGTAACCCATCTCTTCCAGATCGGACATTTCATTCCGGATTGTGGCGGAGCTTAAATTCAAATCCGTGTATTTGGAAATCGTTCTTGAGCCGACCGGCTCGCCCGTTTCCAGATACGTCTGGATGATCGCTTTTAATATTTTTCTTTTTCTTTCATCCAATTCTGTATCCACTAAGATAAGCTCCTTCCTGTTGTATAGTCCTGTTAGCACTCGTTTCAGTGGAGTGCTAACATCTATGCTCTTAAGATAGCACTCTGCCTTTTGTTTGTCAACACCTTTTCCCGGTTTTTCTATGAAGAAATTGTGAAAAAAGTATAAACCGTTTTCTTTCTGAAAAGGAATCTGACTTTTCTTTTTTATTGCATTCTACTGTTTCAAAGGCGCTATAGCCGTATGGTAGGATTCTGCCATTTCGATACGACCATTTAGTAGCATTTTCTCAGAGGTGATGAATCATGAAATATCAGAGACTGGAGGATCTGCGCACGGACCGCGATCTGACGATCCGCCAGGTTGCCGACTATCTCGGCTGCAACCGCGATGTGTATACCCGATATGAAAAAGGCGTCCGGCAGCTGCCGATCTCCATTGCCATCCGTCTGGCGGAGCTGTATCAGGTCAGTCTGGATTATCTGGTCGGCATCAGCGATGAGAAGCGGCCGTATGGATCCTGACTTTCCGGTGTCTCCGCCGCAGCAAAAGCAGGAGGACAGTTTTTCTTTTCCCTGTCCTCCCTGTTTTGCTTTTTCGTTTACAGATTCTGCAGATATTCCATCATCCGCGTTTCGCTGAGTTTCCATCCGTCCGGCTCCCCGCAGAGATACAGCGTAAAATGCCCGCACGGGACTCCGTTTTCCAGGTGGATGCCGGTATACAGTTCTACAATGAGGAGTTCTTCTGCTTTTTCTTCATATATATTAGTGATCTGATAGATCCGCTCTCCCTTTTCGTCCACCGGCCATTCTTTCTTCAGCACATCCCTCAGACGGCTCTCCTGCCCCTGCGCTTCGCATTCTTCCTCCCGGCTGATCATTTTTTCAAACGCTTCCGGCGTCTCCATCCGTTCCACTATATTCTGGACAAAATCTTCTATTTCTATTCTTTCTGCTTTTCCCATTCGTTCCCCCATTTCTGCCGTACATATTTTTCTGTTTTCTGCACAGGCTGTCTTCACCCGCCGTTTCTCTCTCCCGCCCCATTCTCCAATTTGCGACCATATGATCTGATTTAACTTTGTCCATCCAACCGTTTGGTAGTATGGGTTTGAATCTGAAAGGATGGTACAACGTATGAAATACCAGAGAATTGAAGATATGCGGATCGATCAGGATCTCACCATCAAAGAGATTTCTGCCCTGCTCGAATGCAACCGCGACGTCTATTCCCGCTACGAAAAAGGAATCCGCGACATCCCGATCGACTATGTGATCCGGCTTGCACGGTTCTATGACTGCTCGGTCGACTATCTGCTGAGTGTCTCCAGTAAAAAGAGAAAATTCGGCGATTAATTTTTTTATTGTTGTCTTTTTATTTTGGTGTTTTGCGTTTCGATACGACCATTTGGTCGTATTTTATATTATAATGGTATTCTTATTTTGCGTCAATTCTGAACAATAAGGAATCAAAATCGGACGCAAAAAAGCGTGTCGGAAAGTTTTCTGTCGCTTTTCCGGCACGCTTTTTTTCATGCTCTTTTCTTCTTTTTTATTCTTCCATGTCATCCAGGCTCTTCTTCAGTGTGATCATTTTGTCACGCAGCTCGGCGGCCATTTCGAAGTTGAGTTCGGCAGCAGCGGCTTTCATCTGTTTCTGTACCTGGCCGATCAGTTTTTCCAGTTCTTCGCGGCTCATGGACTCCGGGTCTTTTTCCATCTTTTCTTCTGTCTTTGCCACTTCTTTCGAAATGCTGATGAGATCGCGGACGGCTTTTTTGATGGTGGTCGGAGTGATGCCGTGTTCTTTGTTGTAGGCTTCCTGCAGGGCACGGCGGCGCTTCGTCTCGTCGATCGCGAGGCGCATGGAATCGGTCATCACATCGGCGTACATGATAACATGGCCCTCGCTGTTTCGCGCGGCACGGCCGATGGTCTGGATCAGGGAGGTTTCGGAACGCAGGAAACCTTCTTTATCGGCATCCAGGATCGCCACGAGTGTGATTTCCGGGATGTCGAGACCCTCACGCAGAAGGTTGATACCGACGAGCACATCGAAGACATCGAGACGCATATCACGGATGATCTCGGTCCGTTCCAGGGTGTCGATATCGGAGTGCAGGTAGCGCACGCGGATGCCGGCCTCTTTCATATAGTCGGTCAGATCCTCTGCCATACGCTTCGTCAGCGTCGTCACGAGAACTTTGTTGTGTTTTTCAGTTTCTTTCTTTACTTCCGAAATCAGATCGTCGATCTGTCCCTCCACCGGGCGCACCTCGACATCCGGGTCGAGAAGGCCGGTCGGGCGGATGATCTGTTCGGCGCGCAGCAGCTCGTGGTCTGCCTCGTAGTCGCCCGGCGTGGCAGATACGAAGAGGATCTGATCGATCCGGTCCTCGAACTCGCCGAAGTTCAACGGGCGGTTGTCTTTTGCGGACGGCAGACGGAATCCATAGTCCACCAGCGTCGATTTCCGCGACTGGTCGCCGGCATACATGCTGCGGATCTGCGGAACAGTCTTATGCGACTCATCCACGATGATGAGGAAATCATCTCCGAAATAGTCCATCAGTGTGTAGGGCGGCTCGCCTGGCTTTAATCCGGAGAGGTAACGCGAATAGTTTTCGATGCCGGAACAGATGCCGGTTTCTTTGAGCATCTCAATATCGAAATTGGTCCGCTCCTCGATGCGCTGGGCCTCGATCAGTTTTCCCTCGTGCTTGAAGAACTTCACCTGCTCTTCCATATCCTTTTCAATCTCGCCTGTTGCTTTCAGGATCGTGTCCATCGGCACAACGTAGTGGGAGGCCGGAAAGATTGCGATATGGTTCAGTTCACATAAGATTTCACCCGTCAGCGTATCGATCTGCACCAGACGGTCAATCTCATCCCCGAAGAACTCGACGCGCACCGCCTTGTCCGTCTCTTCCGCCGGAAAAATCTCCAATACATCACCGCGCACGCGGAACGTACCGCGGTGGAAATCCATATCATTCCGGTCATACTGAATATCAATCAACTGCCGGATCACATCGTCCCGGTCCTTTTCCATTCCCGGGCGGAGCGAAATAATCATCTCCATGTAGTCCTTCGGGCTTCCGATTCCATAGATACACGAAACACTGGAAACCACAATGACATCGTTCCGCTCACTCAGTGCAGAAGTCGCGGAAAGCCGCAGCTTATCAATCTCATCGTTCCGCGCAGAGTCCTTCGCAATATACGTATCCGAAGACGGCACGTAAGCCTCCGGCTGGTAGTAGTCGTAGTAGGAGACAAAATATTCTACTGCATTCTCAGGGAAGAATTCCTTAAACTCACCGTACAGCTGTGCTGCAAGTGTTTTATTGTGCGCTATGATCAAGGTTGGCTTATTTAACTGTGCAATAACATTTGCCATGGTAAAGGTCTTGCCGGAACCTGTAACGCCCAGCAAAGTCTCGCATTGATTGCCTTCTTGAAAGCCTTTGACCAGTTTTTCGATTGCCTGGGGCTGGTCGCCTGTAGGCTGGTATTCGGAGTGTAATTTGAATATTTGTTGTGAATTCTGCAAAAAAGCACCTCCTGGTTTTTATATCAAAAAAGTTCGTCTATCAGTCAGAAATTCGTCGAAGCACATTCTCTGATTTTAGCCGAATATGCCTCTCGACGAATTCTGTTCACCACCCGATATTTTATAGACTGATAAAAAGTAGTAAAACTAACGTGGACGAATTAACACTCAAATGTAAGAGATATTATATCATGGAAATTTAAAATTGTATATATGATGCGAACATTAGTTCTTCAAAAATTCATTTACATTTATCATTGTATCCAGAACAATTTCCGTATCCAGCTCCTTCTTTTCCGGTAATACTTCTTCCATATAAGAAAGCAATTCCGGCGGAATCTCCTCAGCTATAATATTTCCATTGTGGTATGGGGAGCATCCGTTGCGCTTATTAGAATAATATACTTTTACATAAAATATCCCTCAGGGCTTCAAACCCTGAGGGGCATCCTCGTTCATTTCAATTTTCCTTTTGTTTTTCAAGCTGTTCCATACAATATTTTTCTGCCAGAATTATAAATTCATCTGCAACTGAAATCTGCCGTTCTGATTCTTCTTTACTTGCAATATATCATAATCGCTGGCATGGCGAATCTCTTCTGCCTGTCCGATTTTCCTTCCCATTTCTCTTGGAAACACTGATGTTTTCACATAATCCTTATTGAAGTTAGCCACAGCATCCTTATGCCTTTTATATGCTTTACCGCTTACAGCATGTACTGCATTAATTGCATGAAAAATAGAATAGTATGCCCTGTTATTGGCTCCTTTATAATCTTCAATAGAAAATAATGCTCTTGCTGATTTCAGATCATTTCGGGCTGTTTCCAGACGATATAACACCAGATCCCGTCTAGTACCGATTTCCTGATTATGCTGCTCCATACAAAACTACCCCTTCTTTATGAATATTGGAATAAAATGGATAGTTCACAATCCACTTGTTAAAATGTGCTTCACTTTTTGCAATAGGCTTAATATCCGTGTCATGATCCATATTAAAGTCATAGGTCATGTACGAGAGCTGTTGTGCATATGCCTTTAATTCCAGATCCGACATATCTACCAGAATCATAATGTCCACATCAGAATCCGGACGGAAGTCACCCCTTGCATAAGAACCATAAAGGATTATCTGACGTACATGGGAGCCATAAATCTTCTTGACCTCTTCCACATACTGTTTAATTAAATCCTGCATAATCTTTGGCATACATCATCACCTCATTTTCTGCTGATAATACTATAAGTTTCTCGATTCACAAATCTTTCTTCTTGATTTTATTATAATCAGTTTACCTTCGTTTCTCAATCAGTATTTTCCATGTATCAATTTTACTACTTTCTTCGACGAATTTTGTTCACCGTTATAGCCAATCCATCATGTCCATTTACTTTTAACGCATCGTTTATTATGCTTTATATAGTATTATTTTACCTTTCCAAATCAATATATGGTATGCAAATTAATATCAAGATACTAGGAGACAAAGTATTCCACTGCGTTTTCCGGGAAGAATTCCTTAAACTCACCATACAGCTGTGCTGCAAGTGTTTTATTGTGCGCTATGATCAAGGTTGGCTAAGCCCCATTAACAAGGCAAAGACCATCTGCATATGGATCCGTGTCTCCTTCGATGCTTCCAGCAACAGTTTAGCATCGTAATACCCAATTGCCACCTTTAAAAAGATAACTGTATCTTTTTTTCATAAATATTAATAATTCTTCCTATAAATAAGGCTGTCAGTATGGTTCCTATACCAAGACCATAAAAATGGGTATGATTAATTAAACATAAAATAATAGTGACAAACACAAGTGTAATATCAAAAGTATTTTTCACTATTGAAAAAGGAAAAGAGAAGACTTCTGAAATAGTTTTTACAATACCATCAGTTGGTGTTAAAATAAGATTTGTTTTCACGCTTAAAAATACGCCCATTGCAGTAATGAACATCGTCATAATAAAACAAATAACCCTTAAGTATAAACTTAACGATAATGTAGGAATTATAAAATCATATAAATCAGTCAACCAACCAAAAGCAAACGATAACGGAATTTCTAAAATAAAAGTAACTGTGATCTTTTTGGATAAAATACATTGAATAATAACAAATATTAAGTAACAGATAATAGAAGCTGTTCCTAAAGAAATGTTATAGATTTGTGATATTGAATACATCACAGAACTAAAAGCAGCAACTCCTAAATCAAAGCGAACATTTAATACAACAGCAAAAGCTATTAAATTCAAACCAAGAAAATACAAAAAATATTTTTTCATTATTATTACCTCATCATTTCTATGGTACTGTAAGCCATCAGAACCGGAGATTCTGCCTTGATGGCACACTTATAAAAAGCCCAAAGGTCTTGATTTCAAGGCTTTCAGGCTTAAGTTAACCCCAGCGGAGTCTGTTGTGTTTATCTTACTGGAATTTCACCTTCATCTATCAGTCTGTCTGGGGAAAATACAATACGGATTCTTCCGTCTGTCGCAACCTTGCAATCTCCGTCAAACGCATTCTTACCGCCATCCTCGATTTTCGCAGTTCCTGAAAGGATATTCTCACAGATGCGTATCGCTGTATTCATGATGCTATGATCCATGGAACCAACGAAAGGCATTCCCGCATATCCCACATGGCCATTAAAATTGCGGTCAAATTCACTTTCATAGGACTTGATTTTATCCAGAGCTCCCAATAGTGTATTAATACTGTCTCTGCAGAGCAGATTACCATTGCAGGCATCTCCTGAAAACAGGATTCGCTCTTTCCGATCAAGGAAACAACAGCCTCCCGATGTATGACCCGGTGTCTCAATTACCTCGATACTGCGTCCCCCCAGCTCAAACACCATCCCCTCCTTCAAAGGAAGACATTTTGGCATCTTTTGTATCCGCCGGATATCCGCAGGGCTACAGTCATACACATCGTAAGCTCCCATATTTCCCAAAAGTTCCACATAATCTGCGATGCTATCATAATTTATCGGTTTAAGACTATCCTCATCTTTTTCGTGAATATATACCTCTTCAAACTGAGCAGCTCCTCCGATATGATCCTGATGTCCATGTGTCAGCACTACATCATAGGGAAGCGGAGTCAGCCAGGAAATCAGCTTTTTCAGGTCTGTCATTCCGACACCCGTATCGATGAGTAATGCACGTTCCGTACCTTTTAACAAAAACATGGCTGTCATACCAGCCTCATTGATAGCCCAGGTGTCTTTTGCAATCTCCATCACCTGATATGTAGTCAGCTTTGCCATATCCATTCCATCCTTTCCGCATCAGTGCATAAATACATTTTCTGCATCCTCATCTAATGGTACCGTAAATGCCGGAGCATGTTTAACAAGAAGCTCCATCAGCCTGTGGTCATAATTATCTTTAACTTCGCAGATATTGTCAAAAATCATAATTGCCTCTTTACCTGGCTCACATACCGGCCACTGCGGAAGAGAAGGAACGGAAGGATTTCCGTATCTCGCAAAGTTTATCCAGGCACCACATATTCTCTCCTGCAGGCGGTCTGTTTCTCCCGGCACATTGCAGACAGGAATTCGGTCAATATTATGGAAAACAAACGGGATTTCAGAGCAATGCCATGCCAGTTTTCCTCCCTCATATGGGAATTCATAATTAAACATGTAGGAATATACGGGAGCTTCCTTATGTACTGACTTCTTCGCAATGAAATCTTTCGATGCATAACGGAAAATATAATCCAGCGACAGAACATCTACAAGGCGATTATTCGGATATGCTTTTTCGAATTCTGCTGCAATCTCTTCTGCATCCTCCTGAAAGCATTTTTCCAGAAGTTTCATCGTTTCCTCACGGGTCAGTTCATCCCTATTCTCCAGAACCGGCTTGAAATCAAATTCTCCAAAAACGCTACCCACTATCACCGGAATCTTTTTTGCTCCATCGGTAAATCCTACTCTGCGCGGATCACCGGCATACCATGAATTTGCTCTCGGCTCTCCTCCCACGTAGAGTCCTTTCTCCTGCAGCTTGGGTGACACCTTATTATATGCTTCCGCAAGGAAATAGTAAGGAATCGTTTCCAAATCCTCAACGGATTCCAACTTCAATTCCGTCAGAAGGGCCTCCACAATTGCGGTACCGTCATCCTCTGCCCCTTTTTTACCTTCTTCTATTACGCCGCTCTGGATAATCCCCTTATGAAATAAACCTTCTGCAGCCGGTGTATTCATCAGGGAATAAACTTTCATTCCACCACCGGACTGACCAAACAGGGTTACATTACCTGGATCTCCGCCAAAACTAGCAATATTGTCCTGAATCCAATGAAGGGCTGCGACCATATCTGCATTTCCCATATTAGCAGAATTGTAGTATTTTTCCCCATAAGCAGATAAATCAAGATATCCCAAAATATTCAGACGATGGTTTAATGACACGACAACCACATCTCCGTACTCACTCAGATGATCTCCCTCATACGCCACCTGTTCAATGGATGAGCCTGCAAAGAATCCACCTCCGTGCAACCATACCATAACCGGTTTTTTTGCTTCCGGATCCAGACTCTGTGTCCAAATATTCAGATACTGGCAATTCTCATCCGTTGGCCAGTAACGATGTGGGATCATAACCTCCATCAACGGATGATCCTGCATCAGCATAGGACACACATAACCGTAGGCCAGAGCATTTTTAATACCTTTCCATGGTTTTACCTCTCTGGGCATTTGAAAGCGATCAGCATCAGCATACTTGATGCCATGGAAAGTGTATGTAGAATTCATCTTAAATCCCCGTATCTTACCCGCCTTAGTCTGAACTACCGGTTCTGCCTTACTACAGTAAAAACAATCTCCCATTTTGTATTCCACCTTTCTTTAGTAATTTTATGTATATCTTATTTCATTACCATTTTGTCATTTTTTTGTTACCGTTTTATTACATCTCTATCTCCACATACAGTTTGCATATTGGTCTCTTCCTGTATTGCAGCCCGATACTGAGAGGGAGTCATATGATAATGCTTTTTAAACGCACGAAAAAAGTTTTCCGTATTTTCATATCCAATCTCTTTTCCGACTTCAGTCATCCTCTCATTTTCTAAACTTTTTCACCTCATTATACAATAATTATTGATACCCATCTACTATAATCCCATACATTTCAGAATGATCCGAAGATTATGGACTGCACATCTTTGCACATCTCCGAGACACAGACGAGGTTTCTTATCTAAATGTCCTTTGTATCCGATTGCTCTGCCATCATCTAAAATAAAAGCAACTTCCTCATTGGCCGGGCATATCTTTGGCACAAAACTTGCCGGATCTTTGAAAAATGTTTTCATATCATTTGCCTGCATGTAGACTTTTTCCCCATCAACCAAAATCTCTCCATCCTTCATCTCGGCAGTATGTCCTTCACCCAGAGGTGCCATGACTGTATCCGGTCCTTCCGGATCAACTGTAAAGGAATTCCAGCTGGCTGCGAAAACCGGTGCAAATGGTACTTCCTGCACCATAATTACCTGCCCACGTTCATCAAACTCTGGCATAACTGTTCTCACAGCCTGAAGAATATTCATGGCCCTTCCTTTTCCTCCCGGCATAATCAAGTCATTTCCGGCATGCATGGATTTCCAGGGTGTACTGCTGCCTCCGTTCCAATCAGTCATGATCAGACCTTCAAATCCCCATTCTCCGCGGGCAAGATCCGTACATAAGTCATAACTATCTGCTGTAGGAACACCGTTGATCAGATTGTAGGAACTCATGATAGACAACGGCTGAGATTCCTGAATAGCAATTTTATAGGGTTCCAGATAAATCTCCCTCAGTGCCCGCTGACCAATCACAGAATCCACAGCATTCCGATTCGTCTCCTGATTATTAGCTGCATAATGCTTAATGCATCCACCTCCTCCTGGCAGACTCTGAAGACCGCGTACCATTGCTGACGCCATCTTTCCAGATATGAGAGGATCTTCCGAAAAATATTCAAAATTTCGTCCGCACATAGGATCACGCTGAATATTCATTCCTGGTCCCAGAAGCAAATCAATCCGCATTGCCTGCATATCTGCTGCCATTCCGCATCCTACCCGTTCCAAAATTTCCGGATCAAAAGACTGAGCAAGAAGCGTACCCACCGGCCATGCCGTACAGTAATGGTATACCTGCCTCTTTTCCCCCGATTCCAGATCGGTTGCCTCAAACTGCTGTGTGATACGCACACCGCCCGGACCGTCTGCCAATACAATAGAAGAAACACCATAACTTTCCAGTGCGTGTGTTGTTTCCCCTGCCGCTCCAGGTACAGATTCCGAACTGGCTCCAATCACAGGATTGTTCTCATCCTGCACACCCCAGCCTGTACCACAGCAAAGATCCGCCAATTGTGCAGCATCAAGCTGTGCGGCAAATTCTTCCATTGACACTCTGCCCGAAGCCACATCATTCAGCTTCCATTCTTTCTTTTCCACATACCGTACTGTTTCGTAAGGCATAACCGGCTGATAGCTGGTATCTGTCGCATATGTAACCACCTTTTCATCGCTATAGGCTGAACGCGAATCCAGCGTTTCCGGTATCTGCACAGCCAGAAGAACCGGTACATCCTTCCATATAGTTTCATCCTTTCGGTCAGTTAACCCCTTCTTTTCCTCCAAAGTTTCCGTTAACGGAAGCTCCACCAATACCTGTTCTGTCAAAGCAGTTTGTTCCAGCCGAATCTTGCACACCGGTTTTGTATCTCGGGAAGAAGTACCGATACGCACTCCATAATCTCCTTTTGACAGAATATAACCTCCTGCATTTTCACTATAAGATGCAAGATTACGCAGCGGTATGCGGATTTTGATATCTTCCTTTTCGCCCGGTGCCAGTAACATCGTTTTTTGGAAACCTTTCAGCTCCTGTTCCGGCATATCCATCTCCGATACCGGTGCAGAAACATATACCTGCACAACTTCACGTCCGGCAAACGCTCCTGTATTTTCTACTGTTACGCCAAGAACCAGTGTATCCTCATCCAGCGATGCCTCCAGATTTCCCAGTGCAAATGTCGTATAGGAGAGTCCATAACCAAAAGGATAACCCGGACCAACATTAAATGTATCAAAGTAACGATAACCTACATAAATTCCTTCCGTATATACTGCTTTATTAAAATCCTGAAGGAAATTGCCTGCCGTAGGATAATCTTCATATTTTTTTGCCCAGGTTGCGGTCAGCTTTCCTGACGGTGTTGCCTTACCGGTGAGAATATCGGTAACGGCGGCTCCTCCCTCCTGTCCTGCCTGCCCCATGAGAAGAATAGCATCCGCACAAGCTGCCTCCAGATCCTGCACCGATATGGAGCCCGGAACATTCAGCACCAGTATCAATGAGGAAAAAGCTGACCGCAGCTTTTTAAGATTATCCATCTCCACTGCAGAAAGCCTGTAATCTCCAATTTCATACTTTTTATCCCCAATGGATACTTCTTTTTTCATGAAACGATCATTTCCCTCACCGGAATTTCTCGAAATGACACAAATAGCAGTTTCTGTTTCTTTTGCATATTCTTCCAGTTTTTCTGTTGTCAGCGGTTCCTCCGGAAACGCAAAAACACTCATGACCTGGTCCTTCATCTCTCTTTTGGCCAGATCATAGCATCTGGCCCACGCCATCTGCTGTTCCCGGTTCACAATCTCAAAACCTTCTGTTTCCATAGCATTCAGAATATTAATATGATAACGCAGAGACTGATCCACATCCTGATCACCACCGCCGGAAAGACCGCCGTTAAAAGGATCTCCCGATCCCGTTCCGCCGCGGATTGTTCTGGCAGCTCCGTTTCCAAACAAGGCAATCTTTCCCCTGCCCTTTAACGGAAGAACCCCATTTATGTTTTTTAAAAGTACCATTCCCTGCGTCGCCGCTTCTCTCGATATTGCAGCACCGCTGATCTCACGTTCGGACATCGGCGGATATATCGTATTACTTTTCATATTTTTTCCCTGCCTTTCATTTCTATTCCCCTCTTATCCATTTATGAAAAGAACCTGACTCCTTACGAATCAGGTCCCTTTATCAGTTTCCATATTTTTGTTTATGAAATTTTTTCTGCCAGGAAATCTGTCATCATCTGTTCTGTTTCTTCCAATCCATTAGCCTCATAATCCGCAATCAGCTTATCCCAGTTTGCATCAAAATTATCTACACTTTCTGTCACGCACTTAATCAGTCCCGGCCATGCAATCTCATTCAGAATTTCCACATTGTTCGTAATCTCCTGCGGTGTCGCATATGCCCAAAGTGGGGAATACGGCGGTGTTTCGAATTCATCTGGCTGCGGGAAGATATCGGTCAGCATCTCTACATTCCATGCTTCACAAGCTGCCTTCTGCTCCTCGTTATACTCTGCAATTACAGATTCTCTCGTAACAGGTGTGTAAGGATTACCATTTTCATCCACTGCACCGTCTCCATAAATCGGAAATCCCGTATAATTGCCAATACCAGTATTTTTTCCGTAATCCGGATCAGAACTTGCTTTTGCAATCTCTTCTTCCGTACGATATCTCATTCCATTCTCATCTACAAAATAGTTTTCTCCTTCAACACCCCATTTGTAAAGTACTGCACCCTCATCGGAGCAGAGATAATCAAGGAATTTAATTGCACGAACCGGATCCTCACAGTCCTTTGTGATTGCCAGTCCGTATCCAACCTGAAGACCCTGATACATCAGTGTGGGTGCCTTCGTCTCAGCATCAATTGTCACAGGAAGCGGACAATATGTTTTATCCAGTTTTCCTTCTGCTTTCAATGTTGCTTCCGCCTGTCCATAATGCCAAAGTGCATCAGTAATAGCTACAACACGTCCGCTGGCAAGCTTTGCAATGTAATCGTCATCTGTCTGTGTTGCAAAGTTTGGATCCAGAATTCCCTCATCATACATACGACTCAGCCATCTGAAATATTCTTTTTCTTTATCACTCACATGCTTGTAAATGCAGTTATAGTTATCATCAACAAGCCAGGAACCGTTATCCGGTGCACCATCAGCAATAAATCCAGCGGGATTACTGAGTGTAATGAGCCAGTGCCAGTCAGCAGCACTCATGGAAATACCAATGGTATCCAGACCATCATCGGTTTTAGGATGTGCTGCCAGGTACTGCTTGATCAGGGCTTCATACTCCTCCAGAGTCTTAGGATATTCATAATTATTTTCCTTAAGAGCTGCGTACTGTATCTGGCAGTTTCCTCCGGTTGCCAAAATCTGGTATCCTACACCAGCATAAGAAAGCTGATATATTCCTTCATCTCCAGAACCCCATTTCAGCTTTTCAAACTCATCGCCGTACATTTTTTTAATATTTGGACCATATTCCTCGATCAGATCTGTCATATCAATAAGTGCACCTGCCTCATACAGACTGTTTACACTTTGCTTAGCATAAATCATATCTGGATATTTGTCCTCAGCAATCATCAAAGATATATCCTCGTCAGGATCGCCTGTACTGGATACCGGATAGGAAATATCCAAAGTCACACCTGTGGCTTCAGTAATCGCCTGAGCAACAGGATTTTCCCAGTTACCATTTTTTCCGTCTGCATTGTAGTACTTGAAAGTTATAGGTGACAAATCATCCTTACTGTCCCCAGTACTGCTCTCGCTGTTTTCATTCTTGCTGCTTTCGCTCTTACTGCTTTCCGTATCCTTGGAGCCACATCCTGCCACTGTTCCAACGCAGAGTGCTGCTACCATAAGCAGAGCTAAAATTTTCTTCCTTTTCATGTTATTCCTCCCTATATTCTTAGAAAGTCCTACTATAAGGCCAAACATTTGAGATTTTACAATACCTCTATTATTTGTCTCTCATTGCAATAACTCTCCAAAATTATTTTAGATTTTCACGCGCGTTTTTACTTATCTAAAAGATATCATGGATAGTATATTGGAAGATATAGAAGAATTAACCTTTAAATTTAGAAATATTGACTAATCATTTTTGTAAAAAAAGGTACACCCGTGCGAACCTTGAAAATTTCATATAAAACAATAAATTTATGTCAGGAAATGGTATCATGATCTCAGATTATTTGTGAGGTGATCCCATGTCTTTTGCTAAGAATGAATAATTTCTTATTCACAGAAGAAGGGACCAGGGTTATCAGCTGTCCTGCCGGAAATGCCCCGAAAAGCTGCAGCTATATCAAGCAGACAGGGCAATGCCGGTCAGAGGACTTTTAGCCACAAAGCTTCGGTTCGGAATTAAACTTGCGGCATTGAATTTTAAGAAACTGTCAGCATATCTGGACAGTCTGGATCAGTGCGCCTTACTTTCAGCAAACAGCTAAAAAAGCAACAAAGAATCTGAATGTATGTTAATGGAAAACACTACTAATATGAAATATTTGTTGTCTTATATGAAATTTTCAAGGTACGTTAGTTAATGAGTTACTATAAAACGAGTGTTTTGACACCCATATCATACTTATTAGACATTTTTAAATTAATCTGATATACTTTACATGAGTTCTCGCAATGAGAATACTACACATATCTCTATGGGATACAGAAATGCGTACTACGTTTATTGATGACGGAAAATAATCACTCTCTCCTATTTGATTGAAATCCAGACAGGGAGGTATAACGAATGAAAGATTATGGAATTTATGAAAAAGTAAAACTAAACGGAATCGTTCCTGGACGATTGATTCGCCATACCCGGGCGGACAGTGCAATCATAAAAAGTCACTGGCATCCAGAGTTGGAAATAAATACGGTTTTTGAAGGCTCTTCCCGCTTCTTTATAAATGGAAGAATTGAAGATGTAACGCCTTCACATGTTGTTGTGATAAACAGCAGAGAAGTCCATTCGTCTATCCCTTTTTTTCCACAGGGCGGGATCTGCGTTACAGGGGTTACGATACAAATCAGCTACGATTTTCTAAAAAAAGTGATTCCAGATTATGATAACTGTTACTTTATTCTTAACAATATGGCAGAACGGAAGATACAGTTACTTCTTGAAGAAATGAATAAGAAATGTAAAACACAAGATGCAGCATATATGAATATTTATGCAATCAAACAAATTTGTGAAATTGTGTATATTCTTGCAACAGAATGTTGTATGAAACGGGAAAAGTTCGAAGCGACAAGTTCGGAAAGTTTTCAGCGTTTTGAACATGTTCTTAATTATGTTCATGAAAACTACAGCAGCAATCTCAAGACCAGTGAAGTAGCAGAACGTTTTTTCTTCTCCAAAGAATATTTTTGCCGTTTATTCAAAAAAAATACAGGTATGACATTTAATCAGTATGTGACACAGTGCAGGGTTATTCATGCAGAACAATTGCTTAAGGACACAAACACACGGATCTCTGAAATCGCTCAGGAGGTGGGCTTTTCGGATGAGGGAAGTTTTATCGCTCAGTTTAAAAAATATTATTCGAAAACCCCTGGAAATTATAGAAAAATGATAACAAAAAATCCATTTTATGATTAGGGGGTCAAAAGGTACGTTAGTTAATGAGTTACTATAAAACGAGTGTTTTGACACCCATATCATTTTATAAAAATGACTGGTCAATATTACTAAATTCAAAGGTTAATTTTCCTATATCTTACAATATACTATCTATGATATCTTTCAGATAAGTAAAAGCGCGCGTAAAAAACTTAAAATAATCTTGGAGGATTATCACAATGAGAGATAAGAATAATGGAGAGATTGCAAAATCTCAAATGTTTGGATACGCACTTTTTGGCTGTGGAGCTAATTGTCTGGGTGGTATTCTTGGTTCTTTTTAACACTGTATCTGACCGACAATCTGCTGTTGTCCATGTCGTTTATTGCTTTTATGATGTCTGCCGGACGTATTATCAACGCAGTGACAGAATTTTCAAGCGGTTTTATCATTGACCGGACACACACTTTGTCTCTGTGTAAATATGACGCTCAAGCTGCAAATAATGGCATTGCACAATCTTCTGTCACCCTGTTTGCTGAAAGATGCGGATATGCAGTCGTTCCTTTGGTCTGTAGCATTTTGTTAGTTTTGATTAGTAACTTTATGAATCCAGATGAAGAAGTTATAAAATTGAGAAATACCCAATAAAGGAGAGAATTCTGATGACACAATTATTCAATAAATTTTATATTCCTGAAGATGTAGGCATTTCCTCTGTAGCTATTGCCCAGTTTCTGAAAGAATGTGATGAAATAAATTATAAATTGCGGACTCTTCATATTGTTCGCCATGATAAAGCGATAGCAGAAGTTTCCAAATATCCGTTTTGTGCACTTGATAAAAGATTGGTATATTCCGTAAGCAAAACATTTACATCCACGGCTATAGGGATTGCGGTAAAAGAAGGTTTGTTGCGGGTAGATGATTTCCTTCTTGATTATTTTCCGGAATGTCGAGATTTGGACATGGATGATGCAGCCCGTACCATAAAAATTTGCCATCTTTTGACTATGAGTACGGGTCATGGCGTGGATACAGTGGGAGATATGTGCAATGGCATAAGACCCTGGCCGGAAATCTTTTTTACCAGAAAAATAGTATATGAGCCAGGAACTCATTTTGTCTATAATTCCGGAGGAACTTATATGCTGTCAGAACTTATCAGCCGTGTGACTGGCATGTGCCTGAAAGATTGGCTACAGAAGCATCTATTTGATCCTATGGAGATTACAGATGTCAGTTGGGATAAACATGGAGATGTTAACACTGGAGCATGGGGGCTTTTGATTGCTCCACGTGATCTCACAAAGCTGGGACTTTTGTACTTACATAAAGGTGTTTACAATGGCATACGCATTCTCACGGAAGAATGGGTTACGGAGGCATCATACCCCCACATTTCCACAAACGTGCAGGGATGTGCCGGATGGGGCCGCCACTATGGATATCAAATTTGGGAGAACAGTCCGGGGAGCTATCGTGCTGATGGAGCATTTGGCCAGTATTGCATGGTATTTCCGAAAATGGATATGGTTATTACAACTACTGCTGAAGAAACGGATGGAAGCAGAATTTTCCCTCTGATTGAAAAGTATATCCTTAATAACATAACTGAGCAGCCGAAACCTCGTGATGCATGGTGTTACCAATACATGAAAAACGTAATGAACCAGTGGGAAACTCCTGTTGTATATTCGCCGAGTGCTTCTTATCTAATGCATATGCTTCAGGGAAAAGAATTTGATTTACGCAGTCGTACATCAGATGAAAAACATACTCTTCGCTTTGAAATTGGCAACAGCCGTATGGAGTTTGTAATCGATGAAATGCAGACTATTCACAGTTCCTGTACTGTTGATTTGTTTGGAGAAACCACATATGCAATTGAAATTCCGTCAAATAGCCCACTTATTGGAGACGAACAGAGAAACCGTATTTGGAAATATGCTGCCCATCACAGTTGGGTAGACCAGAGTACCCTTCTTTTGACTATATGCTGGCAGGAAACCGGGCATTCACAAACATGGAAATTCTATTTTCATGAAAATACCTTGACTTTGATTGTCACAGATGGTACTAAAGGAATGTTTGAATTGTCTGGTGCGGTGAGTGACCGGAATGTAAGATTTGCTGATATGATTTTTGATGGTGCTTTTAGATAGAAACACGTAAAAATACTCCGGGGATTTTTATTTTTCCCCGGAGTATTTCTGTCAATATAATGTTCATTATTTTAGAAACCCTTAATTTTCTCACCACACACAGAACACGTTTCCAGAATATACTATATTTATCAAATGAAACAGTTACCTATTTTGTGAACTTCCTGAAAAAAGTACCCTAAAGACTGTTTTCCCCATCCCTCACCAGTCAATATCATCATCTCTTCCTTCAATAAACGCCAGGATATCATCCAGTGATCTGTCACTATGAGAATACGCTTCATAAAGAGTAGTTTTTATCTTTTCAGATTTTCCGTATTATCCTTCTTCTTTTCCGGTATACTTCTTCCATTTGACACTCCCCACAGCAAGGGGTTTTACGACGCATTGGATAAGCAGCAAGCTTTCGGATCACGCCATTATCCCTTACAGAATAATGGATTGCATCGATGTGGAGAATAGGATAGACCTCGTCCAGTGGCCGGTTCTTCCAGTCTTCAATCCGTGGCAGAATCTTATCCGTCATATCAGAAATTTGAACGCAAAGCAAAAAAATTCCCCCGCACCAGCTACTTCCGGTACAGGGGATTTGTCATACTTTATTTTGTTTTCTTCTTTAAAAATCCAATCGATGTCTTACAGATCAGTTTATCGAAAATCATAAACATGGCCGGCAGAATCAGGATAACAACGACCATACTGATGATCGCGCCCCGTGCAAGCAGAGTACAGATGGAACCGATCATCTCAACCTGAGAGTAGCAGGCCACACCGAAGGTTGCGGCAAAGAAGCTCAGACCACTGCTGATGATGGACGGCATACTGGTCTTATGGGCAATACTGATAGCTTCCTTCTTGTCTTTTCCATTCTGGCGCTCTTTCTGATAACGGGTTGTCATCAGGATCGCGTAGTCCACGGTTGCACCGAGCTGAATCGCTCCGATTACGATGCTGGCCACGAATGGAAGGCTGGTTCCCTGATAATACGGGATTGCCATATTCAGCATAATTGCAAACTCGATGACTGCTACCAGAATAATCGGCAGAGAAATCGATTTGAAGATCAGCAGAATGATGATAAAGATTGCACCAATGGAAAGCACGTTTACGTTGACAAGGTCAGCATCGGTAACATCCTGCAGGTCTTTCATCAACGGTGCTTCACCGATGACCATTCCATTTTTATCGTAGGATTTTACGATTTTGTCAATCGCTTTGACCTGTTCGTTTACTTCATCTGTTGCGGACTCATATTCAGAGCTCACAAATGCAAGCTCATACTCATCGCTCTGCAGCATGCTTCGGAGATTTTCCGGGATCATGGATTCCGGAATCGTCGGTCCAAGCAGGGAACTCATGCTGATGGTCGATTTGACACCTTTTACGTTGCCGATCTCCTCCATCATTTTCTTTTTCTGTTTGGAATCCATATCGCGATCCATCATCACAATATGCATGTTGCTTACGTCAAACTGCGCTTTTACCTCATCATTTGCCACGTTGCAGTCCAGGGTAGCCGGAAGAGAACGCGCAATGTTGTAGTAAATCTGGGTATGATTGTTTCCGTAGATCGACGGGAACAGCAGGATCAGGAAGATCACAACCCACGCCTTATAATGTTTGGTGATAAAAGCGGATGGTTTATCCAGACTCTTTACCAGCGGTCTATGTCTCGTTTTCTCGATTGCCTTGTCAAATACCAGAACCATGGCCGGCAGGACGGTAACACAGCAGACAACGCCGATCAGAACGCCTTTTGCCATAACAATACCAAGGTCGCGGCCAAGGGAAAAGGTCATAACGCAAAGTGCCAGGAAACCGGCTACGGTGGTAACGGAGCTTCCGGCTACGGATTTGAACGTGTTGGCGATTGCATGGCCCATCGCACGCTCTTTGTCATCCGGGAAACGCTTTTTATTCTCCTCGAAACTGTTCAGCAGGAAGATGGAGTAGTCCATCGTAACACCAAGCTGCAGCACGGCGGTCAGCGCTTTTGTGATGTAGGAAGTCTCACCAAGGAACACGTTGCTTCCCAGGTTGTAAAGGATTGCAAGTCCGATACTTAACAGGAACAGGATCGGAACAACGAAGGAAGTCGATGTCAGCTCGATGACAACGAGGCTCAAAACTGCGGCGATGACAACGTAAACCGGCAGCTCTTTTAATGCTACGTTTTTGATATCGGTAACAACACCGGTCATACCGCCGATGAAGCACTGCTCGTTCGCAATTTTACGAAGATCCTCGATTGCCTCCATGGAGTCATCGGAAGAAGTCGTATTATCGAACAGAACGAGCATCATGGTTGCATCCCCATTGTAGAATGCTTTCCGGAGTTTTTCCGGGATCATCTCAACCGGCACGCTGATGTCTGCCACATCGTCATACCATAAAACTTCTTTTACGTGGTTTACCTGCTCGAATTTTTCTTCGAGTTTCTGTACGTCCTTCATTTCCATGTTTTCCACGACAACCATGGAGAACGCACCCATGCCGTATTCATCTACCAGAATGTCCTGTCCTTTTACAGTTTCCAGATGCTCCGGCAGATAGCTGAGCAGATCATAGTTTACTTTCGTTGCTGCCATTCCGATGACTGACGGAATAATCAGCAGAAATCCAATGATCAGCATCAGAATCCTGTGCTTGGCAATCCATTTGCCAACTTTAACCATTTTCATTCATCTCCTCTGATTCATTTTTAACTTGTTTTTCTAGTACCACATCTTACAACTTAAATGACTATTAGTCAATATTTGAAATGGTGAAAAATGAATTTTGGTCATTTTTTGTTTACTTTTACAAAAAATAACGGAAATCGGAAATGGGAATCGTTGATTTTTCTGCGCATCAAAAAAGAGTGCCTGGCTCCTTCGTCCTGACACTCTTTTTTATGCATTTTTTTATTTCACTTCAACCAGCTCAATCTCAAAATTCAGCTCTTTTCCAGCCATCTCATGGTTGGCATCAAACGTGATATTGGTCTCGTCTTTTGCAGTAACTTTTACCGGGAACGGCTGGCCATACTGGTTCTGCAGATAAACCTGCTGTCCGATCTCTACTTCCTCTGCTCCCGGAAGCTGTGCGATCGCAACGGTGAAAATTGCGTTCGGATCCGGCATTCCGTAAGCCTCCTCCGGCATCAGATGGATGTTGACTTTTTCGCCGACTTCCATCTCTGCAACGGCTGCATCGAAGCCGCGGATCATCTGCCCCACACCGCAGATGAACTCGAGCGGTTCGCCGCGGTCGTAGGAAGAATCAAACTGGGTTCCATCGTTGAAGGTTCCTCTGTAGTGGGTACGGCAGGTTTTTCCGACATTCTTACCTTCCATAACCGGAGTCGGTGCACCGCATCCGCCGCCGCAGGTTCCGCAGGAACCGCCGCAGGAGCTCTCCCCTTCCTCATGGCTTCCGCAGTGGTCGCCGCAGGAATGGCCTTCCTCGTGATCGTGGTGATCGCAGGTTGCACCCGCAGATGTGAGCGTTCCGTTTAAGTAAGCTTCCACCGCTGCATCCACATCTCCCTCCGCTCCGGAGCAGAGCTCTACGCCTGCCTCAGCAAGAGCAGCCTGTGCACCGCCGCCGATGCCGCCGCAGATCAGAACATCCACGCCCTGCTCGGAAAGAAGGCCTGCCAGTGCGCCGTGGCCGGTTCCGTTGGATCCGATCACTTCGCTGGAAACCACCTGATTGTCTTCTACTTCGTAAACCTTAAAATTCTCTGTTTTTCCAAAATGCTGGAAAATATTCCCGTTATCGTATGTAACTGCAATTTTCATCTAACTAAATCCTCCGTAGTTTTTTTCTTACGCCTCTTTTTCCTGCATAAAGGCTTCAATCTGGTCTGGATCACGCATCAGATTCTCGGAAAGAACCTCGCATCCGTCCTCTGTAATCAGGATATCATCCTCGATCCGGATTCCGATCTCCCACTCATCAATATAAAGACCCGGCTCATCGGTGATGATGGCGCCTGGACGCAGCTTGTCGTTCCATGCCGCGGTCACATCGTGTACATCGATGCCGAGGTGATGGGAAACGCCGTGCATGTAATAGGTTCCGACATCCTCTTTCTTCTCGATCAGGCCAAGTTTCACACAGCCCTCGCCGAGAACATCCTTTGCGATATCGTCGAGCTCTTTTAATGTCATACCCGGTTTTGCTGCTTTTGCAACGGCGCGGTTTGCTGCCAGAACAACGTCGTAAACCTGTCTCTGACGTTCCGTATATTTTCCGTTGACTGGATACGTTCTGGTGATATCTGCGCAGTAGCCCTGGAATTTTGCTCCGAGGTCCATCAGAAGCAGGGTCTCATCCTCGCACACGTCACGGTTGGTGTCGTAGTGCAGCATCGTTCCGTTTGCACCGCTTCCTGCGATCGTCGGGAATGCGGTTCCGTCTGCTCCCTCGTGGAAAATCTTGTACTCGAAATCAGCCTGTGCCTGATACTCGGTGCAGCCCGGTTTCAGGTTTTTCATTACAAATTTCAGCGCATCATCCGTGATTTTGATTGCCTGGCGGACAAGTGCGATCTCATCCGCATCCTTCTGCATACGCAGTGCCGCGATGACAGGCGCAATGTCTTTGATCGGTCTGCCCGGGAATTTCTTTGCGAACTCCTCTGCCTTTACCATGTTGTAATCCGGCAGATCCTCGACCTGATAGCGGTAGCAGTCGAAATACAGGGTTCCGATGTCCTCGCGTGCCATCAGACGGTTTACCACGCCCTCAAAGGAATCCAGGAAACGAACGTCATCGATTCCGGTGATCTCCTGTGCCTCGGATACGGTTACTTTTCTTCCAAACCATCTCTCCTGGTTCAGATCCGCTTCCTCGATAAACAGAATGGATTTCTCCTCTTTTGCGGTCTTTTTCATCATCAGGATCATGTGATCTCTGCGAAGGCCGGTCAGATAGAAAAAGTTGCGGTTTGCTTCAAACGGCAGATATTCGTCTGCGCTGACATGCAGCTCGATTCCGGAAAACAAAAGCAGTGCGGAATCCTGGTCCATTTTATCAAAAACCTGTTTTCTTCTTTCTGTAAAGTTCATCTGTCTTTCCTCACTTTCTTTTAGAGCCTGCCAAGATCTGTTTTCGGCTCCTCTACTAAGATAACACGTTCGTGCTTTTTTTCCTACCTTTTTCCTGCTTTTCTGTGAAAATTCTTATTTTATTCCGCACTTTCCAGTCCTTTGACAACTTCCAGCGCTTTTTCGAGCTGCACATCGCTCGTCGCGTCATCCGGCAGCTCCACCTCGACATCCGGCGTAATGCCGACCTTGTGGATGTCGTTTCCGAGCGGCGTGTAATAATGGGCAATCGTCAGTTTCACCACGCTGCCGTCCGAGAGCTGGAATGTATTCTGGACAATGCCTTTTCCGAATGTCGTCGTTCCGACAATCGTTCCGATGCCGTAATCTTTGACTGCTCCCGTGAAGATTTCTGCCGCACTTGCCGTATTTTCATTGACCAGCACGACGAGTGGAATCGAGATCGGGGTATCGCCGTCGCAGGTATACTCTTCCCGTTTTCCATTTTTATCCTCGGTATACACGATGAGTCCCTCCGGCAGGATCTGGCGCAGGGTGTCGCAGACTGCCGTCACAAGGCCGCCCGGATTGCCGCGCAGGTCGATGATCAGGCGCTCCATGCCCTGATCCTGCAGTGACTGGTATGCTTTCTGGAACTGCTCGGAGGTAAGCCCTGTAAACTCGCTGATGGCCAGATAGCCGATCTTGTCGTCCAGCATTTTACCGTCTGCCACAATCGCCGCAAGCTTCTCTTTTGTGACTTCCGTTTCAATCAGATCCGCCTCGCCTTCCCGCTCGATGGAAAGCGTCACGGTATCGTTCTCGCTGTTTTTCAGAAGACCGACCGCATCGTTGAGGCTTAAGCCTTCGAGTGTCTGCCCGTCAATCTTCACAATGCGGTCATCCGCCTGAATACCGGCCTTCGCCGCCGGGGTATCGTCCTGTACGCCGGTGACCTGCAGCTTATCGCCGTCCAGCGTCACCGTAACACCGATGCCCTGATAGTAACCCTCCTGCGCTGTCTTGATCGCTTCGTATTCCTCTTTCGTGTAATACGTAGAATACTTGTCGCCGAGGCCGCTGATCATCCCTTTATACATCGCATCCGACAGCTCTGTGTCATCCACATCGCCCGCGTAAAGCTGGCTGATCATCGCTTTGATCGCCGCCGTCTTCCGCCACGACCAGAAGCCGCCGGGGTGGTCCGCACTGCTTCCCGGCCAGAGAAACGTTGTTCCGACAAGCACGATCATTACAATCGCCAGCATCGAAATCATGCCCGCAAAGTAGCTCTTCCGCATCTCATTTTTTCGGTTTTTCTTTCTGTTTCTGCGCTTTTTCGGTTTTTCCTGCTCTGCCGCTTTTACGCCCTCTTTTTCTTCCTTCATCAGCTCTTCCAAAATATGCCTCCCAATCGAAAGATCCCGGAATCTTTTGACGGATTCCGGGACTTATTTTTACTTCATTATATTGTCTAATCCTATCAGACTTTCAAGTGTTTTCGAATCGTAAAGATACTGCCGACAAGACCGATTCCCATACCGAGAATGAGTCCGACCGGAAGCAGAATCCGGAAGACGGCCGATACCGGCATGAATGCCATAAAGTTCGACAGTACGCTGAACTCCGTCATAACGTAGCTGATGACTCTGTTGTATACAACGTACAGCAGCCCCAGCGGAATCGCTGCTCCGACAAGACCGATCAGGATACCCTCGATCAGGAACGGAGCCCTTACAAACAGGTTCGTCGCACCGATCAGCTTCATGATACCGATCTCCTCTTTCCGGACCGAAATACCGATCGTGACGGTATTGCTGATCAGGAAAACAGATACGGCAAGAAGAATCAGGATGATCGCGATGGAAACGTAGCCAATGACACGGTTCATCGTCGTCAACGTTGTTGTTGCGCCCTCGGCCTGTTTAACCTCACGGACACCGTCCAGCGAGCGGATATACTCAGCCAGTGCATCCTGCGTCTCTACCTGGTATACGTAAACCTCGTAGTGAGCAGAAGTTGCGAGCGGGTTGTCGTTTGGCTTAAAGCCGTCCTTGTATTCCTCTTTTCCTTCGAAATACTGTTTTGCAAAGTTTTCCCACGTCTCATCCGCGGAAACATACTTACATTCCTTGACCACATCGGTCTTGGCCTTGATCTCCGTTCCGATCTCATCGATCGTCGCCTGATCCACATCTTCGTTGAAGAAGACGGTCATGGATACATCTGTCTCGGCATTTTTTACGATGTAGTTAAAGTTGATGACAACCGCAAAGAAGATACCGAAAAGAAAGATACAGGCTCCCATGGTTGCGATGGATGCCAGCGAGAACATCTTGTTTCTCCAGATGTTTTTGACACCCTGTTTGATGCTGTAGCCCAGTGTACTAAACCTCATGGTACTCGCCCTCCTTCTCATCGCTGACTACCACGCCTTTTCGCATGGTAATAACGCGTTTTTTCATGGAGTTGACGATCTCACGGTTGTGGGTTACCACAAGAACGGTCGTTCCTCTGTTGTTGATTTCCTCCAGGAGCTTCATAATCTCCATGGAGTTTCCCGGGTCCAGGTTTCCGGTCGGCTCGTCCGCCAGAAGAATGTCAGGCCGGTTGACAATGGCTCTTGCCACGGCAACTCGCTGCTGCTCTCCTCCGGAAAGCTCCTTCGGGAAGGATTTGTACTTCTCTGCCAGTCCGACCAGCGTCAGGACTTCCGGCACGCGCTTTTTGATGACGCGGTTCGGTTTCTCGATGACACGCTGTGCGAATGCTACGTTTTCATAGACATTCCGGTCTTTTAAAAGGCGGAAATCCTGGAATACGACGCCGACACCGCGGCGGTATTTCGGCACTCTCCAGCGTTTCATTTTATTTAAGATCTGTCCGTTTACCTTAATGGTACCGGATGTGGGCTCGAGTTCTTTCAAAAGGAGCTTGATCAGCGTCGATTTTCCAGAACCGCTGTTTCCCACGATAAAGACGAATTCCCCCTTCTCGATGTGTAAGGATACGTTGTTGACGGCCGGCTGGCCTTTCGCGTAACTCTTACTTACACTATCCAATGTTATCATGCAATTCCTCCTTCAAGGGTTCTCGCTTAATAATCGAGCGTTTCCATGTATTTCATGTACTGCACAACCATAAGCGCAATCTTGAATGTGATCGCATCTTCAAAAACTCTAAGATCGAGTCCCGTGCTCTTCTGCAGCTTATCCAGCCGATAGACAAGGGTATTTCGGTGTATATAAAGCTGTCTCGAGGTTTCCGAGACATTCAGAGAATTTTCAAAGAATTTATTGATCGTTGTCAGTGTCTCCTCATCAAAGTCATCCGGCGATTTGTTGCCGAAAATTTCTTTGATGAACATTTTGCACAGTGGGATCGGAAGCTGGTAAATCAGACGGCCGATGCCCAGTGAGCTGTATGCATAGATATCATTCTCAGCGGAGAAAATTTTTCCGACGTCCATCGCCATTCTGGCTTCTTTATAGGAACGCGATACTTCTTTGATCTCCTTGACAATGGTACCGTAAGCAACGTGGGTTTTCCCCTCCTCATCTCTTCCTGCTGCTTCCAGAATGGTGGCTGCCACTTTGTTCATCTGGGCATAATCCTCACCTGGAGCAAGTTCTTTTACGATGATGATGTTTTTCTCATCAACTGCAGTTATAAAGTCACCGGATTTGGTACCGAGCAGACTCTTGACGCTTTCCAGCGCCCCGCTGTTCTTATCCGGATTTGTCTCAAGAATAAATACAAGGCGGCGTGCTTCCACTTCAATATGTAACTTCTTCGCCCTGTTGTAGATGTCGACCAGCAGCAGGTTGTCGAGCAGCAGGTTCTTGATAAAGTTGTCTTTATCGAAGCGCTCCTTGTAGGCGGTAAGGAGGCCCTGAATCTGGAAGGTAACCATTTTCCCGATCAGGTGAATGTCATCGTTTCCGCCTTTTACAACCAGAATGTACTCCAGCTGGTGTTCATCGTATACTTTAAAAAACTGATAATTTTTCATGGTCTGGGAATCTGCCTGAGACTGCGCAAACGTTACAATATCATTCTGGCTGATCTCAACCTCCGGAAACGTCGTTACCAGAACCTTTCCTTCTACATCAGTCACGCAGAGTTCGACACGCGAAATATTTTTGATTCCCTCAATGGTACTCTGTAAAATCTGATTTGAAATCATATTTTCTTCCCTCTTTCATCCTATAGTTTGTCTCCGGCTGCACCCGCTTTCATTGCCAGGCATATCCACACCCCTATGGTTCTGCGCCTGATGCAAAGTACCTCACAGATATACTTATATTAATACAAAATAGACAAAAAAGGAAGAGAAAACACAACATTTATACCACAAATTACGTAAAAAGGTCAGGAGAAATCCGTCTGGAAGCCCTCTCCTAAGACCTCTCTTGCATCCGACACAACGACAAACGCGTTCGGATCGATCGTTCCTACGATCTGTTTGAGCTGCGGGATCTGTTTTTTGCCCACAACACAGAATACCATCATACGCTCTTCGCCCGTGTACATTCCCTTGATGTGGATGCCGGACGCGCCGCGGTCGAGTTCTTTCATGAGCTCATCGGCTACCTGCTCCGGATGCGCGGTAATGATAAACGCGGATTTCGCATAATTCATACCTTCCATCAGGGCATCCGTCATTTTCGTCGTCACGTAGATTGCCACGATCGCATAGAGCGAAGCGTGGATACCGAAGACAAAAATACCGGCGATGACGATGATTCCATCAAGCACCTGCATAACCTGTGCAACGGAATAGTGGCGCAGCTTTCTCTGGATCAGAGCCGCCATCATATCCGTTCCGCCCGTCGTACCGTTTCCGATGAAGACGAGGCCGATGCCTGCTCCCATCAGAACGCCGCCGAACAGTGCGGAAAGCATCCTGTCATCCGGCACCAGCTGCAGCACCGGGAGAACGGCAATCCAGAACGTATTCATCAGGGTTCCGAAGATGGTTTTCACCAGAAAATCGCGGCTCATGCGGATTCCGAACAGAAAGAGCGGAATGTTCAGCACAAGGTTCGTCACCCAGAGCGGAACTCCTTTTCCGAACAGCATCTGGCTCAGTTGTTTGATGACGATTGCAAGACCGGAAAATCCTCCAGTAACAAGCCCCGCCGGGTCGTAAATCGAGCTGGTCGCAACCGCCATGACCGCGGTTCCCAGCGTAATCAGCAGATAATCTCTCCACTGCTGTTTGTTCCGTATCCAGTTCATGAACTTCAACCGTCCTTTTCGCTGTTATATTTTGTTACCATCCACTTGAACGTATTCTTCTTTAGCAGAGTTCCCCACCAGCTCGTTTTTATACCGGCCTCGTTCTGCAGCGTCGAATGCTCGCCAAGGCTCAGCCAGATTTTTGCGCTGATTTTGCTGCTGTTTTCCAGAACGAAACGATCCTGCCGCGTTCCCGCAAGGCCGCTCACAATCACGTCCGTCGTCTGGCTGTTGATCTCGTTGACCAGGCTGTCAAACGCGGATTCCTCCAGCGTCTCGACGACAGCACCGCCTCCGATCTCAATGCCGGGATACGTTTCTGTCAGATATTTCTGCAGTGTCTGCAGTTCTTCCCCAGTGTCGCCCAGTACGAAAATCCGGCTTTTCTTCTGAATCAGTCCCCAGAAAAAGCGTGCGATGAACTCGTTCGTCTCCACTTCCTCATAGGACGGCGTCTCCGGGTCAATTCCTGCTGCCTCCAGCACCTCGGTTTCCCCGATGACCGTCAGATCCAGATCTTCGATATACTGTTTCCACGTCGGTTCCTTGCTCGCCTGCATCAGCATCTGCATCGTAACAATCCCGATGGTGTTCAGCTTATCGTTTGAGAGGTATTCCTCTGCAATCTCCATCGCCGCATCGACGCGGTAATGTTTCAGCTTCACACCTAAAATTTCCAGTTCTGCATTCATTGTTCTGTATACTTCTGTTTTCCTTCGAAATCCAGAAGCGTTTCCTCCATGTTTTCCTGCCGTTTCTTCCGGCAGCGCTGTCCGCCTTTTTCTTCTGGCAACAGCTAATCTTCATTATACTAAAAAAAGAGGCTGTTGTCAAAAACAGCCTCTTTTTCTGCCCTGTTTTCACAGAATTTTTACAATTTATCAGACCGTCTGCGGATTAAACCTCAAACATCAGATCGCCGTAGGACGGCATCGGCCACATCTCTTTGTCTACGATCATCTCCAGTTTGTCAACCGGTGCACGGAGTGCCTCCATAGCCGGAGCAACTTTCTCGTAGTAGTATTTTGCTTTTGCTTCGCCGTCTTCCATCTCGCATCCTGCATTCTCGATTGCGATCAGCTCGTCGAGTGCTTTCTGGGTTTCCTCAAGCAGTGCACTTGTCTCGTTCAGCAGATTCTTCTGTACACCAACTGCTGTAACACCTGCTGCGGTGATGGTGTTGATAGATCCAGCCAGGGAAGTCGCATATTTGATGACTGCCGGGATGATCTGTTTGCTTGCCATGTCGATCATAGTCTTTGCTTCGATGTTGATGGTCTTTGCATAGTTCTCGAATTTAACTTCTGCACGGGATACCAGCTCTGCCTCGGTGAATACTTTGAAATCGCCGAACAGTTTGATTGCGGTATCAGTGGTCAGTGCCGGGATTGCGTACACCATGGATTTGATGTTCGGAAGTCCTCTTCTCTCTGCCTCAGCTAACCACTCATCTGCATATCCGTCGCCATTGAAGATGATTCTCTGATGCTCACTTAAGTTCTTCTTGATCAGATCATGGACAGCGTCCTCGAAGTTTTCAGCGCCTTCCAGTACATCGCATGCATCGCGGAATGCTTCTGCAACGATGGTGTTCAGTACGATGTTCGGAGCTGCAACGGAATCACGGGAACCAACCATACGGAACTCGAATTTGTTTCCGGTGAAGGCGAACGGTGAGGTTCTGTTACGGTCGGTAGCATCTTTCTTGAGATCCGGAAGTGTCTTAACACCAGTCTCCAGAACGCCCTCTTTTTTGCTCTTTGTTGCATTTCCGGTGCTGATGAGCTGCTCTACAACATCCTCCAGCTGCTCTCCAAGGAATACAGAAATAATAGCTGGCGGCGCCTCGTTAGCTCCCAGTCTGTGATCGTTTCCCGGATCGGCTGCGGACTCACGAAGCAGATCTGCGTGAACATCAACGGCTTTCAGAACGCAGCTTAATACGAGCAGGAACTGAATGTTCTCGTGCGGTGTTTTGCCCGGCTCAAGAAGGTTGATGCCGTCATCTGTGGTGATGGACCAGTTGTCGTGTTTACCAGAACCGTTGACACCTGCGAACGGTTTCTCATGCAGCAGGCATTTCAGTCCGTGCTGGCATGCAACTCTCTTTAAAGTCTGCATAACGAGCTGGTTGTTGTCAACTGCTACGTTTGCCTCGGAATAAATGGAAGCCAGCTCGTGCTGTGCCGGTGCAACCTCATTGTGCTGTGTCTTTGCTGTAACACCCATCTTCCACAGCTCAATGTTGACATCCTTCATAAAGGAAGCAATTCTCTGACGGATGGTTCCGAAATAGTGATCGTCCATCTCCTGTCCTTTTGGAGGCATTGCGCCAAACAGGGTACGTCCGGTGTAGATCAGGTCTTTTCTCTGCAGGAATTTCTCTGCATCTACCAGGAAGTATTCCTGCTCCGGTCCTACGGAAGGAGTTACTTTCTTGGAAGTGGTGTTTCCGAACAGTTTTAACAGACGCAGGGACTGTACATTCAGAGCTTCCATGGAACGAAGAAGCGGTGTTTTCTGGTCAAGCGCCTCTCCTGTGTAGGAGCAGAATGCAGTCGGAATGCAGAGGGTTGCGCCTGCTGCGTCCTGACGAACGAAAGCCGGTGAGGTGCAGTCCCATGCTGTATATCCTCTTGCCTCAAAGGTAGCACGCAGTCCACCGGACGGGAAAGAAGATGCATCCGGCTCGCCTTTGATCAGCTCTTTACCGGAGAAGCTCATCAGTACTTTGCCGTTCGGCATCGGTGCTGTGATAAAAGAATCGTGCTTTTCTGCAGTTGCACCGGTCAGCGGCTGGAACCAGTGTGTATAGTGTGTTGCTCCTTTTTCAATTGCCCATTCTTTCATCTCATGTGCAATCGTATCTGCAGTAGCAAGATCCAGCTCACCGCCTTCTTCGATGATCTTTTTCAGCTTCTTGTAAACATTTTTTGGAAGACGTTCCTGCATTACAGTGTCATTGAATACATTTTCGCCAAAAATTTTGGCTGGATTTACATATTCTCCCATTTTCTTTCTTCCTTTCCATTTGTGAATTTTGCGATGCGACCTTCCCGCCGGATTCTAAAAAGATCCTAATACAAGAAAAAGGAGTTCTCAAAAAGGTAGCTAAAAAAGCTATATTTTTTGTAGAACGCCCTTGTTTTACATTCGCATATGGATTTGATTTCCAACTGATACTAAAATAACTCAAAAACCCCAAAAACGCAAGTGCTTTTTTGAACTCAGTCCCTTTTTCGTATTATTTTACAAAACTTTCCTAATTCAGGCGAAAAAATTAGCGGATTCGATGAAAGCTTTCGCGGCAGTCGTCAAGGTCTCGTACAAGCACGGACTTTGACTCGTTGCTCGCGAAAAAAAATACTGTGCGGACCCTGAGGGGGAAGTCCCCCAGGAATCCTGCACAGCATTTTCGTGCTTAAACTCAGGCTTTGTTTGCAGAACCGAACAGTTCGATTTTCTCTCTTACAGTAGCTTTGATAGCTTCTGCGCCCGGAGCAAGCAGTTTACGAGGATCAAATCCTTTACCCTGCTGATCTTTGCCCTCTTCGATGTATTTACGTGTAGCTGCTGCGAATGCAAGCTGGCACTCTGTATTTACATTGATTTTGGAAACGCCAAGGTCAATGGCTTTCTTGATCATGTCATCCGGGATACCTGTACCACCGTGAAGAACGAGCGGCATAGTTCCTGTCAGCTCCTGTACAGCTGCCAGAGTCTCAAAGCTCAGTCCCTGCCAGTTAGCCGGGTATACACCGTGGATATTGCCGATACCTGCTGCAAGCATATCTACACCGAGGTCTGCAATCATCTTGCACTCGTTTGGATCAGCGCATTCGCCCATACCTACAACACCATCTTCTTCTCCACCGATAGAACCAACTTCTGCTTCCAGAGACATTCCTTTCTCTTTGCAAACAGCTACCAGTTCTTTTGTTTTTGCAACGTTCTCTTCGATCGGATAATGAGATCCGTCAAACATGATGGATGAGAAACCTGCTTCGATGCATTTGTAACATCCTTCGTAGGTTCCGTGGTCCAGATGCAGAGCAACCGGAACAGTGATGTTCAGTTCTTCGATCATAGCTTTTACCATAGCAGCTACAGTTTTGAAACCTGTCATGTATTTTCCTGCACCCTCAGATACACCAAGGATAACTGGAGAATTCATCTCCTGTGCGGTAAGAAGGATGGATTTTGTCCACTCCAGGTTGTTGATGTTAAACTGACCAACTGCATAGTGGCCAGCTTTTGCTTTGTCCAACATTTCTTTTGCTGATACTAACATAGCTCAAATGACCTCCTGTGTCTGTAATTGTGCCGTGTACCGTTTTCAGGCTTACGGCATACTTGTTACTTTCATAACTGGTTTTATTATACAACATCTTTCTGCAAATGCCAAATGGTTTTCGTAGCGAAATCCATTTTTTTGCACTTTTTTGTGAAAAACTTATCAAAAAGCCGTGCCTACTTATTGTTCAGAACCAGTTCCATGGCATGTTTGCGCGCTTCGATGCAGACATAGCCGTGATCTCCGCCGTATTCGCCGTCCAGAGTCCAGGAAATCTCCTGGTTGGACTCGATGATGATGCGGTCGGTCTTGAACGAATCGATGAGGTCTGTGTGATCCTCCTGCATCAGCAGGGACGCAATGATCTCATTCAGTTCCAGCGGGTTTTTCGGGCGTTTGATCAGGGTTACCTCGAAGAGTCCGTCATCCAGGCGTACATCCTGTCCCGGCAGGTTTTTGAAGCCGCCGACGGACTTGGCATTCGTCACCATACCGTAGATATACTCTCCCTCAAAGGTTTCCCCGTTTGCCTCGACTTTAATCCAGTACGTCGGCACATTCCAGATCCGTTTGGATCCCTCCAGCAGGTATGCCAGATGGCCGAGAATGTTTTTCATGTGCTGGTCTGTCTCATAGGAAACATCCGTGAAAAGGCCGAATGCAGCGATGTAGACAAAGCTGTCGTTGTTGAACGCTCCCACATCACAGGAATACAGGTTTCCCTCGATGATATCCTTTGCCGCCTGTACCATATCTTTCGAAATAGAAAGACTGTTTGCAAAGTCATTGGTGCTTCCGGCCGGAATATAACCGATCGGAACGCGCTGATCCACTTCCATCAGACCGCTGACAACTTCATCCAGTGTTCCGTCGCCCCCGCTGCAGACAACGAGATCCACCTGCGGCGCAAGCTCCTTTGTCTTTTCGAAACCATCTCCGACTGCCTGCGTCGGGTGGACAATGACCTCATACCCGCCTTTTACAAAAACATCGATAATTTCAAACAGTTTACTTTTAATCTGTGCTTTTCCGGAAAACGGATTAAAAATAAACAACATTTTTTTCTTGCTCTCCATGCAAATGCTCTCCTTTGTATCCCATTTTAGCTGTTCTGTATTCTGTATTGTACCTTATTCGCAAAGCAGATGCAACCCCGTACATTGCCACAATTTCGCAATTGTGTCATATAAAATATGATATACAACAAAACAGGAGCCACCTATTAAGAGGCAGCCCCTGCGGATTTCAAAACTATTTACAGATTAAACCAGCTCGATTACAACTTCCATAGCTGCATCACCTTTACGCGGTCCGATCTTGATGATACGGGTATATCCGCCGTTACGGTCTGCATATTTCGGAGCGATCTCATCGAACATTTTCTGTGGCATATCGATGGACTTGGTGTTTTTCTTGCGTCCTGCTGCTTCGGTCGGAACCTCTGTTACAGGATAGAAGAAGCTTGCCATCTGACGTCTAGCGTGAAGTCTGGACGGAAGATCTTTTTTGATCTCTTTCTGAACTTCATCGTATACGGTAACTTTTTTGCCGTCTTTTACTTCTTTCACACGTTTGCCATCAGCATCTTTACGAGCTACTTTAGCAGTAACGGTAACGGTCTCAAAGTTATCTTTCTCTTTTACAGCCAGTGCGATCATGCTTTCAGCGATCTTGCGGATCTCTTTCGCTTTGGTCTCAGTGGTAACGATTTTTCCGTGATACAGAAGGTTGGTTACCTGGTTTCTTAATAATGCTTTTCTCTGGTCAGATGTTCTGCCAAGTTTTCTATATTTTGCCATTTTAAATTTTCCTCCATTTGTGGAACCCGCAAGTCATGCTGCCTCGGACTTACTGACAGGGGGTTTTCGTCTACAAATCAAACGGAAAGATAAATCGCTGTGATTTATTCTCCGTCCCCAGGACTCAGTGACAGTCCCAGTTCTTTCAGCTTTGCAAGTACCTCTTCCAGAGACTTGCGGCCCAGGTTACGAACCTTCATCATGTCTTCGGAAGTTTTGTTGCACAGCTCTTCTACGGTATTGATACCGGCACGTTTCAAGCAGTTATAGGAACGCACGGAAAGCTCAAGCTCGTCGATGTTCATCTCCAGAACTTTCTCTTTCTCATTGTCCTCTTTCTCGATCATAACTTCTGCTGTCTTCGCATTCTCAGACAGATCGATGAAGAGTTTCAGATGCTCGCTTAAAACCTTAGCTGCCAGGCTGACTGCCTCATCCGGATCCAGTGTTCCTCTGGTGTAAACATCCAGTGTCAGTTTATCGTAATCGGTAATCTGACCTACACGGGTGTTCTCCACTTTAAGGTTTACACGCTCAACCGGTGTATAGATAGCATCCACAGCGAGAACGCCGATCGGCATGTCATCGCTCTTGCCTTTGTCAGCACTGATATAACCGCGGCCTTTTGTGATCGTCAGCTCCATGTACAGCTTGCTGTCCGGGCCGCCGTTCAGGGTTGCGATTACCTGATCCGGATTCATGATCTCAATATCCTGATCTACCTGAATATCGGATGCTCTTACAACTCCCTCGCCCTCGAACTCAATATAAGCAACTTTTGCTTCGTTGGTTTCGCTGTTATTGCGGATTGCAAGGCTCTTCAGGTTCATGATGATTTCTGTAACGTCTTCTTTTACTCCAGGGATGGAGCTGAATTCATGAAGAACGCCCTCGATTTTAACCTGGCTTACTGCTGCTCCAGGGAGGGAAGAAAGCATAATTCTGCGAAGAGAATTACCTAATGTGATACCGTAGCCTCTTTCCAGAGGTTCAACCACAAATCTGCCGTACTTCTTGTCATCAGAAATCTCAGTAATTTCAATTTTCGGTTTGTTAAAATCAAACACTCGAAAGCCCCTCCTTTTAAATTGGTTGGCTCATTACTCATGGGAATAAAGCCTTCCGCGTATGGCGATTCTTTATTTAGAATACAGCTCGACGATCTGCACTTCGTCAACCGGAACATCGATCATTTCGCGGGTAGGACGCTCTTTTACAACACCTTTGAGTGCCTCAAGATCAGCCTCGATCCATTCCGGAGTCAGACGGCCGCCTGTAACCTCTACGATGTCTTTATATCTCTGAGAGGATTTTTTACCCTCTTTGATTTCGATGGTATCACCAGCGCTTACAAGGTAAGACGGGATATTTACCTGTTTGCCGTTAACCAGAACGTGTTTGTGGTCAACGATCTGACGTGCTTCTTTTCTGGTTCTAGCCATTCCCATACGGAACAGAACGTTGTCCAGACGGAGCTCAAGAAGGATCATCAGGTTCTCACCAGTCTGTCCTTCCATTCTGTCAGCCTTTTTGTAATAGTTAACAAAAGGTTTCTCCAGAACGCCGTAGATGAATTTTGCTTTCTGTTTTTCTCTTAACTGAAGACCATACTCAGACATTTTTCTGTTTGCTCTTTTCAGCTGTCTTGTGGACTTCTTATCAATTCCAAGATATACAGGATCCATTCCGAGGGATCTGCATCTTTTCAGGACTGGTACTCTATTTACTGCCATGTTCTTAACCTCCTAATCAGACTCTTCTACGTTTTGGTGGGCGGCATCCGTTGTGCGGAACCGGTGTTACGTCGCGGATGCTTGTAACTTCAAGACCGCATGCCTGAAGGGCACGGATTGCAGCTTCACGACCTGATCCTGGTCCTTTTACCATAACGTCAACAGTCTTTAAGCCATGAACCAGCGCTGCTTTGGTAGCAGTTTCTGCAGCCATCTGAGCTGCGTATGGAGTAGATTTTCTTGAACCTCTAAATCCCAGACCGCCGGCACTTGCCCAAGAAAGAGCATTTCCTTCTGCATCAGTCAGTGTTACGATTGTATTATTGAAGGAAGACTGGATATGTGCCTGTCCGTGTTCAACGTTTTTTCTGACACGACGTTTTGTCGTTTTCTTTGTCACTTTTGCCATTTTAAAACTAACCTACACTTTCTTAATCTTATATTGGACTACTGGTTAAATTATTTCTTCTTATTTGCAACAGTTCTCTTAGGACCTTTGCGGGTTCTTGCGTTGGTCTTTGTTTTCTGACCACGAACCGGAAGGCCTTTACGATGACGGATACCTCTGTAGCATCCGATCTCCTGCAGACGTTTGATGTTCATAGCGATTTCTCTACGAAGATCTCCTTCTACAACCTGACTCTCATCGATAACTGCGCTGAGTCTCTTTACTTCATCGTCTGTCAAATCTCTGCAGCGTGTGTCCGGATTTACTCCAGCTTCTTTTAAGATACGATCTGCACTTGTTCTACCGATTCCGTAGATATAGGTCAGACCAATCTCAACACGTTTGTCTCTTGGTAAGTCTACACCAGCTATACGAGCCATGTACTTTGTCCTCCATTTTTCTAAAACATTAATATTTTCCTAATTGGGATACAGGTATGCGTGTATCCAGCCGTGTTCGCACGACCTTTCTCCTTCTGCCACCTGACAGATCGGAGTATTAAGCAATATTATAAGGGATGTCTGCGCTCCGCGCGTCCACCCGCCGGAGGTGTCCTGGCTGCAACTTGCCAGGTGTCTCACTTTATAATATTAACAGCAGAACAACGCATTCACGCGCGTCCTCGCTGCAGCCGCACTTAAAATCTGCACAATTACGATCAAGCCTAATGACGGATTAGCCCTGGCGCTGTTTGTGCTTTGGATTCTCACAAATGATTCTGATGCTACCTTTTCTTTTGATAACTTTGCATTTCTCGCAGATCGGTTTTACAGAAGATCTAACCTTCATGATGAATCCTCCTTTCTTTGCTCCTTAGCGCCCCGTGTAGGGGAATTTTCTGTTGTAAACTTTTGGAATGCGTTTTCTTTTTGTGGGTTAGAAAAAAGTCCACGCGCAAAAGTTCGTTTTATAGTATAGCATTTTGTTCCCGGAAATGCAAGAAATTTTTTACATATTTTTTCATTTTTTTTTGCTCTTTTTCTGTGCATTTTTTCATCTCTCCCACCGGTAAGAAAAAAACAGGCCGGACAGATTTCTCTTCTCTGTCCCGCCTGTTTTTTACAGGTAACATCTTTTTTGCATCATGATCCTGAGTTCAGCGGTTTGTATTTGCTTGCGCATACGGATTCTGATTTTACTACATTTCCGCTTGCATCTTTATAATCACGATACGTTACATTACTCATCTCATCGATCTGCTCTACCCTTGGCTCAATGGTATAGTCGTTTTCTTTTGTTCCGAGAATTTTTACGGTCAGTGTATCACTGCTGTCCATATTCATCACAATTTTCACCGGATACTTATGATTATTTTCAAATTTGAAATCCGGTGAATCCCAGAATACGGTTGCATCCATTCCTGACGGCACATAATGTACCGGCATCGAATGGTTGGCTCTTTCCAACACATCAAGGTCTGTATACAAAATAGCGGAAAACAGTGTGGAAGACACCTGGCATTCGCCTCCTCCAAGTACCTGGACGACTTTGCCATCCTGATAGCCTGCTGCCTCCTGGTATCCTTTTTCCGCCGTTGTATCACCTACGACACCATTAAAAGAGAAGGTTTCTCCCGGCAGAACGATCTGTCCGTTGCAGATAGATGCCGTAAGTCCGACGTTGTGAATTCTTCCGCTCGTTCCACCTGCTGCGCTGGAGCTGTAACTTCCAAGCGTGTCTTTAAACAGATTTGCGTTCATCTTCTCGGTTGTAATCTCCGGCTCGGTAAAGGTAAACGGAATCGTGATATCCGTATTTTCTTCTGCACTCTCATACTCGGCTTTCGCACTGTCCGCATCCATTGAGGTTCCGTTTTTCGATGCCACAACGGAATATCCGTTGTCCGGATCCAGCGTCGCATTGACCGGCTCGGTATAAATCTGGCTTGCAATTCCGGCAAAATCCGGCTCCGTCAGCTGATTTTCTGCCGTCGGGCAGGAAATTACATCCTGGAAATTCATTGCTGTCACATTCGTCTGGATCTGCTGTTTTAAAGCATCCACATCCGGTCTGGTTCCGGAAATGCCTTTATGCACGATCAGGCCGGTATCTGTTACTTCATATGTAGTATCCTGCATGGAGTTGTAATCCTGAATGCCGGATGCCTGTACAATTCCTTCCACCTCATCTGGATGGGCCACAGTCGGCTGCACATCATAGGAAAGTTTCTCTGCCTTTCCCCGTTTCATCTCGACCCACTCCAGACCGCGAACCAGAAGATTTCCATGGCCTTTTTCATATGCTTTTTCAATTTCTGCGGAAGCATCCATCCCCAGCATTGGAAATACATTCATCGTATACTGCTGACCATCCAGCTCAACGGTAACAGCTGTATCTTTATAATCTTCTTCAAACTTCTGTTCCACTGTCTGTGCAGCTTCTTTTTTGCTCATTCTCTGAATGTTTACTCCGTTAATAGAAGCATCTGCCCAGATTTTGTCATCCTCGATGATCAGACAGAAGATTCCATATGCAGCGGCAAGTAAAACAATCACTGCAACTACGCTCAATGCTGCAACAAGGCCTTTTTTCTTTTTCTTTCCCATTTTTGTCATTGCACATTTTCCTTTCCTGTTATCTGTAAGGAGCAGCGATGCCATTGCTGCAGATCCGAATTATTTTTCAGACTGCAGCCTGCTGTTTCATAAAATGTTTCCTTGATTTCTGCCGGTGCATGGATTTTACCACACCGCCCAGGAGACCCTTCCCGGTAAAATTTCCCCGTAAAGTTTCTCTATTGCATTGTATCACATTATTTTGAGAATTCAACCAAATATTTCAACTTCACACAGAATTCACGAACATATATTCTTCTGTCGCTTTCGAGCCCTCATCTGTCATTTTCACGGTTTTCCGGCCGCTCTTTTCTCCTGTCTTTTCACTTTTTCTTTTTTTTCTGACGGTTTAAAAATTTTGTTTCAAAAGTGCACAAATTCTCCTGGTTTTTACAAAAAGTTTTCATAAAATTTTATACTTTTTTCATTGCTTTTTCTATTAAAATATTGCATAATACATCTGGAAGGTTTCAAAAGGGACTGAAAAGAAATTCAGATGCCCGCCGCCGCGGATGCTGCAGGGTTTGCAGACTGGTGCTTGCTTTGTGGCTGTCAGAAATCTGAAGGCCGGTGATCGAAATCTTTGTTCTGTAGAACGGTTACTGTTATTGGGGATGAATACAGAGAAACACATACAGAGAAAAAGCCATCCGGCATGCCGGATGGCTTTTTTTATCGTATTTCTTATTTATCTCTCCAGATAATACGTCCCTTGTCCAGATCGTATGGGGACAGCTCGATGGTTACTTTGTCTCCCGGAAGAATACGGATAAAGTTCATACGCAGCTTTCCGCTGATATGAGCCAGTACAACGTGTTTATTTTCCAGTTCTACTTTAAACATTGCGTTTGGTAATTTCTCGAGGACAGTTCCCTCTACTTCAATTACATCTGCCTTAGACATTGATTAATCCTCCTTCAACTCTTTGCAACTTTTTTCTTTTAATGCCTTACGGATATCTTCATCACGAACCGCATCCGTCATTTCGTAATCCGGCTGTACGTGAATCAGCTTCTTCTTTTTCGGCCGGTTGGCGGTACGGATTTTTCCGTCCACCAGGAATACGTATGGCTCCTGTACATCCGAAATCACATACAGCTTTCCTTTATCGTGGCCGGCCAGGCTTCTGGCAAACATTCCTTTCACAATCGGTTTCATAAATCCTCCTACGTATGCGAAAGTGTCAGAATTTCCGGTTCTCCCTCCGTAATCAGAATCGTGTTCTCATAATGTGCGGCAAGAGAGCCGTCTTCTGTCACAACGGTCCAGTCATCATCCAGCCATCTGACTGCATAGCCTCCGGCTGTGATCATCGGCTCGATGGCGAGCGTCATGCCAGGCTGCAGACGGACGCCGCGGCCTGGCTGTGCGAAATTTGGCACCGCCGGGTCTTCGTGCAGGTGTGTGCCGATACCGTGACCCACAAGATCACGGACAACGCCGTAGCCGAAGCTCTCTGCATATGCGCCGATCGCCGCCGAAATCTCATGAAGATGATGGCCTGCTTTTGCGTATTTGATTCCTTCAAAAAAGGCCTGGCGTGTTACTTCCACCAGTTTTCTTGCCTCCGGCGAGATCTCACCGACCGCGTGTGTGCGGGCTGCGTCGGAATGGTATCCTTCATAGATAAGTCCCGCATCCAGGCTGACAATGTCGCCCTCTTTCAGAATCCGTTTTTTACTTGGGATTCCGTGAACCACTTCCTCGTTCACAGAAACGCAGATTGAAGCCGGATACCCATTATAGTTTAAAAAGTTGGGAGTGCATCCGAAGCTGCGGATCATCTCTTCTCCGAGCTTGTTGATTTCCCAGGTTGACATTCCCGGATGGATGGCGCGGCCTAATTCATCGTGTACCTTCTCCAGCAGTTCACCGGCACGGCGCATTTTTTCAATTTCCCGGGCAGTTTTAATTGATATGGACATCCTTTACGCTCCTAAAATCTTTACTATATCCTGAAATACCACGTTGATATCCTGGGTTCCGTCAACTTCCACCAGAACATTGGCTTTCTTATAGTAGTCAATCAGAGGCTGTGTCTGAGCATGGTATACAGACAGTCTCTTCTGTACGGTCTCAGGTTTATCGTCATCACGAAGAACCAGCTCGCCGCCGCAGGTATCGCATACATCTTCTACCTTTGGTGCGTTAAATTCTACATGATACGTTGCTCCGCATCCGATGCAGGCACGGCGTCCGCCCATACGGTGAACGATATTTTCATCCGGTACTTCTACATTGATTGCGTAGTCAATTTTCTCTCCGCGTGCTTCCAGGGCTTTCGTCAGTGCCTCTGCCTGCGGAATCGTTCTTGGGAAGCCATCCAGCACGTAGCCCTTTGCTGCGTCCGGTTTGGAAATACGGTCTACAACAAGATCGCAGGTCAGCTCGTCCGGAACGAGTTCTCCCTTGTCCATGAATGCTTTCGCTTTCTTTCCAAGCTCGGTTCCCTCTTTGATATTTGCGCGGAAGATATCGCCGGTTGAAATATGAGGAATCTCATATTTTGCAGCGATCTGTTTTGCCTGTGTACCTTTTCCGGCACCAGGTGCCCCCAACATAATAATTTTCATGCGCTTTTCCTCCCATGTTTGAATTTGCAGCAATCCACTGCGTGTAATTTACCCTATTATACCATAAAATAAACCACAATAGCAAAAATTTTCTCTGTTAAAGCCTCTTTAAAAGCGCTTTAAACAAAAGAAAGGGACTGTCTTATCCAGACAGTCCCTCTTATGCCTTAATCGTTTAAGAATCCTTTGTAATTGCGTACCAGCATCATGGATTCAATCTGTTTTAAGGTTTCCAGAATTACGCTGGCAATAATGATCAGAGAAGTACCTCCAAAGGATACATTCGCTTTGAAAAATCCATTAAAGAAAAATGGAATCACTGCAACAATGGTAAGACCTGCTGCACCGATAAAAATAATATAGCTGAGCAGATTGTTCAGATAATCTACCGTGGATTTACCCGGGCGGATGCCTGGGATAAAGCCGCCCTGTTTTTTCATGTTATCTGCAACTTCCATCGGGTTGAAGGTGATGGAGGTATAGAAATAAGCGAAGAAAATAACAAGGACAATGTAGAGAATCAGGCCCAGCGAAGCAACTGGATTGGTTTTGTCAAACCAGTTGTTGGAATTCAGCATCTTGATCAGCGTTCCGCCGATACCTTTGATATCCGACTTTCCGACAAACGACAGGATAATCGATGGGAAAGACATGATGGATGATGCAAAGATGATCGGGATAACGCCCGCTGTATTTACCTTCAGCGGAATATTGGATGACTGTCCGCCAACCATTTTTCTTCCGGCCATTTTCTTGGAATACTGTACCGGAATTCTTCTCTCAGCGCCATTCAGGATCAGTACCAGCACAACAACAGCGATGATCACAACAGCGATGATAATCCACATCAGCAGACCACGCGCGATGGTTTTGCCTTTTACGAAGGTTTCGTAAAGGGTTACCATATCCTGCGGGATTCTGGAAAGGATGTTGATTAACAGGACCATAGAAATACCATTTCCAACGCCCTTGTCGTTGATCTGTTCTCCCACCCACATAAGGAAGGCAGAACCGGCTGTCAGAGCTGCCACTACAACAATCACATTAACTGCGTTAAAAGTGGTGAGGAGTCCCTGGCGTCCAAAGCCTACTGCCATGGCAACAGACTCAAACAATGCAAGACCTACTGTCACATAACGAGTAATCGCAGTCATTTTCTTTCTTCCCTCTTCGCCGTCACGCTGCATTTCCTCAAGTCGTGGAATTGCAATGGTGAGCAGCTGAATAATGATGGAAGAAGTAATGTACGGTGTAATACTCAGAGCAAAGATGGAGAAACGGTCGAAACCGCCGCCCGTGAATGCATTCAGGAAGCTGAATGCCTCATTCGTATTATTTGCAAAATAATTCGCAAAAAAGCTTGTATTGACACCCGGTACAGGCATCTGAGAGCCTAACCGGATGACAACAAGCATCATAAGCACATAAAATATTTTGCGACGAACATCTTTGACCTTAAATGCATTGATAAAGGTCTTAAACATTAGATCACCTCGACTGTTCCACCTGCCGCTTCAATTTTTGCCTTTGCGCTCTCGCTGAAAGCATTTGCTTTTACAGTGAGTTTTTTGGTGACTTCACCGTTTCCAAGGATTTTTACGCCATCTCTCGGATTGGAAACAAGACCAGTCTCAATCATAGTTTCTACGGTTACAACAGCTCCGTCCTCATAACGATTCAGAGCATCTACATTGATTCCAACGATTTCCTTGGAGTTTCTGTTTTTGAAACCTCTCTTCGGAAGACGTCTGTATAAAGGCATCTGACCACCTTCAAATCCCGGTCTCGGTGCTCCGGAACGTGCTTTCTGTCCTTTGTGGCCTTTACCTGCTGTTTTACCATTTCCTGAACCATGTCCACGGCCTCTGCGGAAGTTATCGTTCTGTCTGGAACCTTCAGCCGGCTGTAAATTAGATAAGTCCATTACGGTACCTCCTTATGCTTCTTCTACTTTAACCAGGTAAGAAACCTGATTAACCATGCCGCGAACTGCTGCGTTATCCGGCAGTTCTACCGTCTTGTTAACTTTTTTCAGACCCAGTGCTTCCACGGTTCTTCTATGTTTCGGAACACATCCGATCGGGGATTTCACCAGTGTTACTTTTAATTTATCTGCCATTTTTCACATCCTCCTTAAGCAAAGATCTCGTTTGTAGATTTGCCGCGAAGTCTTGCTACTTCTTCTGGAGTCTTCAGCTCAGACAGACCAGCGATGGTAGCCAGAACTACGTTCTGCTTATTTCTGGATCCAAGGGATTTTGTACGGATGTTCTTAATACCAGCTAACTCGATTACGGCACGGGCTGGGCCACCAGCGATGACACCAGTACCTTCAGGAGCTTTCTTTAACAGAACCTCTGCGCTTCCGAATTTACCTACGTAGTCATGAGTGATACTTCCGTTCTCATTGATTGCTACGCTTACCAGTTTCTTCATAGCGTCTTCTTTACCTTTGCGGATAGCTTCCGGAATCTCGGCTGCTTTTCCAAGGCCTGCGCCTACGTGTCCATTGCCGTCGCCGACAACTACTAAAGCTGTGAAACGGAAGTTACGACCACCTTTAACAACTTTTGTAACACGCTTAATTGATACGACTTTTTCTTCCAGTTCGAACTGGCTTGCATCAATAATTGTATGCTTCATGTGTTCTTTTCCTTCCTTTCTTAGAATACCAGCCCAGCTTCTCTAGCTGCGTCTGCGAATGCCTGGATTTTTCCCTGGTAGATGAATCCGCCACGGTCAAATACAACTTCAGTAATACCTGCTTCTACAGCTTTCTTTCCAAGAACGGTTCCAAGATATGCTGCTGCATCTACATTGTTGGTTTTCTCAAGCTCTGCTTTAACATCTTTCTGAAGAGTAGAAGCAGAAACTAAAGTATTTCCAATCGTATCGTCGATAATCTGAGCATACATATGGTTATTGCTGCGGAATACACACAGACGCGGACGCTGTGCAGTACCTACGATATGATTACGTAATCTTCTATGCTTTTTCTGGCGCATCTGCGCTCTTGATACTTTACTAATCATGTTCACACTCTCCTTAATTATTTCTTACCAGTCTTACCAACTTTACGTCTGATCACTTCATCAGCATACTTGATTCCCTTGCCCTTGTATGGCTCAGGTCTTCTCTTGTCTCTGATTTCAGCGGCATACTGGCCAACTTTCTCTTTGCTGATACCGGAAACAATGATCTTGTTGCCGTCTACAGCGGAGGAGAGTCCTTCCGGATCGATCATCTCTACCGGATGAGAATATCCAAGAGACAGAACTAATTTGTTGCCCTGTTTTGCAGCTCTGTAACCTACACCGTTTACTTCCAGTGTTTTGGTATAGCCTTCGCTAACACCAATTACCATGTTGTGGATCAGAGTTCTGGTCAGACCATGAAGAGCTTTCATTTTCTTCAGATCGTTCGGTCTTGTAACTACTACGTGTCCGTCTTCCAGTTTGATGGTCATTTCAGACGGGAGAGTTCTCTCTAATGTTCCTTTTGGTCCTTTTACTACAACGTGGTTGTTTTCCTGGATGTCTACTGTTACACCTGCAGGAATTGCCACTGGCAGTCTTCCAATACGTGACATACCAATTTCCTCCTATTAACTTAGATTTTCGGAGAGAGCTTTAAGCTCTCTCTGTTTTCAGTTGCCTTGTTTCGTTTCTATTACCAAACGAATGCCAGAACCTCGCCGCCGACCTGCAGCTTACGAGCTTCTTTATCGGTGATAACACCCTGGTTTGTGGAAAGAATAGCGATTCCAAGTCCGCCAAGTACTCTCGGCAGCTCATCTTTGCCAACATAGATTCTCAGACCCGGTTTGGAGATTCTCTTCAGACCGGTGATGATCTTCTCGTTTTTGTCAGCGCCATATTTCAGGGTGATGTGCATATTCTGGAATGCACCCTCATCGCTGAGTTCATATTTTGCAATGTATCCCTCGTTTACCAGGATATCAGCGATTGCGATTTTCATTTTGGATGCCGGAACATCTACTGTATCATGTTTTGCAGTGTTAGCGTTACGGATTCTTGTAAGCATATCTGCAATCGGATCACTCATACTCATTTGAATTTGCCTCCTTCTAAAATTTTACCAACTAGCTTTCTTAACGCCAGGAATCTGGCCTTTGTATGCTAATTCACGGAAGCAGATTCTGCAGATTCCGTATTTTCTTAAATATGCGTGTGGACGGCCACAAATTCTGCAACGATTGTATTCTCTTGTAGAGAATTTAGCTTTGCGCTGCTGTTTGATTTTCATTGCTGTTTTAGCCATGAATCAATTCCTCCTATTACTTTGCGAATGGCATGTTGAATAATGTCAGTAATTCACGAGCTTCTTCATCTGTGTTAGCAGTGGTAACGAAGATAATGTCCATACCTCTGACTTTATCAACTTTATCATACTCGATCTCTGGGAAAATCAGCTGCTCTTTGATACCAAGAGCATAGTTTCCTCTGCCATCGAAAGCGTTCGGATTTACGCCGCGGAAGTCACGTACACGAGGCAGTGCCAGGTTGATCAGGCGGTCTGCGAACTCGTACATTTTCTCGCCACGAAGGGTAACTTTGCATCCGATCGGCATACCCTCACGGATTTTAAAGTTTGCTACGGAATTTTTCGCTTTCGTGGTAACTGCTTTCTGTCCGGTGATAGCTTCCATATCACTGATTGCAGCGTCCAGAAGTTTAGCGTTCTCCTTAGCTTCACCAACACCCATGTTGATTACGATTTTGGAGAGCTTCGGCACTTCCATCACGTTTTTGTATCCAAATTTTTTGGTCATTGCATCAACGATCTGCTCGTTGTAAAGATCTTTCAGTCTACTCACGGTTTTGCCTCCTCTCTTCCTTAATCAATTACTGCGCCGTTCAGCTCTTTTGCTTTTGCAACGCGGGTTCTAACAGCTTTTGTTTTGCCGTTTTTCTCAACCATCTCAACTTTGATTCCAACGCGGGTCGGAACTCCTTTTACAACCAGCATTACGTTGGATGCATCGATAGGAGCTTCTTTGTTAACGATTCCGCCCTGCTGATTGCTCATAGACGGTTTCTCATGCTTTGTAATCATGTTTACGCCTTCAACAACAACACGGTTGTTCTTTACGTCAACGCTGACTACTTTGCCGGTTTTGTCTTTATCTTTGCCGGCGATTACCTTTACGGTATCGCCTTTTTTAATCTTCATTGACATAGCTGTCCTCCTATAATACTTCCGGAGCTAAGGAAACAATCTTCATGAACTGTTTCTCACGAAGCTCTCTGGCTACTGGTCCAAAAATACGGGTTCCTTTTGGAGTTTTGTCATCTTTGATAATAACTGCTGCGTTCTCATCAAATTTGATGTAAGAACCGTCTTTACGACGAGCGCCTTTTACGCTTCTTACAACAACAGCTTTTACTACGTCACCTTTTTTAACAACGCCGCCTGGTGTTGCATCTTTGACCGAAGCAACGATTACATCACCAATGTTGGCATATCTTCTTGTAGAACCGCCCATAACACGAATGCATAAGATTTCTTTTGCACCGGTGTTGTCAGCGACTTTCAGTCTAGTTTCCTGCTGAATCATGCTGGTATTCCTCCTTTAGCATTCTGATCTCTTATTTATTTCGCTTTCTCAACGATCTCCACAAGTCTCCATCTCTTATCTTTGGATAAAGGTCTTGTTTCCATAACTCGTACGGTATCACCTACATGGCACTCGTTGTTTGCATCGTGTGCTTTCAGCTTATATGTGCTTTTTACAATTTTCTTGTACAGAGGATGTTTTACATGGTCTTCGATGGCAACCACGATAGTCTTATCCATCTTATCGCTGACAACTTTGCCCACGCGAGTTTTTCTAAGATTTCTTTCTTCCACGATATTTTCCTCCTAATTACTCAGCTGCGTTTGCCTTCTGGGCAATAACAGTCTGGATTCTTGCAATATTTTTGCGAACCTCTTTGATTCGGCTTGTATTGTCAAGCTGGTTGGTTGCATTCTGGAATCTTAAATTGAAGAGTTCCTTTTTAGCAGCTACTAATTCGTCATTCAGCTCAGCTGCGCTCTTTGTATTTAAATCTTTTACAAATTCGTTAGTTTTCACTGTTATCACCGCCTTCTAAGTCTGCACGAGAAACAACTTTGCATTTACATGGTAACTTATGCATGGCAAGACGTAATGCCTCGCGGGCTGTTTCTTCCGGAACACCTGCGATTTCGAACATTACACGGCCTGGTTTTACTACTGCTACCCAGTACTCCAGAGAACCTTTTCCGGAACCCATTCGGGTTTCAGCCGGCTGTGCGGTTACTGGTTTGTCCGGGAAAATTTTGATCCAAACTTTACCACCACGTTTGATGTAACGTGTCATGGCGATACGGGCTGCCTCGATCTGGTTGGATTTGATCCAGCATGGCTCAAGGGCTACGAGACCAAATTCACCGTAGTTAATTTTGTTTCCTCTGAGGGCTTTACCCTTCATGGAACCACGGAACTGTTTACGACGTTTTACTCTCTTCGGCATTAACATAATTAATTCTCGCTCCCTTCCTTTTTAGTTCTGGTTGGAAGTACTTCGCCATTGTAGATCCATGCTTTTACGCCAACTTTACCGTAAGTGGTATCTGCTTCAGCGAATCCATAATCGATATCGGCACGCAGGGTCTGCAGCGGAATAGTTCCCTCGCTGTAGAACTCGGTACGAGCCATATCAGCTCCACCAAGACGTCCGGATACAGATGTTTTGATTCCCTTAGCGCCAGCTCTCATCGTACGCTGCATGGTAGACTTCATAGCACGACGGAAGGAAATACGGTTTTCCAGCTGTAATGCAATGTTCTCAGCAACGAGCTGTGCATCGCGGTCCGGTCTTTTTACTTCTTTGATATCTACGATAAGCTTTTTGTCAGTCAGTTTCTGAACTTCAGCTTTTACTTTCTCGATCTCTGCTCCGCCTTTACCGATAACAACGCCCGGTTTTGCGGTGTAGATGATAACTTTTACTCTGTCAGATGCTCTTTCGATTTCGATCTTGGAAACACCTGCGCTGTACAGTTTCTTCTTCAGGTATGTGCGGATGTTGTAGTCCTCTACGAGGTTATCTGCGAAATCACCCTCGGCATACCATTTGGAATCCCAGTCTTTAATAACACCGACTCTCAGGCCGTGTGGATTAACTTTCTGTCCCATGACATGTCCTCCTTATTTCTCGTCTAACACAATCGTGATGTGGCTGTTTCTCTTCAGGATTCTGTAAGCTCTGCCCTGTGCTCTCGGATGAATTCTCTTCATGGTCGGAGCCTTGTTAGCGAAGCACTCAGCTACATACAGGTTTTCTCTGGAAAGACCGTTGTTGTTCTCAGCGTTTGCGATTGCGGACTCCAGCAGTTTTTTCACTACGCTGGAGGCATATCTCGGGTTATAAGTTACAATACCAAGTGCGGTTGTTACGTCTTTACCGCGGATTGCATCTAAAACAAATCCAGCTTTCTGCGCAGACATTCTAGCGTAGGATAACTTTGCAGACGGTCTGGTATCTTTGTTAGCATTTCTTGCTCTTTTAATCTGACTTCTATGTCCTTTAGCCATTGCTAAAAAACCTCCTCTCTCAAATCATTCTACTTAGCGGACGCCGGATTTCTTCTCGTCCTTGCCGTGACCTCTGTAGGTTCTGGTTGCTACGAACTCACCGAGTTTGTGTCCAACCATATCCTCTGTAACGTATACCGGCACATGTTTTCTTCCGTCATGAACAGCGATTGTGTGTCCAACGAATGACGGGAAGATTGTAGAACGACGTGACCAGGTTTTAATGACTGTTTTATCTCCTGAAGCGTTTGCAGCGTCAACTTTCTTTAACAGGCTTTCATCTGCAAATGGTCCTTTTTTTAATGAACGAGACATCGTTTACCTCCTTATTTCGATAAAGCTTTTCCATCGCGTCTTCTTACGATGTACTTGTTAGACTGCTTGTTCTTTGCTCTGGTCTTCAGGCCAAGAGCCGGTTTTCCCCAAGGAGTAGACGGGCCCGGACGTCCGATACCGGTCTTTCCTTCTCCACCACCGTGTGGATGGTCATTCGGGTTCATGACAGAACCACGTACAGTCGGGCGGATACCCATGTTACGTTTCCGTCCTGCTTTACCAATGTTGATCAGGCTGTGCTCGCCATTTCCAACAACACCGATGGATGCACGGCAGTTGATCGGAACCATTCTCATCTCTCCGGATGGAAGACGAAGGGTTGCGTATTTGCCTTCTTTAGCCATCAGCTGAGCGCCATTACCAGCTGCACGAACAAGCTGTCCGCCTTTGCCTGCATGAAGCTCTACGTTGTGAACCATGGTACCAACCGGAATCTCGGACAGCGGCAGGCAGTTTCCAGGTCTTACTTCGGCAGCAGCGCCGCTCATAACCTTCATGCCAACTTTCAGTCCTTCCGGAGCCAGGATGTATGCTTTCTCGCCGTCTGCATAGCAGATCAAAGCGATGTTTGCTGTTCTGTTCGGATCGTACTCGATCGATTTAACAGTTGCCGGAACATCATCTTTTCTTCTCTTAAAGTCGATGATTCTGTATTTTCTTCTGCTTCCGCCTCCGCGGTGTCTTACAGTGATTTTACCCTGGTTGTTACGTCCAGCGTTTTTCTTCAGGGACACTACCAGAGATTTCTCCGGTGTGCTCTTCGTGATTTCGTTGAAATCAGAGGAGGTCATGTGTCTTCTGGAAGGTGTATATGGGTTAAAGCTTTTGATTCCCATTACTTTGTTCTCCTTTCATTTCGTATCGCACTTATGTGTGCATATTTCGAACAGCTGCTAATTAAAGTCCTTCGAAGATCTCGATGTCTTTGCTGTCCTCGGTCAGAGCAACGATTGCTTTCTTGCTCTTTGCAGTTTTTCCAACTACCATTCCACGGCGTTTGTTCTTTCCGTCCATGTTCATGGTGTTTACGCTTTTAACTTTTGTTCCTTCGAACATTTTCTCAACTGCTTCTTTGATCTGAGATTTGTTTGCTTCCGGGTGAACCAGGAATGTGTATTTCTTCTCGCCCATAGCATTCATGCTCTTCTCAGTTACGATTGGTTTCAGGATTACGTCGTAATATCTGATATCTGCCATTATGCGTACACCTCCTCGATAGATGCAACACTTGTTTTGGTTGCGATGATGGTGTTGTATTTCAGCATGTCGAATACGTTGATGGTATTAACAGATGCAGTCTGAACGCCAGCAATGTTTCTTGCGGACAGTGCTACGTTTTCGCTGTCATCTCCGATGATTACCAGTGCGTTGTTTACTTTGAGGTTGTCAAGCACTTTCTTCATCTCTTTTGTTTTAACTTCTGCAAGTTTCAGCTCATCAAGAACGATGAATTTGTTCTCCTGAACTTTGCTTGTCAGAACGGATTTTAATGCAGCTCTTTTCTCTTTCTTGTTCATTTTGAAAGAGTAATCTCTTGGTACTGGAGCGAATACAACTCCGCCGCCTGTCCACTGAGGAGCTCTTGTTGAACCCTGTCTTGCGTGACCTGTTCCTTTCTGTCTCCACGGTTTTCTTCCGCCACCGCTTACTTCGGAACGGGTTTTAGCTTTCTGAGTTCCCTGACGATTATTTGCAAGCTGAAGCACTACAGCCTGATGTACCAGATGCTCGTTGATTTCTACACCGAACACTGCATCATTAAGCTCCATGCTGCCAACTTCTTTGCCTTCCATATTTAATACAGATACGTTAGCCATTACGTGTGTTCCTCCTTTCAACGAACTTATTTACCGCATTTTACTGTCTCTTTGATGGTAACCATGGATTTTTTCGGTCCTGGTACAGCACCTTTGACTAACAGTAAATTGTTCTCTACGTCAACTTTTACGATTTCCAGGTTCTGTACGGTGATTTTCTTTCCACCCATCTGTCCTGGCATTCTTTTTCCTTTGAATACCTTACTCGGATCGGAGCAAGCACCATTGGAACCTGCGTGACGATGATATTTGGAACCATGAGCCATAGGTCCTCTGGACTGACCATGTCTCTTGATGGCACCCTGGAATCCTTTACCTTTGCTTGTTGCAGTAGCGTCGATTTTGTCGCCTGCGCCAAAGATATCGGCCTTGATTTCCTGTCCTAATGTATAGGTTTCGGCATCTTCAAATCTGAACTCTTTCAGATATCTCTTGCAGGAAACACCTGCTTTTGCGAACTGGCCTTTCATCGGTTTGTTCACACGGTTTTCTTTCTTCTCGCCGAAGCCTACCTGAATTGCACTGTACCCGTCGTTGTCTGCGGTTTTCACCTGTGTTACAACACACGGACCTGCCTGCAATACAGTTACCGGTACTAAAACACCGTTTTCGTCGAAGATCTGAGTCATTCCGACTTTTGTAGCTAAAATTGCTTTCTTCATTCCTTTTACCTCCTGTTTTATCTACAGCGGAACTTCCTATTATAAAGAAGTTCATTCTAGCGAACAGTTGATATAAGTGGAACACTATGACCCTTAGGGATGTTGATTCCTTCGAATGAGTGTTGCTTCTATATCATCTATTGCTTACTTAATTGATGGCCGGGGGCTGATCCCGGACTTTTTGCAGCTGATCTTATTTGTTTTTCATCTTGATGTCGATGTAAACACCAGCCGGCATTTCCAGTCTTGATAATGCATCCACTGTTTTCTGGGTAGGTGCGATGATATCAATCAGTCTCTTGTGGGTTCTCTGCTCGAACTGCTCACGGGAATCTTTGTACTTATGAACTGCACGAAGGATAGTTACTACCTCTTTCTTCGTTGGAAGCGGTACTGGTCCGCTCACCGTTGCTCCGTTCTTCTTTACAGTTTCGATAATTTTCTGTGCAGATGCATCTACTAACTGATGATCATACGCTTTCAGTGTAATTCTCATTACTTGACTTGCCATAAAAAAAGTCGCCTCCTTTTCGCACTTTTACGAGTACGACAAGCGGTGACTGTACACTTACCCGTGTGTGTCCTGATGTTTGCACACGGTCGTTTCCACTCTTACAGGTGGACTTAATTGTGGGTACAGTGACTTGTCGCCAGTTTCTTTAACTTGACATTCGCTCCACGGAAAACCCGCTGTTTCTCAGCGGCAACCTCGCGCTTCAACGCTATCAATGTCACAACAGTTGTTAGTATACAAGAAAGCACGCGAAAAATCAAGGTTTTTTTTTATTTTTTTCGATTTATCCGTTTTTATGCAAAAAGAGAAATACAGGGGTGCCGTGTTGTGCACTTTTCCTATATCTCTCTCTTTTTTGACGTTTTCCAACTATTCAGAGCCCCATCTCGATTCCGCTGCGATGCATCTCGATGTGGCTTCTTGCCATATGAACAAAAAGAAAAGAACGTCCATTCATGCAAGCATGATTCGCGTTCTTTTCGTTCGCATGGCTCTGAATAGTTACAGAATGTCGGAATAATCTAAGATTGTGATGCCGGTTGCAGGATCTTCAATGACTTTCGGGTCATCTCCGGCTGCGTGGGCCTTCTGGAGGAGTTCTTCCGCCGTGTAAACCGGCATGGCAAGTTCGATCGGTTCGGACGATTCCGGTTCCGGCTCTTCTTCCGGCTCTTCGATGGTTTCTTCAAACTCTTCGATTTCTTCCACAGTTTCCGGCTCTGCTGATTCCGTTTCTTCGGTTTCTTCTGTCACTTCTTCCGCTGTTTCTTCTGCGGCAGCTTCTTCGACGATTTCCGTTTCTTCCACGGCTTCCGGAATTTCTTCGGTTTCTTCTCCTCTTACAAGGTTCTGCAGATCGACGGTATTAAAGGACACCTGCTCCGTTTCTTCTTCTTCCAGATCCGGAATTTCAAATTCGTCCTGTTTCTCTTCTTCTGCCGTTTTCTGGTCGGCTGCTCTCAACTGTTCGATCATTTCCTGTTCTTCCCGTTTCTTTTTTTCTTCCAGAGCAGCTTTCTTTCTGCTGCGAAGCTCTTCGGACGCTTTCTCATCGTCCTCGTCTTCGTCTTCTTCCTCTTCTTCCTCATCCTCTTCTTCATCACGTTTCCATACCTCGGAAAGGATGAACAGAATGACCAGAAACAGAATGGCAAGTCCGATGATCATGATTCCCTCTCTGCTCTGCGCCGCCATCGACAGAAAGCCGATCACCGGAATCGTGATGATCACTTTGCTCACGGTTGCTCTCACGGTAATTTCCGTTGTGTCTCCACTGATCACATTTTTTACGGATGCGGTTCCGGCAGCGATGTCGAGGGACTGTATCGTATAGATATACTTTCCGGAATTGTCATCAACCAGGATTTTGTCTCCCGTCGCAACCGATGACGTATCTGTCTTCTTTGCGTACGTAACAGCGCCGCGGGAAATGTTGGTATTTCCCATCCCGTCTGAGACAAGTGTCGTGATGCCGGCAAACGGCGGAATCACCAGTGCGCCTGCTGACAGGATTGCAAGCAGAAGCAGCGTATTCACAATTACCTTCAGTAATTTTGACATATTCAATTCTCCTTGTATTCTCAGTCTTTGCCCCCTATTATAACCCCTTTTCTTCGATTATGCAAGAAAACGTTACGCATCGTGTCCCGGCCGCCCGGTTCCGCGTGTCGAATTTTTCGATTTTTTCTTGAAGATCTGTCCTGTTTCTTCTATACTATATGCATAACCAAAGGGGGAATACTTTCATATGAATACACTGATCAAAACCATCGAAGATCTTTCCCTGAACGCATGGCCGTCTCACCAGATCGAGCTGTACGACGGATGGATTCTTCGTTTTTCTTATTTTTATACACACCGGACCAACAGCGTCGAGCAGATCGGGCCGTCCACGATTCCGGTGGAGGAAAAAGTGCAGTACTGTGAGGAGATCTACCGTCGCTGGGGTACACCGGCAATTTTCAAGATCAGTCCGCTTGTCAATCCCGGCTTTGATGCAATGCTCGCCGACCGCGGCTATGTAGTCCAGCACACGACGCACGTCATGACAATGGATCTGGCGAACTTTGCCAAAAAGGATCCTGCCGTTGCCGTGACCGTCAGCAGCTTTATCCCGCCGAAATGGATTGACAGCCTCTTTGCTTTAAAGAGCACGACGAACGTGATGCACCGCATGGTCGTTCCTTCGATGTACCGCGCTATTCCAAAAGAAACCATCTGTACCTCCATCCAGGATGAAACCGGAACGATCGTTGCCACCGGCCTTGGCATCCGCGACCGCGATTACGTCGGTGTCTATGCCATCCATGTGCATCCTGCGTACCGCCACCGCCACTACGCTTCCTCGATCTGCCGCACAATCCTCTCCGAGGGAATCCGGCTCGGTGCAACGAAAGCATATCTTCAGGTTGTCGAGGGAAACACGCCTGCGATCACACTGTATGAATCGCTCGGTTTTTCCTATTTCTATACCTACTGGTTCCGCGCGAAGAACGTGGTCTGATTTTCGTCTGATTTCACATAAAAAAGCATAGCAAAACGGCATGTCAAAATTTTCTGACATGCCGTTTTGCTCTATGTTCATGCTATAAGTGCAGTAAGATTATTCAGCAAAAGGACTGCTTAAATATTTTTCAACGCCGTCCATGGCTTCGCTCTCGTCTTTTCCGTTTGCGGTCACGGTAACTTCCTCGCCATTGTCCAGACCAAGTGTCATCATACCCATAATGCTCTTCGCATTTACTTTTTTTCTGCCGCTCTCGACGTAGATTTCACTTTCGTACTGGCTCGCTACCTGTACCAGCATGGCAACTGGTCTCGCCTCCAGGCCGCTTGAAAGACGAATTGTGATTGGTTTCTTAATCATAATACTTCTCCTCCTTGTTTCCTTCGCAAATCTTCTGCAATCTCTTTTAGTTTCCTTAATCTATGATTAACTCCGGATTTACCAACAACCGGCGTTAACATCTTGCCCAGTTCCAGAAGCGATGCTTCCGGGTATTGTAAGCGGAGCCTTGCCATCTGCTCCAGCGGTTCCGGCAGAGAAGAAAAGCCTGTGGTTTCTTCGATATACCGGATATCTTCGATCTGGCGGATCGCCGCGCTGACCGTTTTGTTGATGTTGGCAGTTTCACAGTTCACCTTTCGGTTGACACTGCCGCGCATTTCTTTTAAGATCCGCACGTTTTCCAGATTCATAAGTGCGATGTTGGCTTCCATGATGCCAAGCATCTCCACAATCTGTGCGCCTTCTTTCATATAAACCACATGGTGGTTTTTCCGGAGAACGATCCGTGCATCAATTCCAAAGCTTTTCAGAAGTTCCTGCACCTGTTCTGCTCTCGGCGCATCGGGGCAGACAATTTCGAGATGGTAAAACCGGTTGGGATCGCTGATGGAACCGGACGCTAAAAATGCGCCCCGCAGAAATGCCCGTTTGCAGCACTGACGCTGTACCACAACAGCCGGAATCGGCATTGTTAACTGCCGGTCTGTCTCGTGTAACTTCACTGCCTGCAGAATCTGACAGGTTTCTTCCCTGTCATTTGCGCGGATCAGATACGTATTTTCCTTCTGATTCAGCTTAACTGCAAGCTCTGCCTCTATATTAAATGTTTTTTTCAATAAAGTAAAGTACTTTCTTGCCACATACGCATTCTCTGTCTGAATCCGTATCGTCCCGTCCTTCTCGGAAATCTGTCCGCAGAGTGACAGGATCGCCGCTGTTTCCGCAATCTGGCAGTGGCGTGCCGTCGGAAGATGTCTCGATAATTCCTCTTTTACCTCGCTTGAGAATGACATCCTTCCACCTCTAAATTCCTTTTCGGATGGCGTCTTTTTCCAGATCCCGGTGCTCAATCCGGATTCCATAGTCCTTCGCGTTGGAAAGACGCCGGTACAGCTCGTTGGCAAGGGTTACGGAACGGTGTTTTCCGCCGGTGCAGCCGATGCTGATAATGAGCTGATGCTTGCCCTCGGAAATATAATTCGGAATCAGAAAACGGATCATATCCTCTAATTTTTCCGCAAACACCTGCGCTGTCTCAAATCCCATCACATAATCCCGCACCGGAGCATCGTTGCCGGAGAGCGGGCGCATGCCTTCTACGTAGTAGGGATTCGGCAGGAACCGCACATCGAAAACAAGGTCCGAATCCGCCGGGATTCCGTATTTGAATCCAAATGAGAGCACGGTAATCATCAGATTTTTGAATTTCTGATCCTGCACGAAAATCTTATCGAGCTCCGCTTTCAGCTCTCTTGTGAGAAGCTGGCTCGTATCGAGAATGTAGTCCGCATCTTTTTTCAGGAACTCAAGTGCTTTGCGCTCTTTTCTAATTCCCTCATCCACCCGTCCAAGGCCTGCCAGTGGGTGCGTTCTTCTCGTCTCTTTGTATCGTTTGACCAGCACGTCATCGGACGCGTCCAGAAACAGGATCTCATAGCAGATTCCGTTGATGCTCATCCACTCCAGAACATTCTGCAGGTCCGGGAGCGCCTGGCCGCTTCGGATATCGATTCCGACTGCCACTTTCTGGATTTCTCCGGAAGTACCGTCGGCGGTAAGCTGTGCAAATTTTTCAACCAGCGGGATCGGAAGGTTATCGACGCAGAAATATTCCGCGTCCTCCAGCATTTTCAACGCTGTACTTTTTCCCGCACCGGACATGCCGGTCACAATTACAAAACGCATGTTTTTTCTCCTTTGGTGGATAACGAAAATCAGAATTCCCCGAGGAACTGGATTTCCGGCTCAAGCTGTACGCCAAACTGTTCTTTTACTTTTGCCTGGATCTGACGGATCAGTTCCATCACATCCGATGCGGTTGCACCACCTGCATTGATCAGAAAGCCGCAGTGTTTTTCCGATACTTTTGCACCGCCGACTGCATAGCCGGAAAGTCCGGCATCCATCACAAGCTTGCCTGCGAAATAGCCTTCCGGCCGCTTGAATGCGCTGCCGGCGCTCGGATACTCGAGCGGCTGTTTCTCTACCCGCTTGTTTTTCAATTCCTGCATACGGGCAAGAATTTCTTCTTTATCTCCCGGAACAAGCATAAGTTCTGCTCCAAGTACGACGTAGCCTCTGTCTTTGATGACGCTGGCACGGTAGCCGAAGCCGAGCTCTTCTTTTTCCAGTTTCCGGATCTCACCTTCTCTTGTGAGTACAGTGACATTCTGTACAATATCCTTCATCTCTCCGCCGTAGGCTCCCGCGTTCATACGGACGCCGCCGCCTAAAGTTCCAGGGATTCCGGAGGCAAACTCCATACCGGAAAGACCGGCTTCTCTTGCCGCCCGGCTGATGGATACGAGCATGCTTCCGGCTTTCGCCCGGATTCTGTTTCCTTCCACTTCGATTCCCTGAAAGTTTTTGTAAACCGAAAGAATCACACCGTGGTAGCCCTCGTCACTTACAACGAGATTGCTGCCGTTTCCGGTGACGAACCACGGGATCTCTTTTTCTTCGCAGAGAGCCACGATTTTTCTAATTTCTTCTTCTGTATGAGGAGCGACGAAATAATCTGCCGGACCGCCCACACGGAAGGTCGTATGATTTTTCATCGGTTCTGCGGTCTGTACCGCATCTTCCCCTGCAATTGCATAAAGTTCTCTGACAATCTCTTCTTTGATCACGATTTTTACCCTTTGCCGCATCTGCGGCCGAACATTTCATTACGAATTACTACGAATTACAGATTATACTTTTTAGACGCGAAAGCAGCCGACATCCCTCACTTCTTCGTTCGTTCTGCCAGCCGCTGTTTTTCTTCTTCGTCTGCCCGCCTTTTTGCAGGCTCACGGGGTATTCTACCACGAACCCTCAAAAAGTGCAACGAACTTTTTCGTTCCGGCTCTTTTTTCTATCAGATCTTCCGGATTGGTATCATTTCCTACATCAGACAGTCTTTTCCATGGATTCTCGCCGGGGTGACAAGCACCATCTGATTCATGAGATTTTCTTCTGAAAGAACAGCAACGCGCAGATATTCTCTCGTGTGTCCCGTCCAGTAATGGACGCCGTCGATCTCGACTTCTTCTTCCATGAGCACTTCCAGCTCTTTTCCGAGGAAGCCTTCCATATATTCCTGTCTCCGTCTCTCGTCCAGTTCCAGCAGAACGTGGCTGCGCTTCGTCTTCTCCTGCTCCGGAATCTGGCCTGCCATCGCTGCGGCGCGGGTGCCTTCTCTTCTCGAATACTTGAAGATGTGAGTCTCGAAGAAATGAATGTCCTCGACAAAGGCGCGCGACTCTTCAAACTCCTCCTCACTCTCCTGCGGGAAACCGACAATCACATCGGTCGTCAGCGCCGGATTTCCATATACCTTACGCAGCAGATCGCATTTGTGTTTGTATTCTTCTGCGGTATATTTCCGGTTCATCCGCTTCAGTGTTCCATTGCTTCCGCTCTGCAGCGAAAGATGGAAATGCGGGCACACCTTCGGCATTGCGGCGATCGCCTCTGCAAACTCTTCGGTGATGATGCCCGGCTCCAGGGATCCGAGACGGATTCTTCTGATGCCGTCCACTGCATCAACAGCACGGATCAGGTCGAGCAGCGTCTCTTTTTCGCCCTCCGGGAAATCGAGTCCGTAGGAGGAAAGGTGGATACCGGTCAGCACGACTTCCTGGTATCCGGCCTCCACCAGACGTTTTACTTCTTCTACCACATCACTCTGGCGGCGGCTTCTGACTCTGCCGCGCGCGTACGGGATAATACAATAAGTACAGAACTGATTGCATCCATCCTGTACTTTCAGGAATGCGCGGGTGTGCTCCGCCGTTTTGCTGATCGAGAGTGTCTCGTACTCACGGTTGTGTGTCATATCCACGAGGAAGCTCTTACACTCCGCGTCGGATGGTTTTCCACCATCCTCACGTTCTGCCAGAAAGTTTTCCAGAATATCCACAAGATCTTTCTTCTTATTATTTCCGATGATCAGATCAATCGCCGTATCCTCTTCGAGTTTTTCCCCAGCCGCCTGCACATAACAGCCGCAGGCCACGACAACCGCATCGGGATTCATCTTTTTCGCTTTGTGCAGCATCTGCCGCGATTTCCGGTCCGCAATGTTCGTCACGGTACACGTATTGATAATGTAAACATCCGCTCCCGGTGCAAAAGGCACGATCTCGTACCCTCTGTTTTCGAGGAGCTGCTGGATGGCTTCCAGCTCATATGCGTTCACTTTACACCCAAGATTATGCAAAGCTACCGTTTTTTTCATGCCATACTCCTTTCTTCTTCATCTTTATTATTAAAAATCACGAAGATTCCACTTTATCTTTGTATGTTTTCGCATTGACTTTTTCCCCTCCAGACGGTAAGATAAAGCTGTTAAATGAGGGTAATAAATAATGTTAACCAAATAACAGGGAGGATTACAAACATGAAAACAGTACAGATTTCTCTTAATTCTATCGACAAAGTAAAATCTTTCGTCAACGACATTTCCAAATTCGATTTTGATTTCGATCTGGTATCCGGAAGATACGTAATCGACGCAAAATCCATCATGGGAATCTTCAGCCTCGACCTTTCCAAACCGATCGACCTGAACGTCCATGCTGATGGAGATGCTCTTCAGACCGTACTTGATGTTCTTGCTCCGTACATTGTATAATTACGATAGAACATAAGGGCCGCGCACTCGCCGCGGCTCTTTTTTTGTCTTTGTTTATCATCAGGACCGGATCTTGTTTTTCAGAACCCCCAAAACAAGATCCGGCCTTTTTGTTCTTTAAAGCAAGTTTTCCTTAGCAGACCTCGATCGTCTCTGCGGTAGAAACTGCGCGTTCCATCATCTCGTCGATCACGTCGTCCAGATGGCGCTCGGAGCATTTGATGACATTCAGGTTCGGTTTTGTCACCGGATGCTTTGCAACGAAGATCGTGCAGCAGTCCTCATACGGCAGAACAGATGTCTCGTACGTACCGATTTTTTCGGAAATATCGACGATCTCCTGTTTGTCGAAACCGATCAGCGGACGGAAGACCGGCATGGTGCAGACTTCGTTGGTAACGGCGAGGGAATGCATCGTCTGGCTTGCCACCTGTCCGATACTCTCTCCGGTGATCAGGCCAAGGCATTTGTCCTGACGTGCAAACGCTTCTGCGATCTTCATCATATAACGGCGCATGATGATGGTCAGCTCGTCGTGCGGGCATTTTTCGTAGATTGCAAGCTGGATCTCGGTGAAGTTGACCACATGCAGACGGATCGGGCCGCTGTAGCGTGCAACGAGTTTTGCAAGATCCACAACCTTCTGTTTGGCTCTCTCGCTGGTGTACGGCGGAGCGTGGAAGTAAACGGCATCAATCTTAACACCGCGTTTTGCGATCATGTATCCGGCAACCGGACTGTCGATACCGCCGGAAAGCAGCAGCATGGCCTGTCCGTTTGTGCCGACCGGCATACCGCCAGGGCCTGCGATGCTCTCGCAGTACAGATAAATCTTCTGACGCAGCTCGACGTTCAGATAGATATCCGGCTCGTGAACGTCTACTTTGAGGTTCGGGCAGACATCGAGGATGCGGCCGCCCAGCTCGCAGTTGACTTCCATTGTGTGCATCGGATAGTTTTTGTTCGCACGGCGTGCGCATACCTTAAAGGTTTTCTCCTCGGTCGGGTACAGCTCTTTCACGTAGGAAACCACTGCCTCTGCCAGATCTTCAAAGCCGGTGTCCTCTAAAATGACAACCGGGCAGATCTCGGCGATACCGAAAACTCTTGTCAGCGCATCGACAGCGCCCTCGTAATCAAAGTCTCCTTCGGTGTTGACATAGATTCGTCCCATCTCACGGGTGACCTGGAAATTTCCGTCTACCGGGGCAAGCGCGTGCTCCATCTGTACGCAGAGCGCTTTCTCGAACAGATGACGGTTCTTTCCTTTAATGCCGATCTCGGCATATTTTACCAGAAATGCTTTGTACATCATCGTTTTTTATTCTCCTTTTTTCTCAGCCAGATCACGGAAGAACAGAGGATATTCCTCAGAAAATTTCTTCAGGATCAGGTCAGATACCTGACGCATCTGCGGATGTGCGGCGTTGGCGCTTCGAAGCCGGATAAAGTGGCGCCACTCTCTTAAGTTCATGGTCATGACGATCTCGGTTTTCAGAGAGTTCGGAAGAATGCTTCTTGCCTCCTCCGGCTTTGCTCCGAGTTCGAGCATCTGGAAGTAATACTGCTCTGCAGCTTCCATTGCTTTCTGCCATACCTCGTATTTTTTACGGTCGTTCTCGTCGTCCAGATCATAGGAAAATCCGGTTGCCAGATCGATACAGGTGATCTGGTTTCCAAATTTATCTTTCGAATAGTTGCAGTAGCGGGTGCTCTCCTGGCTGTAGCTTGCGATACGGTGGCGGACGATCTCATGGGTCACGCCGCGGTCGCACGTTACTTTTACGGTGATGGAGCCGTGCTCAATGACGGATTCATGGCCGCGTTTGATGATGCCTGCAATGAATTTCTCTGCAGTGCCTTCTCCAATGCGCTCCTCGCTCTTGTAGCAGACTCTTCCGATTTTCTCGATCCGGCGCAGCATATCCTCGTAGGATTCGGTGCTCAGGATTTCAATTTCCGGCTGTATTGTAATCATAATTTTCCTCTTTCTATTATTTCCTGGTAAATCTGCGCAGCATCGGCAGTACCTCGCGCAGCGTATCCAGGGTGTAATCAATCTGTTCCAGTGTCGTAAATTCGCTGAAGCTGAACCGCACGGCAGACTCCATCTCGGCTTTCGATGCGCCGATGGCAGTCAGCGTCGGGCTTCCGGCTCTCTTGTGTGATGAGCAGGCGCTTCCGGCGGAAACGTAGATCTGGCGGTCCTCCAGCGTGTGCAGCAGCACTTCACTACGCACATTTAAGAACGATGCATTGACAATCTGCGGCGCACCCTCTTCTTCCGGCATGCCATGGATGACCACATCGTCCAGCTCCCGCAAGCCTTCGATCAGACGGTGTTTGCAGGCACGCATCTGCGCAGTCTGCTCGTCAAAATGCCTGTAAACGATCTCAGCGGATTTCGCAAGGCCTGCGATGCCCGGCACATTGTCGGTTCCGGAACGCATGCCGTTCTGCTGGCCGCCGCCTAAGATCAGCGGACGGATTTTTACTTTCTCATCAATATATAAAAAGCCGCTTCCCTTCGGTCCGTGGATCTTGTGGCCGCTCACGGAGAGCATGTCGATGCCCATCCGTTTCGGATAAATCCGGTATTTGCCGAACGCCTGGATCGCATCGACATGAAAATACGTTTTCGGATTTTTCGCCTTGATTCTGCGTCCGATCTCCCCGATTGGCTCAACAGAACCGATCTCATTGTTGACATACATAATCGAAACGAGAATCGTCTCCGGCGTGATCGCTTCTTCGAGTTCGTTCACATCCACAAGGCCTTCTTTATTTACCGGCAGGCGCGTAATACGGAATCCCTGCTCCTCCAGAAATGCCAGCGGTGCCGACACGGCCGGGTGCTCGATCACGCTTGTGATGATGTGGTTTCCCGTTCTCTTATTTGCCATTGCTGTTCCGACGAGCGCCCAGTTGTCGGACTCTGTGCCACCGGAAGTAAAGAAAATTTCTTTTTCTTTGACTTTCAGAATCTTTGCCAGCGTTTCCTGGGCGGTTCTGATATATTGTTCTGCTTCTACCCCTTTTTGATGCATCGCAGACGGATTTCCATAATGATTTACCATCAGATCACAGACGAGATCTGCGGTTTCCTGATAAACACAGGTGGTTGCGGAATTGTCCAGATATGCTTCCATTATCTTGTTCGTTCCCTTCCTTCTAAAAGATACACCAGAATGGAAAGCACGGTCATTCCGGCCGTTTCCGTGCGCAGAATGCGCTTTCCGAGCGTAATCGGCTCTACCTTTTCCTTCATGGCCATTTCCACTTCCGCTTCGTCGATACCGCCCTCCGGTCCGATCAGGATCGCAATAGATTCACCCGGTTCAATGGATTCCAGAATTCTTCTCGTTCCTTCCATCCCCTCTGCGTTCTCATACGGCATCAGGCGAACGTCTGATTCTGCCATCATTGCAAGCGCCTGCTGAAATGTAACAGGCATGTGTACCGTCGGAATCTGCATCCGTTTGGACTGCTTTGCCGCACCAAGCGCGATCGTCTGCCAACGCTCTGCTTTCTTTTCCGCCTTTTTCCGGTCCAGCTTCACAACGCAGCGTTTCATCTCCACCGGAACAATTTTCGTCGCACCAAGTTCCACTGCTTTTTGGATGATCAGTTCCATTTTGTCACCTTTTGGCAGACCCTGAAACAGTACAATTCCGGACGGGAGTTCTCTGTCTGCTGCTGTGACTTCTTCTACTGCGGCAAGAACCTCACCTTCCGGGAAATCCGAAACGGCACAATGATATTCCTTTTCGCCTCCGGTACTGACCAGTATTTTTTCGCCTGGCCGCATGCGGAGCACATTTTTGATGTGATTAACGTCACTGCCCGTGATGTGGACAGTGCCGTCATAAATCTGACTTTCTTCTATAAAAAAACGGTACATGAATCTGTTCTCTTTCTCTTCTGGTGTTTCGCTTTTCTTAATTTACATCGGTTTTCTTGCTGTAACAGAAACCCATTCGCCCTGATGTGTAACTTCAACTACTTCAAGTCCCGCTGCAACGACTGCCTCTTTAACAACTTCCTCTTTCACATCGAGAATGCCGGATGTGATATAAACAGCGCCCGGCTTCATCTGGTGTACGATTACCGGCGTCAGCGGAACGAGAACATCTGCAAGAATATTGGCGGTAACGATATCGTATTTCTCGTATCCGACTCTGTCCTGTACTTCTTTGTCATCAATGATATTTCCGATCATCATATCAAAAGCTTCTACCGGAATTCCATTGACTTCTTTGTTTTCCTCAACCGCAGGAACCGCACACGGATCGAGGTCTGTTCCGACCGCATGACGCGCACCAAGCTTCAGTGCAATAATCGAAAGAATACCGCTTCCGGTTCCGACATCAAGCAGCTCGGTATCCTTTGTCACATATTTCTTTAACTGACGGATGCAAAGCTGTGTTGTCTCATGCATACCCGTTCCAAAGGCTGTGCCCGGATCGATATGGATGATCATTTTATCCCGGTCTTCCGGCTTTACTTCCTCCCAGGACGGGATGATCAGAATGTCGTCCACATAGAACTGTTTGAAATACTGTTTCCAGTTGTTGATCCAGTCCTTGTCCTCTGTCTCAGACTCTGTGATGGTGCACTCTCCAAGGTCCAGGAACTCCTGCATTTCTGCAAGTGCCGCGCGGACATCTGCAAGAACCTTCTCCTTGTCCTCATCCACATCGAGGTAAAAATTCAGATAGGCAATGCCGTCGTCATCCGGAATATCCGGCATGATATCTACGAACATCTGCTGTTTGTCGCTCTCGGTCAAAGGCTGTTTGTCCTGAATTTCCACGCCTTCGATTCCCACATCGGCCAGAGTAGAGATCACAATGTCTTCCACTTCCGATCTTGTTTTTAATGTAAATTTATTCCATTTCATTGTTTAAACTCCTTTTTGCGCTTCTCTTTTCCATACGTGCAAAGAAAGCCACATTTATCATACACGATATCGTTCCTGTTGTAAATGTTATTTTCGGCTTTTACGGCCCGTCTCAATCCGAAATCTTTGTCAGAAAGCCATCTTTTTTCGCCTTCTGATAACGCCATACCAGCCCGAGTGTGGATAAAATGCGAACCCCAAGATCTATCAGATTGAACCGGTACAGTGCCGTAAGATCTGCCCCAAGTGCTGTATACAGACGGACACCAAGCAGCGGCAGAACACTGTTGGTCAGCGTTGTAATCATCGTAAAGAGGCTGATCAAAAGCGAACGGTTCTTTTCCGGCGCGGCATTTAAGAGAATCTGTATCGTACAAAGTGCAACGGCACACTGCGGAGCATTCAGAACCGTCATCAAAACAATAAAAGCAACCCCGCGGTACGCCAGGGGCAGATGAGGAGCCAGAATCATGATAACCGGGCAGAAGCAAAGACCGATCCCGGCGAAAATCAGTGCAAAATCCGGCGATTTTTTCCGGACAACCTTCGCGATCATTCCAACTGCCGCAAGCTGACCGATATTGAAAACACCGTTGCAGATGGAAAGTGTCATCTCCGACATTTTGCAATATTTGACCTGTCCTAAATACCACATGCTCCAGTCAAGCTGCCAGGTGATATAGAAAAAGACCACCGGCACGAAAAACCAGCGCAATGCTTTATTTTTCCCCACGCTTGTGATCGCCTCCAGCAGATCGGAAACAGAAAAACGTGAGGATGCCTTCCCCGCTTCTGCCGGAGCTTTGCCCTCCTCCTGCTGTTTCACCGGAATTTTTTTGATTGCAGCGGCCTGCAGCAGAACGCAGACAGCACACAGATAAAAGAAGCTTCGGAGTACCAGAAGTTTTCCATCGGCCGTGTGGCATCTTCCCATCAAAATCCCGCAGATCACCGGTGCAAGAATGCCAATCACAAACATGAACTGATTCCGAAAGGCATAGACATCGTTTCGCTGCCGCAGTGAAACCGCAGCACCGAACATTGCCTGCCACTGCGCATTGTAAATAGCAAGTGCCCCCGCAGTAAATGCCAGTGATACAAAAAACAGCTCCATACATCTCTCGCCGAGTGCCGGTACACTTCCAAGAAATGCATAGCCGGCACACATCATAAGAAGCGTAAGCATCGGTATCGTCTTTGTCGACTTCAGACGATCCGCCAGAATTCCAAGCGGCAGCAGTGCTGCACACGCTACAATGTTCGGCACCATCTGGATAATGCCGATCTGACTGTCGGTTGCACCCATGTTTGTCGCATACAGATTCAGGCCGAAACCGTTGATCGATGTGATATATTGCAGAAATACACCCTCGACGGCAAACAGCAGCATGATCTGCGCAGATGGCGGCATCTTTTTTGCCCGGTAAAACAGACTCTTTTTCATTGCTTCATCCCCCATGCCTTCTTTTGTCATCTTCACGTTCCTGCCCCCTGCCGGATACGTAAAGATTCTGCTTTCATAATGGCAATTTCATGTTCAAATGTCAACAGAAATACCCGGATCCAATGTGAGAATTTCAACGGCATTTTCTGTCAATATTCACAAAAGAAAAAAGGGCATTCTTCCTGTTGAATGCATGGGTTTGGCATAAGAAAAAGGAGCCCCCGTTTTACCTGGGGCTCCGCCTATTGGAAATGTTTATAGCAATCTCAGAAACCAAATTCATCTCCCACCGCAGAACGTGTCTTCTTGCCGGAAGAGGATAAAAAAATTCAGAACTGCTTTTTTGCATTATTTTCGGGGTTTGCTATCAGAATTCGATCTCGCGCAGATATCTGTGCAGCGCATCCTGCCAGGTCGGCAGTTTTTCGAATCCGTTCTCGGTCAGTTTCTCTTTGCTCATGCGGCTGTTGGACGGACGTTTTGCTTTTGCCGGGTACTGGTCAGAGCTTACCGGTGATACACTTACTTTTCCGTAAGCCGGATCGATCTCAGCGGCCTGTTTGAAAATCTCGCAGGCGAACTCATACCAGGAGCAGAGTCCCTCGTTTGTTGCATGGTAGCGGCCGTAGTTCTCTTTCTCTGCCATGTCAACAAGCAGGCGGGACAGGTCGTAGGTGTAGGTCGGGCTTCCTACCTGATCATCTACAACAGTCAGATGATCGTGTGTCTTTCCAAGGTTCAGCATGGTCTTGATGAAGTTCTTTCCGTTCACGCCGAATACCCATGCGATGCGGACGATGTAGAATTTTTTCACCCATTTCTCTACCGCGAGCTCTCCCTCGTATTTCGTCTGGCCGTATACGTTCAGCGGATGACGCTCATCATCCGGCTCCCACGGGCGGGTGCCCTGGCCGTCGAATACGTAGTCGGTGGAGATGTAGATCATTTTGCAGTCAAGGTCATGGCAGACTTTTGCGATGTTCTCGGTTCCGACTGCATTGACCTGATGTACTTTTTCTTTTTTGTCATCATCCTCAGCAAGGTCTACAGCGGTCCATGCTGCACAGTGGATTACGACATCCGGATTTGCTTCGGTAATGACTTTTCTTACGCTTTCTGCATCGGTGATATCCATTTCTTCAATATCAACGCCGATTCCTTCATGACCGCGTTTTGCAAGTTCATTCATGACGTCATGGCCGAGCTGGCCTTTTACACCTGTTACAAATACTCTCATAATGGTTCTCCTTTTTTCTGATTTTGTTATCGTTATGTTTTGTCTGTCTCTTGTTTTTCAGTCTGATTTTCTGTTTGTACCATGAGTATAAAGGATGACGTTATGTCATGGTCAAGCATTTTTTTCAAAAACTGCCCCGGATTTTTCTTCCGGGGCAGTTTTCTTCAACGCTGTTCGCTTTTATTTGTCGATATATTTTCCGTTCATCACATCCATCAGATACTGGCCGTACTGATTTTTCTTCAGTGGTTCGATGTCGGTCAGAAGCTGGTCTTTGCCGATCCAGCCGTTCAGGTAACCGATCTCCTCGAGGCACGCGATCTTGCGGTGCTGATGGGTCTCGATGGTTTTTACGAAGTTGGTTGCCTCTACCAGACTCTCATGTGTACCGGTATCCAGCCAGGTGAAGCCCTGTCCGAGAAGCTCAACGTTCAGGCTGCCGTCTTCCAGATAGATCCGGTTCAGGTCGGTGATCTCAAGCTCTCCGCGCGGTGACGGTTTCAGGTTCTTTGCATACTCTACGACTTTGTTGTCATAGAAATACAGACCTGTAACACAATAGTTTGATTTCGGTTTCTCCGGTTTCTCTTCGATGGAGATGGCTTTTCCCTCGGAGTCAAATTCTACGATCCCGAAACGCTCCGGATCATCTACATAATAGCCGAATACGGTTGCGCCTTTTCCGGTCTCAGCGTTTTCTACTGCTGCTTTCAGGCGTTTGTTCAGACCGTGTCCGAAGAAGATGTTGTCGCCGAGCACCATGGCAACGGAATCATCCCCGATGAACTCCTCGCCGATGATGAAGGCCTGTGCCAGTCCGTCCGGGCTTGGCTGTACCTTGTAGGAAAGCTGTACACCGAACTGATGGCCGTCACCGAGCAGTGCCTCGAAACGCGGGGTGTCCTGCGGGGTGGAGATGATCAGGATGTCGCGGATGCCTGCATTCATAAGAACAGACAGCGGATAATAGATCATCGGCTTGTCATAGATCGGGAGAAGCTGTTTCGATGTTACCATAGTTAACGGATAAAGACGTGTGCCGGAACCTCCGGCAAGTACGATACCTTTCATAATTCGTTACTCCTTTTTCGTATATGATACCTCTAGTATAACCTCATTCCCGGAAACGCGTCAACCCGTATCGTAACGTAACCGTTACTGTTCACTCAGCAGTGAAACACTTGCTATTTCGCTGCGTAAGAACATGTTTCAGGTGTGAGCAACCCTCCTTTTGCGAAGCAAAACTTTAAATGAGGGCTGCGAATGTTACAGTTCGCTGGGCACCAGTGAACTGTAACACGTAACGGTGTGTGATAACTTTGTGACGTTTCTGTTATCAGCAGCTGTATTTCGTCAGTTTCTGGCGGGAATAGATCGAGCTGTTGCGGTTGAATACGTAGGCCGCGGTGCAGACAATAAAGAAATATGGCAGATAATCGTAGCCAAAAATCTCGCCGCCGATGAAAATAGCCGCCAGTAAGGTGTTGGTTCCGCCGCCAAAAACCGCCGCATAGCCAAGCGCCGCGGAAAGCTCCACCGGAATACCGAACAGATTGCCAAGGACTGCTCCCAGGGTTGCTCCGATGGTAAACAGCGGTGTTACCTCGCCGCCCTGAAACCCGGCGGACAGCGTCAGAATTGTCAGGATAAATTTCAGCGCCCAGTCATATGCATATACCTTTTCCCCATGAAATACCGCTTCCACCAGATTCGTTCCAAAGCCGCAATACCGTCCGCGGTACAGAAGCAGGAACAGAATGCTAAGGATAACACCGATGGAGAAAACACGTACCAGCGGATTTTTGATTTTTTCGCCGAGATATTTTTTCGTGTGCTTTAAGCACCAGGCGAAGAGGCCGCCTGTGATTCCAAAAATAATACCAAGTGTAATCAGACGCACCAGCAGGAACGGTGTCAGGCTTTCGCTGATGTGGACAGCCAGATTTTCTTTGCGGATTCCAAGCAGGGAAGCTACAGCGCTCGCAGAGAAAGATGCGGTAAACGCCGGAAGCAGTGCCTCGTACCGCATTTCACCCGCAGCGAGCACCTCTACCGCAAAGATCACAGCTGCAATCGGCGTTCCGAACATGCCCGCAAAGCCGGCGGCCATACCGGTTACCAGAAAGATACCAGGCGCGTTTTTAAACGGTAATTTTTTGCCGGCAAAATAGGAAAACACAGCACCGATCTGAACGGCAACGCCCTCGCGGCCGGCACTTCCACCGAACAGATGCGTCAACGCCGTTGAGAGCATTGCCAGCGGAATCATGCGAAGCGGAAGCTCTGTCTCCTCTTCATACGCTACATCAAAAATCAGACTCATGCCTCCTTTTCCCCTGCCACCGAATTTCTGATTGACTGCCACGATCACAAGACCTGCCATAGCGAGAAACGGCAGACACCAGAAAAGATGTGCCACGCGAACAGCCGTGACTTTCAAAAGCAGACGGCAGAACAGCGCCTCAATCAGACCGACTGCCGCACCGAGCGGAACGCCGGTCACACCGAGCAGCAGCAGGGCGCCGTAGGTGCGAAGGGATTTCTTCAGTTCTTCTTTCATTCTCTTTCTCTCCTTTTCGAATTCTGCTGTTATCATATCACGAAGCGGACAGATTGTGAACTATGGATACCTTTTCCTCCATACTCTTTGCCAGTGCATCGGCAAATTTTTCCTGCATCCGGATTACTTCTTTCATCTCCTGCTCCGTAAACTGCGCCGCAGCTTCCTCCTCGGACTGAAACAGCGGAAGAACCAGCTCTCTCGCATACTGTTTTCCCGTTTCAGTCAGACTGATGATTTTTTCCCGCCGGTTTGCCGGATTGACTTCCATTTCGATATATCCTGTTTTCGTTTTTAGTCCGTTTTCGTACTTTTTGTTTTAGTGTTTTTTTCTTCCTTTGTCAAGATTTCCAAAAGCCTCTTTTTTCCGTATATTTTCCGGCATTTTTCAAATACTAGCAACTGTCCAGACACTGTTAGGGAAAGGAGATTTTGAAGATGAGAAAAATCAGAAGAGTGTGTATGACGCTGGCATTGGCGGTATTACTGGCCGGGATGACGGCCTGTGGAAACAACACCACGAACGACACCGGAAATGGCAATACCAACACGGAGAGCGACATGGGACAGACGGATAACAGAAACGATGTCAATACGACAGAGATGCCGTCAAACGACAATGTAAATGATGTGACGGAGGGCACCGATGGGAATGCCAACGGTACGAACGGTACAAATACCGGGGATAGAAATACCCTTGGAGATGATGTCGGCGACGCCGCTGAAGATGTGACCCGTGGTGTCGGTGAGGGCGTTGAGGATGTCGGCCGCGCGGTGGACGATGTGGTAAGCGGCGGCGACAATGAGACGCAGAATCCGCAGGAAAACGGAGCAACTACACAGAATGGAGCGGGGATGGCACAGTAAATATGCACTTCTGCTGCTCCCGTATCTAAAAAACTTCCCTTGGCGAACGATATATGCAGGTTCGCCGGGAAGTTTTTTTACTGCCAGGCACATCAGCACCTGGTTTGATCCGTCACTTTTGATTTTTTCTTTTACAGACCGCATCTGAATTTTCTGCCCTTCGCGCCAAGAATGCTGGCCATCTGATCGCCCCACGCTGCACGCTCTGCATAAATATCAACCCGTTCCAGATCTCCGCTCCGGTCCACAAAGGCAGGGAACAGAAATCCACAGATAGGATTTCCCGGCTCGTATTCTCCAACCAACGGGCAGACAGCGCAGATCAGATAGGGGAACATCTCCTCGGATTCCCCCAGGCGCTCTTTATCGAAAGCCTTTGCAGGAATATCATACCGGTCATAAAACATGTAAATGGCATAAGCCCCGTGAATCTGCAATCCTTCGATCAGGATATCATAGAACGTTTCCAACAGCGCATCGTTCTTCAGTCCGCATTCCCGCAGCGCCATCAGCATCTGCCAGATACTGCCCGGCCCCTGGGATGTTTCCGGAAAACGGTATTCCCGCAGCTTCTCATTCGATTCCGCAAACGGAATTTTCTTGGCAATCGCCAGATTCCTGGCCTTTTCCGAACCGGACAGTTTCAGAAAATGAATGTTGAAACTGCCGTCATACTCCCCATCCGAATCCGTATAGCAACCCGCCATCCGCACAAACGAAGTCCGCGCCGGCGTCATCCTCCTCGTCAGCTCCAGCATGTCTTCCCGATTAATCATACATTCCCTCCGACAGTAAAGATATTCGAAACTCTCTGCCTTTGATCTTATCATAACATGCTTTTTCTGTCAGCAGGTTTTTAAATTGCGTTCTTTCTCTCCATCTGATAAAATCGAAACAGTATCTCGCATTTTATAATTTTGATATAGAGAGATGTTGGGACAAAACACCTTTTGACTCAATATCACAGAAAGGACGACACATGAAATTAGCAGTAATCAGTGATCTTCACGGGAATTATTATGCGCTCGCAAAGGTGCTGGCATTTCTTCGCAGTCAGGAGATCGACGGTATCATCGGGCTGGGAGATTTTGTAACAGACGGGCCTTTTCCGCAACGGATGATGAGAGTGCTTCGCGAAATGCAGGAGGAGTTTCCCTGCTATCTGGTGCGGGGAAACAGGGAAGAATATCTGCTGGAAAATCTCCGGCATCCGCAGAACTGGAAGGCAGGTTCCTCGACAAGCGGACTTTTGGATTATACGTTTCGGAATCTTACCGGACAGGATCTGGAATTTTTCGAACAGCTGCCGACAGACGGAGTTCTGGTCGGAAAAATGCATGAGTCAGGCCGGCTGATTCCTGTTTTTGTTCCGCAGGAAGAAATCATACCGGATACCTGCCGCGAATCTCTCTTCCCGGCACTTCGTCTCTGTCACGGCGCGCCCGGAGAACTCCGTGGGAATTTCGGTCTGCATCCGGAGCTTTTGCTGTCCCATCTGGAAAATCTCGATGCCGCAATCCTGCTCGGCGGGCACAGCCACAAGCAGGAGCAAAGAGAATATGCCGGAAAAACATACCTGAATCCCGGTTCCCTTGGGCTTGCGCTTGATGGAGTCGGCGGCCATGCCCATTTCGCGATTCTGACGCTGGAAAACAGCACATGGCAGATCGAATGTTTTCAGATTCCCTACGATCTCGAAGGCTACCTCGCCGAATTCGACCGCGCCGGGCTGGAAACGCATGGCAGTGTCCTTGCCCGTTCCTTAAAACGGACATTGACCTGCGGCGTGAATTATTTTTATCTCACCGTAAAACGAGTGCGTGAACTCGCCGATGCACTGGCACTGACCGATCTGGACGAAGAGGTCTGGAAAAAGGCGGAACAGGAACTGAAATAACCGTCCATTCAAAAGACGGCAGGCTGTGTACTCACACACAGCCTGCCGTCTGTTTCTATTCCCTAACTTCTATTTTTCTTTTCGAAACACAACCGTCTCAAATCTTCTGACCACTCCATCATACTCTCCCGTCATCGGCTGGTATGTTTCCGTATCCATCGGAAATGCAGCCGGTTCAGCTCCGTAGTTCTGTACAAACAGATACTTGTATTTCTCATCCTCCCTTGTTGCAACATCGAGCCCTTCCGGGATTTCGGCTGCCGCGCGTTCCAGGCCTTTTTCTTCTGCCAATTTCCGGCAGAAGTCATCGTAAAATGCCTGTTCAAAATCTGCGCAGACATAATACGCCTCGCCCTCTCCAAATACATTTTTCGTCAGTGCCGGATATCCCGCATAGAAATCGTCACGGTATGCCAGCAGCGTTTCGGCACCGTTCGTTTTTACCAGGTCGCAGAAATTTCGGATTTCATATGTCTTTCCTTCTCCCACACCCGCATTCACATCCTGATCATACAATGCGTCCAGCTCGGTGCTCCGCAGGCCGAATACATCCATCAGTCCGTGCGGGGTTCCGCCGAGGAAACAGAGGTCGTTTTCATCCACAACTCCCGACCAGTATGTCATCACAAAGGTGCCGCCGTCTGCCACGAAATTCCGGATTTTTTCCTCAATTCCGGCCCGAAACAGATACAGCATCGGTGCAAAGACAATCCGGTAGCCGGAAAGACTCTCCTCCATATCAAGGAAATCCACATTCACACCCAGTTTCCGAAGACCGCCATATACTTTCTTCACGGTATTCATGTAATGCAGTCCCATATTCCGTGGTCCCTGCGCATCCTCCATGGCCCAGCGGCTTTCGCAGTCATGCAAAATTGCAGCCTGTGCCTTCGTCGTGCTTCCCGCAATCTGCGCCAGATCCAAAAGCGCCTCGCCCGTCTCTGTCACCTCACGGAACACGCGCGTATCCTTTCCGCCGTAGTGGTCAATGACCGCCCCGTGGAACTTCTCGCTCGCACCGCGGCTCTGGCGGATCTGGAAATACTGGACACTGTCGGAACCATGCGCCACTGCCTGCAGCGATGCCGCCTTTAAAAGCCCAGGCCGTTTCAGCTTGCTGACACTCTGCCAGTTCGTGCTTGTCGGGCAGGACTCCATCAGAAGGAACGGTTTTTTCATCAAACTCCGCATAAAATCGTGCTGCAGTGCCGCATCAAGCGCAGTCACCTCTTCTGCTTCCTTGTGCCAGGTCGGATAATTATCCCATGACACCACATCAATCAGATCCTTGAACTTATGATAATTCAGTCCCTGGAAATCATACATCATGTTGATTGTCACCGGAAGTTCGGAACCGCCCGCGCGGATCGCTGCTTTTTCCCAGGCAACAAAGTCTGCTGTCTGATCTGTCACAAACCGTTTCCAGTCAAGATTCAGTCCGTGAAGCCCCATCTCACCCTTTGGGGACGGACTCTCAATCTGCTCAAAATTCTGATACGAATGGCTCCAGAACGTTGTATTCCACGACATATTCAATGCATCAATCGTCTCATATTTTTTCTTCAGCCACCCCTGAAATGCCTTCTGGCAGAGCGGGCAATGGCATTCTCCACTCAGTTCATTCGAAATGTGCCACATTTTTACCGCCGGGTGCTTTCCAAACTTCTCGCTCAGCAGGCGATCAATTTTCCCCACCTTTTCCCGGTAAACCGGCGAAGTATAACAGTGATTATGGCGTCCGCCGAACAGATTTTTCGTGCGGTCCGCGTTTACGCGCAGTACCTCCGGGTATTTGTCTGCAAGCCACTTCGGGCGTGCTGCAGACGGTGTCGAGAGAATTACTGAAATCTCATTCTTATACAGCTGATCCATGATCTTTTCCAGCCATTCCAGGTGGTATACACCCTCCTCCGGCTCGAGCACAGACCAGGAAAAGACACCAAGCGTCACCTCGTTGATATGCGCCTCCTTCATATATTCGATATCCTGCTCCAGAATTTCCGGCATCGCAAGCCACTGCTCCGGGTTATAATCCCCTCCATAGATAAATCCACTCTGGTTCATGTTCGTTTTCCTTTCTCTGTTCATCGAAATATCGTCTCTACGTGCAGCTTCTCAATTTTGCAGGCACATCCATCCGCTGCATCCGGCTGCTTTTCCAGAAAAATCGGATCACCCGGATGCAGAGGATAGACAACGAGTTTCAGTTTCTCCGGAAACTCAAAATAGCCAAGGCTTAACAGGGCCTCCTGACCGGTATAGAAATAATCGTTGATTTTCTCTTCCCCATCAAACACTTCCATACGGTTTCCGTACCAGGTCAGAAAAGCAAACGCATCGTGATAATTTTTTTCGCCCGGATAAGCAAGCTTCAGTTCGTATACTGCTTTCTCTTTATCCTGCTCTTTGCAGACAAGCTCTGCCTCCGGCTCCTGTGCTTTGTAAATACGCTCATACAGCGTAAAGTTTCCTCTTTTTCCACACTCTTTGAAATCCACAATGCCTTTTTCCACTGCCGGATACACAGCGATCATGGTTTTTCCACTGCCTGTCACAACAAGCTCACCGTTTTCTTCCCAGACATAATTTTCGGAAAGAACGAGATAATCCTGATCCAGATGCACCTTCCATGCATTCAGCGCCTCCTGCCGGGAAATCAGGCAGAGTTCTGCGCGCGCATCGCCCTCCCACTGAATCTGCGGGTCGAGATCACCGTAAAATACGAACGCATCTCCCTTTTTCGTATGTAAAACGCAGAGCGGTGTGGCAAGTGCCGTGTGAAGAACCGCATCGTTTAGTTTCATATTGTACGGAAAAAATCCATACATTCCCTCTTTCAGGTCAAATGCCGGAAATCCCACGCTCGCTTTTCCATCCAGGAGTCCCTCCAGTTTCACCTGTGGATGATCATCCATCTTCCATCTTCTCTGGTAATTGTTAAAAAAGACGTATCCATGGTCCGCATCGTGACGGCACGCTGTCCGAACCGTGTGCATATCTCCCGGCAGAATCCTTATCGTTGGAATTTCAGACCGAAGTGAGGCCATATCCTCGCCAAAATCATTCAAAAACAGCGCCAGCAGCTTGATCTCCCGATAGCTGTCCGAGATTGTTCCGTACTGCCGGATCGGCGCGTTGAAATCGTAATTGATCTCCGGCAGGTCGTTCAGATATCCTGTCGCGCGGCTCTCCTGCAGGGTGGACAGTTTTCCCTTCGGATTGCTGCCGCCGTGGTACATATAGTAGCCGAGCAGCCCTGCTCCACTTCCCATTTTTACGGTAGACATCGCTCCGACATCGCATCCCTTCGCCACCGGTCTTCTGTGCATGGTAACCTGAAGCCCGCCTCCAAGTTCTGCCGTCAAAAACGGAAAATCCTCCTCGTTGTAACTGTTTGCATTTTCCACATGATGATCACACGCAATCAGTGCATCGTTCCTTGTGTGGCTGAACACAAAGTTTGCGTTCGGCTCAATCTCGCACGTTCTCTGATCCCATGGTGCTTCACAGTAGCCGCCCATGACCGGAAGCAGATCGCCGATGCAGGCTCCGCCCCAACCGGTCGCCGTGTACAGCGGCACATCAAAGCCAATTTCCTTTGCCATTGCTGTCAATGTGCGGATATGCGCCTCGCCCTCCGGTCCCTGCAGACCGCCGACGTGGCCGTACTCATTCTCGATCTGAATACCGATCACCGGACCGCCGTCCTTTTCCATGCATCCATCGACCTGCGCATAAACCTTTTTCCAGAACCGTCTGACATAGCCAAGATATTCCTCGTTGTTACAGCGGATCGCCATGCCCTCTTTCTCTCTCTCGATGATCCAGTCCGGGAATCCGCCGTTCCGCACTTCCCCGTGCACAAACGGTCCGATACGCAAGAATACCGACAGTCCGACTTTCCGGCACAGTCTTACAAACGTTCCGATATCCCGGCATCCTTCAAAATCAAACACATTTTCCTCTTCCTCGTGGTGAATCCAGATCACATAGGCCGAGACGACAGAAACTCCGCCCGCCTTTATTTTGCGCAGTGATTCCTCCCACCACTCTTTGCGGTACCGACTGTAATGCATTTCGCCCATCACCGGAAACCACGGTTTTCCATTTTTAATCAGATAATCCCTGCAATAGCTGTACTCTGCTCTCATCGTCTTATTGTCCCTCTCTTTTTACTGTCTGCAGACAGAAATTCCGCATCATGCCGTACATCGGCGGCGATGAAATTCGGATTCCGGCAGTGACTTCCTGCGGTTTTCTGATTTCGCATGTCACTTTGTAGCCGGTCCATGCATGTTCTGTCGGATGAATCACAGTCTCTTCTTTTCCCTCTTCCGTATTGAGGAACAGCCGCACATCCACATTTGTTGTATCGGTTCCCTGAAAGGCAACAGATAATGTATACGTTCCTGCCTCCTGTACCTTTACCGTCTGGCAGATCGAAAACGTAAAGTTTTTCGGTGCTTCTACGCGTACCGCATTCACCGGCGGAGCTGGGAACGGATCGACAAACTCCGGAAACAGCTGTACTGCAACGGCATCCTCGGATTTTTCTACGTTCCAGCGCGCCAGGCCGTCTTCCCAGCCGACATCGAGCAACAGATTCTCCGCCTCCGGCAGCTCTTCCACCACGCAGATCTTCGCATGTGCAGCAAACGGAACACCTTCCACATTTCCTGTCACATCATATTCGCCTGTCACGCGTGTGTCCGGCACTTCGTTCCAGTTTACCCGCCGCTGCTCCACCATTCCGTCATACAGCAAAACCGGGAGCATCTCCGGCAGACCGCATGCTTCGTCTTTTACTACGGTCATTGGCTCCGGCTCGTAAATCTTGGCCGGTTTTTCCGGACAGGCATCATTCCGTGTAAACAGGAAAGAACGAATGCCCTCCATGATGGTTCCCTTCTCCTCCAGCAGACCCATATTTTCCGACCAGCCGCCCTCACCGTCTTTCGGAACACAGATCGGTTCCCAGTAATAGATACCCTGCCCCATTTCATCCGGCAGCGAAGCAACGATATTGGCAACCAGATCCAGCACCTGCTTCTGTCCGGCAGGCGTCGCCGGAAATCCTGCGATTTTTTCCTGCTGTTCATCGATAAACCCATGCGCACTCTTTCTCCATGCATGCGCCGTCTCAACGACCATAATCGGCTTTTTGTAATCCTGGATCAGCTTCGTCATTGTCTCTTTCAGATCCGTGAAAGTGCCGTGCCAGAATGGATAATAGGAAAGTCCGATCAGGTCAAAATCCTCGAGTCCTGCCTCAAAGGAACAGTCAAACCACTCTTTCAGATAGAAATACCGTCCGCCCTGGTCGAGATGGATCATAACCTGCATCTCATCTTTTCCGGCTGCAGCCCGCGCACCGCGGATTCCGGCATTTACAAGCTGTACCATTTTTGTATAATCCGGCAGCTCTCCGTCCGGAAACAGAAGGCCGCTTCGGATCTCATTTCCGATCTGAACAATATCCGGCAGAACGTCCTCCTCTTTTAATGCCGTCAGCGTATCTCTTGTATAAGAAAAAACAGCCTCTTTTAATTCTTTAAAGCTTAAGTTTTCCCAATCTTTCGGCTTTCTCTGCTGACCGGGATCCGCCCAGAAATCAGAATAATGGAAATCCAGCATAAAGCTCATGCCATGTGCCCGGATCCGTTTTGCCATCGCCAGTGTATGCGCATAGCTGCAGTATCCGCCGGACTCCCTGACATGCTCCGGCGCATTCCAAATACGGAGCCGTACGGAATTTACCCCGTATTTCTGAACGAGATCCAGCGGATCCATAACAGTTCCGTCAAAGTCCTTCACCTGTACTCCGGCATCTTCCAGCTCCGGTATAAAAGATAGATCCATTCCCTTCTGAAATTCCATTGTTCTGTCCTCCCTGCTACGTTAGTTTGTCGATTTTCGGAATAAAATGTCGTAATCCAGCATCGTCTTCTTCTCATAATTTTCCCCTCGGAGCCGCTGGATCAGCTGACGCACGGCTGTGCCTCCCATCTGGGATGCTGCCACACTGACTGCTGTAACTGCAGGGGAATAGCAGTCCAGATTGGTGCTGTTGTAGAGCGAAGCAATCGCGACGTCCTTGGGAATTCGATAGCCTTCCGCCTGGAGCCGGGACATCACCATCGTACAAATCTCGTCGTCGCCACAGATGATGCATTCCACTTTTTTGGATATAATATTTTCAATGATCGCATCCAGAAACTCCATACGGATCGAACCATTGTAGAAAAGCTGATCCTTCTCGGAAATTCCATTTTTAATCAGCGCCCGGCAGAAACCTTCGTGACGCTTGCGGTCTACGTTATAGCTCATATCCTTGACAAGAAACGCAAATCTGCGGAATCCCTTTCCGATCAGCAGCGTTGTCATTTTCTCTGCCGCACCCTCATTGTCGGTATCCACCTGGATAATGTTGTCATACCGGCATGTTCCCGTCAGTGCTGTCGGGAAATTTGCCTGACTTAAATACTGCAGCGCACGGTCATCCTCAAGCGCACGTGTCAGGAGCATACCATCCACCCGGTTCGACTCCACCAGCGACTGCAGCTCTGAAATATCATGCGCGTTGCTCGTCGTAATCAGCACATTGTACCCGAGCATCGATGCCGATTCGCAGACGCCGAGCAGACAGTTCTGGAAATAAACACCGCTTCCATAATAAACGTCTGAAGGCAGTACCACGCCGATGTTGTGCGTCACCGTTCGGGTCCGCGCCATCTCCTCCCGCTCTTCTCCCCGTTTTGCCACCTCGAGAATCCGGTTTCTGGTCTTCTCTCCGATTCTGCCCTTACCGGACAGTGCACGGGAAACGGTACTTTTTGATACCCCTATCTCTTTTGCAATTTCCTCCAGTGTCATAAAAATACCCTGTCACTTTCTGTTAAATTTGAAAAATTCCTATATTTTTATATTTAATACGAATGCTGTTAGAAATCAAGTCATCCCTCAAAGCTTTTTGAACCATCACTTGATCTCTAAAAGAAGGAACGGCCGCGCCGGAGCTTCTGGCAGACCAGCGCGTCCATTCCCTGTTTTATTTTACTGTTTTATTTTTCTTCTTTCTCCGCTACATACTCTGCTGCCTGACGGTTCATCTCATCCAGAATATCCTGGATTCCGGCGCTGTCCATAGCTGCGTTCATGGCATCGATGGAAGCGTCCACATCGTCAACGAGACCGTTGATCAGCGGGTTATAATAATTGTCGATGGCTGCCTCTACTGCTGCAAACTGTGTACTTACATTGCTGGAATCAAAGTTAAATCCGTCGTAAACATGATCTTCTTTGATGTTGTTGTTGAAGGCATCTTTGATGCTTTCATACTTGTCGTCCAGAGCCGTTCTGTTCTCAAGATATTCCTCTCTCTGGATGGTGCAGTTGTTCCATCCCCAGTTGCAGTTACTTGCTACACCATAGCCGCTCTCATCAATAACTTTGTACTGATCATCACCGACTGCTTCCCAGTGCTTTCCTTCGATACCGAGCATAGCCAGATCGTAAACATCCGGGTTGGTGTAGAATTCATTTAATACCATCATGGCTCTCTCTTTGTTTTTACTGTTTGCGTTGATGGCAACACCGTTGTTGATGTAAGAGTTTACTTTTTTCGACAGGTTTTTGTTCGGGTCTACCATCGTTACATTCCAATCCGGATGTTCCTCATTTGCCTGTTTTCCGTAGGTAAGACAGGTTCCGAGATTCCAGCTCATGCTTGCTGTTCTTCCGGTCAGAAGTCCGGTCTGTCTCTCATCGCTGCTGTTTAATACGTCGCTGGACCATGCTCCGGCGTCTACCAGGTCTTTCATCTCCTGGCAGTACTCACGGAACGCATCCCATTCACCGATGTACTGGAATTCAAGATCTTTCGGATCCTGGGTATGATACAGAATCAGCTCGCCGCCCTTCGGTGCTCCGCCCGTTGTGGAATAGCCCTGGGACTGGAAGAATGGATACCACGGTCCGCCCTGACTTGCATAGATACCGTCTGCTGCACATGCTTTGTAGAACTTCATCAGGTCATCCCAGGATGTAATATCATCCATACCGTATTTTTCCATCAGGTCACCGCGCACTGCCAGAACTTCCTGACCAAACTCGTTGGCATAGCTCGGAACCATGTAGATTTGTCCGTCAATCTTTGCCTGCTCCCATGCCATTTCCGGAACAACCTCCCAGATATCCGGTGCATACGTTTTGATAAAGTCCTCAGAAAGCGGTGCAAATCCGCCGAGGGAAACGGTCTGCTCGTAATGGCACCAGCTCGATGCGGTAAAGATCAGGTCAAAATCTTCCTGTGAGGAGAACAGCAGGGAATATTTCGTGTCATGCTCGCCCCAGGAAAGGAATTCTACGTTCAGAGAGCAGTTCAGCTTCTCTTCCAGAATCTCATTGATTTTGGCGTAAACCTCATCAAAATCCGGGGTACGGTCGCCGATCAGATACATCGTCAGATCGACATGCTCCGAAGTGTCTGCACTCAGGTTGTCTCCCGATGTGCCGGAAGCTGCGGAGCTGCTTTTGCTGTCGCCCGTGCTTCCCTTTCCGTTGCCGGAACCGCATCCTGCCAGCATACCGGCTGCCATTGCGGATGCAAGTAATACAGATACCAGTTTTTTTGTGCTCTTTTTCATAAAGAACCTCCTTCATAAATATAATGTGTAATTCAAGCGGATATTCGCAATCCGCTTTGCTACTTGCTCATAACCGAATAACTGCTCCGCAGTTTATCAGAAGGAGCTTGCACTCCTCCTGATACAAGCAAGTCCCCACCCGCCTGCTTATTGCTTTTCGCAATGGAAACAGGGGACTTACTTGATTCAGTTAAATTAACATGATTTGTATCAGCCTTTGACTGCTCCGATTGTGATACCCTGTACAAAGTATTTCTGTACCAGCGGATATGCCAGAACGATCGGGCCGGTTACTACAATGGTAAGTGCCATTTTCAGGGACTGGGTCGGCAATGAGATTGCGCTGACGGCAGAGCCTGCGGCGTTGTTTGCAAGAAGCTTTTTATATGCCTCAATATCATTAACCTGCTGATACAGGAAATACTGCAGCGGATACTTGTTCGTGTCTTTGATATACAGCATCGCATTGTACCAGTCATTCCAATAAGCCAGTGCAATGAAGAGGCCCACGGTAGCAAGTGCCGGTTTGATCAGCGGCATTACAATCCGGAACAGAATACGGAACTCGCCGCAGCCATCAATCTTGGCCGCTTCAATCAGAGAATCCGGAAGTCCCACGATGTAACTCTTCATGATCAGAAGGTTGTATACGCTGAACAGCAGCGGAAGGAGCAGTGCAAGGTAGCTGTCCCGCAGATTCAGGGTCTGTGTCATCAGTACGTAGTACGGAACAAGACCGCCGGAAAACAAAGTGGTAAAGTAGAAGAAAAACGAAAACTGATTTCTCCACTCAAACTCCTTACGTGACAGTACATAAGCTGTCATAGTCTGCAGCAGCAGACCAAGTACCGTTCCGACGATGGTCAGACCGATGGTCGTGCCGTATGCGCGGAAGACAACCATAGGATCTTTAAATACGGTTTTGTATGCCTCCAGGCTGAAATCCTGCGGCAGAAGGCTGAAACCGTTCTGGATAATGGCCGATTCCGAAGAAAACGAGCCGGATACGATCATGATGAAAGGAACGAGGCAGACCAGCGCGATGATTCCGCAGAATCCGTACGCGATGATATCAAGTGCAACCGCATCTTTTCCTCTTTTGATTTTACTTGTATGACTGGAAGATCCCACTTTTCATCCCTCCTAGAATAAGGTGTAGTCTTTATCATAAAGACCAACCAGTTTGTTTACGATTACGACAGTGATAAAGCACAGTACCGACTGATACAGACCAACAGCTGCGGACATTCCGAAGTCGTTGCTGCTGATTAAGGCACGGAACGTCAGGGTATCAATTACATCGGTGTAGTTGTACAGAAGACCGTTACTTCCAACCAAGTTGTAGAACATATCAAAGTTTCCTTTGAAGATGCCTCCGACGGATAGCAGAAGCAGGATGATTGTGGTCGGCATGATCATCGGGATTGTTACTTTGAAAATTCGCTGGAACACGTTTGCTCCGTCGATGCGGGCTGCTTCATAAATCGAAGTGTCAATTCCCATAATTGCTGCCAGGTACATAACAGAACCGTATCCGATTCCCTTCCATACATTAAAGAAGACAAGGATAAACGGCCATGCCTTTGGTGTCGTGTAAAACTTGATTGGTGTTCCACCGAAGGTTTCAATCAGTCGGTTCAGAAAACCGTAGTCGGAACTGAAAATATTGAATGCCATAACTCCTACGATAACCCAGGAAATGAAATACGGCAGAAACATCAGCGACTGTGTGATCTTACGGTAATGTTTGTTGCGGATCTCGGTCAGAAGCACGGCAACGGCAATCTGCATCGTCGTGTTGATCACAATAAATGCCAGATTATACAGCACGGTATTTCTGGTAACGAGTCCGGCCTGTCCTGATTTAAAGAAGAACTTGAAGTTATCAAATCCGTTCCACGGGCTTCCCCAGATACCTCCTGCGTAGGAGTATTTTTTGAATGCCATTACAATTCCTGTCATCGGGTAGTAGGAAAAAATCAGGGTATAAATTACTGCCGGTGCAAGCATCAGAAGAAATACCCGGTACTTGTAGAGCTTTTTGCAAAACCCTTTCCAACCATTCTTTTTCATCTTCTCATTCCCTTTCTTGTTTGCGCAACTTTTTGTTGCTCAACTCTTTATTTTTCTTTGTGCCATTATCATATCATTTCGGCATATTGTTTACAATTCGCAGTTTTTATAAGATATTTCTTGTCGAAATATACTGTTTTACTATTTTTTGTGCAAAACGCGCAACTTTAGCGTTTTACCTTGTTGCGCATTGATTTTTCCATTACCGTTTGCGATTTTCACGTTCTCTTTTGATATTCCGTATTTTTTCTTGTGTATTCTGCCAAATATTCTGCAAAATAACTTCCTCAATTCCGAAAATCCCGTTGTAAGAAAAGAAAAAGTGCGCAACGTTTCGCATTTTCGTTGCGCACTTTCTGGTTTCTATTCACTTTTTCCCTGTTTCTGCCTTATTTCGCAGCAATGACATCCTGCATGTCATACATGCCAGCCGGTTTTCCAGCCAGGAATTTTGCAGCCTCTACAGCTCCTTTTCCGAAAACTCCTTTGGAATATGCTCTGTGGGACAGGGTAACAACCTCGTCCGGGCCTGCGAAGATGACGTCGTGGTCGCCGACGATGGTGCCGCCGCGTACAGCAGAGATTCCGATTTCTTTCGGGTCACGCTGCTCGTGGCGCTGGCTTCTGTCGTATACGTAGTGGTACTGGTTGTCCATTGCCGCGTTCAGGCTGTCTGCCAGGGCGATGGCGGTTCCGCTTGGAGCGTCGCATTTCAGTTTGTGGTGTTTCTCCACGATCTCCATATCAAAGCCTGCTTCGGCAAGCACTTTTGCAGCTGCCTGTACCAGTTTCATCAGCGTATTCACACCAAGGGACATATTTGCAGAGCGGAGAACCGGGATTTCTTTGCTGGTCTCCTGCACTTTTTTGAGCTGATCCTCGGTGAGGCCTGTGGTGCAGAGGACGAGTGGAAGTTTTTTCTCCTTGCAGGCATCGAGCAGTGCGTCGGCTGCCTTGTAGGAAGAAAAGTCAACGACTACGTCTGCCGGAACATCGCATTCTGCCAGGCTTTTGAATACCGGATAATCGTTCTGGCCGTTGTCGTTCATATCGATTCCGGCTATGATTTCTGCATTTGCATCTTCTTTTACCAGGCCGGTGATGACCTGTCCCATATGGCCGTTGCAGCCATGCATAATAATTTTAACCATTGTCTTTTTCCTTCTTTACTTCGTGTATTCTTAACTTAAGCCAGTTTGATTCCAAAATCTTTCATAGCCTTTGCCAGGCGCTCCTGGTTCTGCGGCTCCATCTCGGTCAGCGGCAGACGAAGCGGGCCAACCTCTTTGCCCATCAGGTTCAGCGCTGCTTTTACCGGAATCGGGTTTACTTCGCAGAACAGCGCATCGATGAGCGGCAGTGCTCTCAGCTGGATTTCTCTGGATCCGGCCACATCGCCGTCGAGGAATTTCTGTACCATGTCGTGGGTCTCACGCGGTGCTACGTTGGAAAGAACGGAGATTACACCGCTTCCGCCAAGGGAAAGGATCGGCACAACCTGATCGTCGTTTCCGGAGTACAGATCGATCTTTCCATCGGTCAGCTGCATAATTTTTGCGACCTGGGAAATGTTTCCGGAAGCCTCTTTGACTGCAACGATATTCTCAACGTTGTTGAACAGATAGACGATCGTTTCCGGTGCAATGTTTACGCCGGTTCTGCCCTGAATGTTGTAAAGGATGACCGGCACTTTGACGCTGTCTGCGATTGCGGTAAAGTGTGCAATCAGGCCCTTCTGTGTTGCTTTATTGTAATACGGAGAAACGAGAAGAAGTCCGTCCACGCCGTATTTTTCTGCTTCCTGAGACAGATAAATTGCTGTCTCCGTGCTGTTGGAGCCGGTTCCTGCAATTACCGGGATTCTGTGATTTACTTTTTCCACGGTATATTTGATGGCATCCAGATGCTCCTCATGGGACAGGGTCGAAGCCTCACCGGTGGTTCCGCAGATAACGATGGCGTCGGTTCCGCCGGCGATCTGCTCCTCAATCAGTTCTCCGAGTTTTTCGTAATTCACTTCCTGTGTTTCGGTCATCGGTGTGATAATTGCAACAGCTGCACCTTTAAAAATAGACATTCTCTTTTCCTCCTGTATGTTGTGTCAGATAAAACCATAAGAAATCAGTCGCCGGAGCTTATCTCCCACGGAAAATTTCACTTTCCGTTTAAAAAAGAGGCGCCTCATCCCAGATAAGATCGCCTCCAAATTCACACATACGCAGTATCTATGATCAGATAGCTCTCCATCTCTCGATGACAGTCGCAGATTTTTTCAACCTGCGCCCAGGAGCATACCGGTTCAGCGCCGGATGTCCTTCGGCATTCTTCCCTTTTCCTCTTCTTCTTTTGCTGCTGAGGCATCCGAAAAGGTACTCTTGAAGTAATGCGACCTCTATCCACTTCAGTTCTGCTTTTACTATAGCATCATTAAATTTTCTTGTCAACAGCGGATCGCGCTTTAACTCTCACTATATTCCAGCTTGCTCACCGAAACCTCATACGCGGTCCGCTTTTCCATTTCCGTCTCGCTCAGCCGCTTCATATATTCCCGGCTCTGGATCCGTCCCCAGATGAGAACGTGGCCGCCCACGGCAAACGCAGAGGCATACCGCGCATTCCGTCCCCAGCAGATGCACGGGATATAATCTGATTTTCCATACGGACGGTTGACCGCGATCAGAAGGTCGGCGATCTCTCTTCCCAGAGGTGTTTTCCGGTAGACCGGCGGTTTACATATGTATCCATCGAGGTAAATCTGGTTGGATTTGACGGAATCGTCCTCTTCCTCCACGAAGCTTAATTCCCGCGCAAATACGGAGAGTACCAGACGGTTCTTCTTCTCCTCGTGGCGGTTGTAGGACCGAAACTGACCGCTGATGCAGATCCACTCACCCTGGTAATCCTGTGATACGTCCACCAGCCGCTCGGAGACCATCACCGGAATGATGTCCTGCGATTCACTCAACCGCTTGACCATCACATCGACGAGGTAAAAGCCCTCTCCGAATACCTGATGGCTGAATGTAAACGGGGAGACAATCTCTCCCATGATAACCACCTGATTGTTTTCAATCATCTTGTCTGCCATAATGAAAATCCCCTTCCTTTGTCTTTTCTTTCTGAATATTGATTTCTGATCGGTACTTTGCTGATCTATAATCCTAATGTATGAACCACATTTCTTTTTCAGAACCACTTTTTTCCAGATTTTTTTATTTCTATTCAAATCAGCATTCTGCCCAATTTTTTGTATATGTTTCTGTAAAAACCGCACCACATGCTTCGTATTTTCTACCATTGCAATACAAAAAATGTCACATCTTCCCTGTTTTTTTTCTCTGTTCTGTGCTATAATAGTTCAGATAGGCAGGCATCCAGCAGAGACAAAACGGCAAGGCACCTGCCTTTGTGCTGTGATAAACATTCCCGGCCGGCTTGAAATTTTGAAAAATTGAACCCGGCAGGGTCAACCCATAGGAAGAGGAATGAAGAAATGAAAACAACGAGAGAAGATGTAAGAAACGTTGCCATCATCGCCCATGTCGATCATGGTAAAACTACACTGGTAGACGAGCTTCTGAAACAGAGTGGCGTTTTCCGTGCCAATCAGGAGGTTCAGGAACGTGTCATGGACTCGAACGATATCGAGCGTGAGCGTGGAATCACCATTCTTTCCAAAAATACAGCAGTTTACTACAAAGGAACGAAAATCAACATCATCGACACCCCAGGCCATGCGGACTTCGGCGGCGAGGTTGAGCGAGTTCTGAAAATGGTAGACGGCGTTATTCTGGTTGTAGACGCATTCGAGGGCGCTATGCCGCAGACCAAATTCGTGCTGAAAAAAGCACTTGAGCTGAATCTTTCCGTTATCGTCTGCATCAACAAAATCGACCGCCCGGAGGCACGCCCGGACGAAGTCATCGACGAAGTGCTTGAGCTTCTGATGGATCTCGACGCATCCGACGAGCAGCTTGACTGTCCGTTCCTGTACGCATCCGCAAAGCTGGGTCATGCCGTACTCGATCTGAACGACACCCCGAAGGATATGACACCTCTGTTCGAGACCATTCTGAAATACATCCCGGCTCCGACCGGCGATCCGGAAGCTGGCACACAGCTTCTGATCAGTACCATCGACTACAACGAATACGTTGGACGTATCGGTGTCGGCAAAGTTGAAAACGGAACGATCCGCGTGAACCAGGACGTTATGCTGGTCAACCACCACGATCTGACCAAGAAGAAAAAAGTAAAGGTCAGCAAACTGTATGAATTTGACGGACTGAAAAAAGTAGAGGTTACTGAGGCAGGCATCGGTTCTATCGTTGCTGTTTCCGGTATCCCGGATATCCACATCGGAGATACTCTCTGCGGCGATCTGGACAACCCGGTTTCCATCCCGTTCCAGAAAATCTCCGAGCCGACTATTTCCATGAACTTCATCGTAAACGACAGCCCGCTGGCCGGTAAAGAAGGTAAATACGTAACTTCCCGCCACCTGCGTGACCGTCTGATGCGTGAGCTGAACACTGACGTTTCTCTCCGCGTCGAGGAGACTGATTCCGCAGACTGCTTCAAGGTTTCCGGCCGTGGTGAGCTGCATCTGTCCGTCCTGATCGAAAACATGCGCCGTGAGGGATATGAGTTCGCAGTAAGTAAGGCAGAGGTTATCTACAAAGAGGACGAGCGCGGACGCAAACTCGAGCCAATGGAAATCGCATACGTTGACGTTCCGGACGAGTTCTCCGGTACTGTCATCCAGCTCCTCAGCGAGCGTAAAGGCGAGCTTCACGGCATGAGCCGCGCAAGCGATGGTTCCACCCGTCTGGAGTTCGAAATCCCGGCACGAGGCCTGATTGGTTTCCGTGGAATCTTCATGACCTCCACCAAAGGAACTGGTATCCTGAACACCGAGTTTGAAGATTACGCACCGTACAAGGGCGACATTGAATACCGCAAACAGGGTTCCCTGATTGCTTTCGAGGCAGGCGAGTCCGTTACCTACGGTCTGTACTCCGCACAGGAGCGCGGTACTCTGTTCATCGGACCTGGCGAGAAGGTTTACGCCGGTATGGTTATCGGACAGAACGGTAAGGCCGAGGATATCGAGCTGAACGTCTGCAAGACGAAGCACCTGACCAACACCCGTACTTCTTCTTCCGACGAGGCACTGCGTCTGACTCCGCCGAGAATCCTTTCCCTGGAGCAGGCTCTGGACTTCATCGACAAGGACGAGCTTCTTGAGGTTACTCCGGTTTCCTTACGTATCCGTAAGAAAGAGCTGGATTCCAGACTTCGTAAGAGAGCGGCAATGAAATAAATTTTCATAAAATGACATAAGAACCGCCGGTTCACTCTTGATTTGAGAGTAAACCGGCGGTTCTTTGTCGTTTTTCTATTCTGTTTTCTATTCGTTTGTCGTTCCGCCATGGAAGCCGTAATACGTCTCTCCCGCTGCAAGATCCACGCCGTTTGCCGCTGCAAGAGTATGAATCGTGACAAGCTCATACCCGCGGTTGATCAGCTCCGGCACGATCGTTGCACACGATTCTACGGTCGTCTCGTGGATATCATGCATCAGGATAATGTCTCCCGGGCTTACACTGTCGAGAACGGCGCTGATGTTTGCCTGTACATTTTTTGTCTGCCAGTCCAGGGTATCGACATCCCACATGATGCTCGGGCGGCCGATAGATGCGAGCAGTTCATCGGTGCTGTTTCCATACGGGAAACGGATGACAGTTGCACCCTGTCCGTTGTTGTACTGGGCGATCAGATCATCCGTCATCTGGAACTGGGCAAGGCCGTCGTCGGTGCTCAGTTCTTTCATATTCGGATGCGCATAGGAGTGGTTTCCAAGCTCACAGCCGATCGCCGCCATGCGCGGGATCACATCTGCACCGTATTTTTCCACATTGCTGCCGAGCATAAAGAACGTCGCCTGTGCCCCGTACTGCTCCAGCGTATCGAGAAGCGTGCTGGTATAGACGCCTGGGCCGTCATCAAAGGTCAGGGCTACCATCATCGAGCCGTTGCGGTCTGGCTGGTAAACACCCTGGTCATCAAAGTAACAGCCTTTTCCGCCGATCGCTTTCCAGCCGGTCGCCATGTAACCATTGGAATCAAAATGGTACTGGTTTCCGTCGATATCTGCCCAGCCGTTGACGTAGTACGTTGTGGCATCCGTTGCGTACCACCAGCCCGACGAGCTGTACTGCCATCCCGGCGTCTCATTCGGCGGCGTGGTCTCCGCAAGCTTCTTAATTCCCGCATTTCCCGATCCGTCCTCCGCCTCCGGCGCCGTCTCGCTCACCGTCTTTGCGGCTGTGTCATTACTCAGTACAATTCCTTTTTTCGCAAGCTGCGCTCCCGCAAATTTCCAGATAAGCGCAAGAAAAAGAAGGCCGATTACCACACACAGGGAAATCCGTGATACTTTCTGCATCATCTGTCTGCGGCGCATCTGCTTTCTTCTCTGTTTCAATGATTTTCTTTCCATATGATCTGTTTATACTCCATCGTCCCGCCCCTTTGCGGAACTTTCTTCCATCGTAACACAAACGTTTTTCGACATTTTTCTACTTACTATCATAACGTGATCTGACCTAAGATGCAAGGCACAAATTCTTACATTTTTCCACTTCTGGTAAATTAATGTTTATCGTTTCTTAACATCTTGTCACAAAAAAAGAGTGACTCTGCACCCATGGTAAAAGCGGATACAAAATCACTCTTTGTCACTCTCTTTTAAAAAACCTGGTTTCTTTCTGGTGCTTTGCCACCAAATCACAGGTCTTTCACCTGTCCAGCCTGATTATCCTCTCTGCTTAAGAGTAACTGCAAAGTTTTAACGTTGCCAGAACAACGGAAGCAAACACCTTATGCCTCATGTCCTATTTTAGTCAGGAAATCGCTGCCCATCACCCATTTTTCGTTTTCCAGCGTCACAACGGACTCGAGTTTCCAGGTGACGGTCTCTATTTTGGTTTTGCGGAAGAAATGGAGGAAACGGGTTCGTCGCTCGATCGCAGCGGTCACGTTGGTTTCGATCTTCATCTGGTTGGATTCGTTGGTTACGGTTGTGGAGACGCTGCTCACGGTGATGCTGGTGATTCCGGTGTTGGTGTCGCTGTTCAGGTAGGCATCGCAGAGCTGCTGGTACTGTTCTTTGGCGGTTTTCTGTACGGCGGTGTCGGCGGAAAATTCATTTTTGATGGTGCTGAAGGATTTTCCGGCGGCTGCGGCTGTGAATACCTTGTCCAGGGACTCTTCTGCGCGGTCGGCGATGGTTTTGCCGGTGGAATCGTTGAGTTTTAAATCCGGCAGGAATTCCATGCTGCTGTTGTCCTGCACGAGGACGATCTCGCGGTATGGGTCTTTCTGTTTTTCGGTCAGTTCAATGGTGTGGCCGCCGAGGAAGAGATACGGGATTTTGTAGATGCTGACGTTATCTGCTGTCTCTTTTAAATACTTTTTCCCGACCTGCACGCCGTCCAGATAGAACGAGGCATCCGCCGGGACGGTGATTTCGACATCCGTCACGCAGCTGTCTTTCGGCACAACGTACCACTCTTTGAAGTTCCATTTTACGGTATCCCCGGCGGCGATCTCCAATGTTTCTTCCTGCGAGTCGCTCATGCCTTTTAACGTGTACCGCACAGTATAAATCCTGTTTTCCCCGGTCTCAAGATTCTGTTTTCTGCGCATGAAAAAGCTCTTGATCTCCGGTGTTTCCTGCCCGTCAGTGCCGTCCTGTTTTGCTTTCCAGGTCATTGCATTGACGTAGTTCTTCCGCGACAGAAACGTGCTGTCCGGGAACTGGCATACATCGTATGCACTGTTCCAGTCTCCTGCCAGGCATGCTTCCACGTAATTCCGTCCTGCCGCCTGCGGCGCATACAGATACGCGCCTGCCATAAAAAATACGGCGCACAGAATCAGAAACAGACTGAGATTCACGATCAGAATCCGCAGACTCATCGGCAGATCACGAAATTTTGCCGCCTGTATTTTCACAGAAAGCTCCGTCGTCTCTTCTCCGTCTTTTTCCACATGGCGGAATCTTTTTCCTTTTCTTTTCCACTTCTGGAGCATAGTTTACCTCATCTTTTCCTCTTATTTAGACTGTTCTTTCACCGCATACGTATGCACCCGGTCGCTCTTCTGGCTGTATGCCTCTCCCTCGGAATAATACTCCTCCGATGTCGTGGAAAAACGCGTAATCGTCTCTTTCACACGCTCTCCCGCCGTTTGCTGGTGGAGAAACAGCGCTGCAATCATCAGAATCACAAATATATCCAGAATCAGTACCGCCGCATTTGCCACGATGCCAGGTAATTTTTTTATCCACATAGGCTTCCCTCTTTTCTGTCTCCATTGTAACAAAATGCTCCCGAAAACACAAGGAAAGCAGAGACCCCGGCGAACCGAAAATTCTCTGCTTTTCACAAATGACATATTTATTTTTTAACCTTGTTTCAATCCACAGTCGGTAATTTCACAGAGTCTGACATGTCAGCAGAATGCTGACTGTGGTTTGCCTCATGTCAGTGGGGGATACCGATTTCTCTCCGCCCGCCACTGCCGTTAACTTTCTTATTTGCAATTCATCTCACCACCTATAGAGGTGGGAGAATCCTTGCTATTATTTGTTGAAGGGTTTACTCCTCGGTATCATCCTTTGACGGAATCATTTCCTCAAAGTCGAAGTCGAGCATCGGCTCTTCCTCTTCAGCTGACGGCTCTTCAACCGGAGCTTCTGCCATCGGAGCTGCCGGAGCATCGTCCTCAAGATCTTCGGTCAGAATCAGATCCTCGTCCTCTTCTTCCTCGATCATGCTGTCGGTATTCAGATGAATGTTGCTGTAGCACTTCATACCGGTACCGGCCGGGATCGGTTTACCGATGATAACGTTCTCTTTCAGGCCTACCAGATGGTCAACCTTACCCTTGATAGCAGCGTCGGTCAGAACCTTGGTGGTCTCCTGGAAGGATGCTGCGGACAGGAAGGAATCGGATGCCAGGGATGCTTTGGTGATACCAAGCAGTACCTGTTTTCCTTCTGCCGGCTCTTTGCCTTCTGCGATCAGAGCTTTGTTGGTCTCGTCGTAATCCAGGAAGTCTACCATGTCGCCCGGAAGGAATTCGGTATCTCCGTTTTCCTCGATGCGGATCTTCTTCAGCATCTGGCGAACGATAACCTCGATATGCTTATCGTTGATTTCTACACCCTGCAGACGGTAAACTCGCTGTACCTCGCGGATCATGTAATCCTGAACGGCACGTACACCTTTGATCTTCAGGATATCATGCGGGTTGACAGAACCCTCGGTCAGCTCGTCTCCGGCTTCCAGAACTGTTCCGTCTGCGATCTTAATACGGGATCCGTAAGGGATCAGGTATGTCTTGGATACGCCGTCTTCCGGATTGGTAACAACGATTTCGCGTTTCTTCTTGGTGTCTTTGATCTGTGCAACACCGGCGATTTCGGTGATGATGGCAAGTCCTTTCGGCTTTCTTGCCTCGAAAAGCTCCTCGACACGAGGAAGACCCTGTGTGATATCTCCACCGGCAACACCACCGGTATGGAAGGTACGCATGGTCAGCTGTGTACCAGGCTCACCGATCGACTGTGCTGCGATAATTCCGACAGACTCACCAACCTGTACTGCCTCGCCGGTTGCCATGTTGGCACCATAGCATTTTGCGCAGATTCCGTTACCGGAACGGCAGGTAAGAATGGTACGGATTTTTACTTTTGTATAATGCTCACCGTTCTCGTTGATGCCGTCTTTGATGACACGGGCAGCACGTTTCGGGGTGATCATATGGTTTGCTTTTACAATGACGTTGCCGTCCTTGTCTTTGATCGTCTCGCAGGAGAAACGGCCTGTGATACGATCCTGCAGACTCTCGATCTGCTCTTTTCCGTCTGTGAACTCGCTGACCCACATACCCGGAATTTCGTCCTTGCCCTCGGCACAGTCGATTTCACGGATGATCAGGTCCTGAGAAACGTCTACCAGACGACGGGTCAGGTAACCAGAGTCGGCGGTACGAAGCGCGGTATCGGACATACCTTTTCGTGCTCCATGTGCGGACATGAAGTATTCCAGTACCTGAAGACCTTCACGGAAGTTTGACTTGATCGGCAGCTCGATGGTGTGTCCGGTTGTATCGGCCATCAGTCCTCGCATACCAGCCAGCTGTTTGATCTGCTTATCGGAACCACGGGCTCCGGAGTCAGCCATCATGAAGATGTTATTGTATTTATCCAGTCCGTCGAGCAATGCTTTTGTCAGCGCATCGTCGGTCTTCTTCCAGGTATCTACAACCTCTTTGTAACGCTCTTCGTCTGTAATCAGACCACGTTTGAAGTTTCTTGTAATCTTGTCTACCGTTGCCTGTGCTTCGGCGAGCATCTCCGGCTTCTGCGGCGGCACGGTCATATCGGAAATGGATACGGTCATGGCTGCACGGGTGGAGTATTTATATCCGGTTGCCTTGATATAGTCCAGAACCTCTGCGGTTTTGGTAGCTCCGTGTGTATTGATGACTTTTTCCAGAATCTGTTTCAGCTGTTTCTTTGCAACGAGGAAATCAACCTCAAGCGCAAGCTCGTTACCCGGAACCGTACGGTCTACGTATCCCAGATCCTGCGGCAGAATCTCATTGAAGAGGAATCTTCCGAGTGTGGAGCTTACGTTCTGCTGCATTACAGTACCATCTTCCATCTCTTTTTCGCAGCGGATGGTAATCTTGGTCTGCAGGGTAATATATCCGTTCTCGTATGCCAGGATGGCTTCGTTCATATCGCGGAAGAAGCTTCCTTCGCCCTTCTCGCCCGGACGCTCCTGTGTCAGATAGTAGATACCAAGAACCATATCCTGGGAAGGAACGGCTACCGGACCACCATCGGACGGTTTCAGCAGGTTGTTCGGAGAAAGAAGCATGAAACGGCACTCTGCCTGCGCTTCTACAGACAGCGGCAGATGGACAGCCATCTGGTCACCGTCGAAGTCGGCGTTGAATGCGGTACAAACCAGCGGGTGCAGCTTAATCGCTTTACCTTCTACCAGAATCGGCTCGAACGCCTGGATACCCAGACGATGCAGGGTAGGGGCACGGTTCAGCATAACCGGATGCTCTTTGATGACGTCCTCGAGAACGTCCCATACCTGCGGCTCGAGTTTCTCGACCATTTTCTTTGCATTTTTGATGTTATGTGCAGTGCCGTTGGAAACCAGCTCTTTCATAACGAACGGTTTAAACAGCTCGATTGCCATTTCTTTCGGCAGACCGCACTGGTAAATCTTCAGTTCCGGTCCTACGACGATAACAGAACGGCCGGAGTAGTCAACACGTTTACCAAGAAGGTTCTGACGGAAACGGCCGGATTTACCTTTCAGCATGTCGGACAGAGATTTCAGAGGACGGTTTCCAGGACCGGTTACCGGACGGCCGCGGCGGCCGTTGTCGATCAGGGCATCAACTGCCTCCTGGAGCATACGTTTCTCGTTGCGCACGATGATATCCGGTGCACCGAGCTCCAGCAGTCTCTTCAGACGGTTGTTACGGTTGATGATACGGCGGTACAGGTCATTCAGGTCAGATGTTGCAAAACGTCCTCCGTCAAGCTGTACCATAGGACGCAGATCCGGCGGAATAACCGGAACCGCATCAAGAATCATCCACTCCGGACGGTTTCCGGACTCACGGAATGCCTCAACAACCTCAAGTCTCTTGATGATGCGGGCTCTCTTCTGTCCGGTAGAATCTTTAAGACCTGCCTTTAATTCAGCAGACTCTTTTTCCAGATCGATTGCCATCAGAAGCTCTTTGATGGATTCCGCACCCATACCTGCACGGAAGCTGTTTCCGAACTCCTCTCTGGCATCCTGGTATTCTTTCTCGGTCAGAACCTGTTTGTACTGTAATTTGGTATCGCCTGCATCAAGAACGATGTAGTTTGCGAAATACAGAACCTTTTCCAGAGTTCTCGGAGACAGATCCAGGATCAGTCCCATACGGGACGGAATTCCTTTGAAATACCAGATGTGGGATACCGGAGCTGCCAGCTCAATGTGTCCCATACGCTCACGGCGCACACTGGATTTTGTTACTTCTACGCCGCATCGGTCGCAGATTACGCCTTTGTAGCGAATTTTCTTATATTTACCGCAATGGCACTCCCAGTCTTTGCTTGGTCCGAAGATTCTTTCACAGAACAGACCGTCTTTTTCCGGTTTCAGCGTTCTGTAGTTGATGGTCTCCGGTTTTTTTACCTCGCCATGGGACCACTCCCGGATTTTCTCCGGGGAGGCAAGTCCTATTTTGATGGCATCAAAGCTCATCTGGTAATTTTCTTTTTTTGCTGTTTCTGGCATTTGATTACCCCTTTCCTCGCAAAGCGAAGATCTACAAGTTACATGTCATCATCTGAACTTTCATCCAGATCAAGATAAGAGTCTTCTTCTTCATCCTCTTCCACATCTACCATTTCTTCTCCGTCAAATTCTTTCTTGGAGAATCCATAGTCACCAAATCTCTCGTCCTCTCTGTCAGAGTAACGGTCTCCCTCGATGATGTGGTTCAGGTTGGTATCACCGTAATCAACTGATTCCATAATTTTAACTTCGGTATTGTCATCACGCAGTACGCGGACATCGAGTGCCAGGGACTGCAGCTCTTTCAACAATACTTTGAAGGATTCCGGAATACCAGGCTCCGGAATATTGTCGCCCTTGATGATGGCTTCGTATGTCTTCACACGGCCAACCACATCGTCAGACTTCACAGTCAGGATCTCCTGCAGCGTGTAGGATGCACCGTACGCCTCAAGAGCCCAAACCTCCATCTCTCCGAAACGCTGTCCACCGAACTGAGCTTTACCACCCAGAGGCTGCTGTGTAACGAGGGAGTATGGGCCGGTAGAACGGGCATGAATCTTATCGTCTACCAGGTGATGCAGTTTCAGGTAATGCATGTGTCCGATTGTCGTTCTTCCATCGAACGGCTCACCGGTACGTCCGTCGCGGAGCTGTACCTTACCGTCTCTTGCGATATCAACACCCTTCCACAGTTCTCTGTGGTCGAGGTGCTCTTCCAGATACTGATATACTTCCGGAAGAAGAACATCTTTATATTTGTCGGAGAAGTCTTCCCACTCCATGTTTACATAATCGTTTGCAAGTTCCAGGGTATCCTGAATATCTTTCTCGTTTGCGCCGTCGAAGATCGGGGTGGATACGTTGAATCCAAGCGCTGCTGCTGCAAGGCTTAAATGGATCTCAAGCACCTGTCCGATGTTCATACGGGACGGCACACCCAGAGGATTCAGCACGATGTCCAGCGGACGTCCGTTCGGCAGGAACGGCATATCCTCTACCGGAAGTACACGGGAAACGACACCCTTGTTTCCGTGACGACCAGCCATCTTATCGCCGACAGAGATTTTTCTCTTCTGTGCGATGTAGATGCGGACTGCCTGGTTTACTCCAGGAGAAAGTTCGTCGCCGTTTTCACGGGTAAATACTTTGGCGTCCACGATGATACCATACTCACCGTGCGGTACTTTCAGGGAAGTATCACGTACTTCTCTTGCTTTCTCGCCAAAGATGGCACGGAGCAGACGCTCCTCTGCGGTCAGCTCGGTTTCTCCCTTCGGAGTTACTTTTCCGACCAGAATATCACCGGCACGTACCTCTGCACCGATGCGGATGATTCCACGCTCGTCCAGGTCTTTTAAGGCTTCATCGCCGACGCCCGGAACGTCTTTTGTGATCTCTTCCGGTCCAAGCTTGGTGTCACGGGCCTCTGCCTCGTACTCCTCGATGTGGATGGAAGTGTAAACATCATCCTGTACCAGACGCTCGCTAAGAAGAACGGCGTCCTCGTAGTTATATCCTTCCCAGGTCATAAATCCGATCAGCGGGTTTTTACCAAGAGCAAGCTCGCCCTGGTAGGTAGACGGACCGTCTGCGATTACTTCGCCGGCCTCTACATGGTCACCTTTAAATACGATCGGTTTCTGGTTGTAGCAGTTACTCTGGTTGCTTCGCATGAATTTGGTCAGATGGTAAACATCTTTTGTTCCGTCATCATTGTTCATGCGGATCTCGTTGGAGCAGGAGTAGGAAATGGTTCCTGCTTTCTTTGCAACGACGCAGACACCGGAGTCTACGGCTGCTTTTGCTTCGATACCGGTTCCTACTACAGGAGCATCGGTGATCATCAGCGGTACGGCCTGACGCTGCATGTTGGATCCCATCAGCGCACGGTTCGCATCGTCGTTCTGAAGGAACGGGATCAGCGCCGTAGCAACGGAGAATACCATCTTCGGAGACACGTCCATGTAATCAAACATGTGCGGCTCGTAGGACTGGGTCTCATCCAGATAACGTCCGGAAACGTTCTTGTTGAGGAAGTGTCCTTCTGCATCCAGCGGCTCATTTGCCTGTGCTACATGGTAATTATCCTCTTCATCTGCGGTCATGTAGACTACTTCGTCGGTAACACGCGGATTTTTCGGATCTGATTTGTCAATTCTTCTGTATGGAGCCTCAACGAAGCCATACTCGTTGATGCGCGCATACGATGCCAGAGAGTTGATCAGACCGATGTTCGGTCCCTCAGGAGTCTCGATCGGGCACATTCTTCCGTAATGGGAGTAGTGTACGTCTCGAACCTCGAATCCGGCACGGTCACGGGACAGACCGCCAGGTCCAAGGGCGGAAAGACGTCTCTTGTGCGTCAGCTCTCCAAGCGGGTTATTCTGATCCATGAACTGGGACAGCTGGGAAGATCCGAAGAACTCTTTGATTGCAGCTGTAACCGGTTTGATATTGATCAGGGACTGCGGAGAAATTCCGTCGATGTCCTGTGTTGTCATACGCTCACGTACCACACGCTCCATACGGGACAGACCGATGCGGTACTGGTTCTGAAGCAGCTCACCTACGGCACGGATTCTACGGTTGCCCAGGTGGTCGATATCATCGGCATTTCCTGCGCCGTATTCCAGATGCATGTTGTAGTTGATGGAAGCGAAAATATCTTCCTTTGTGATATGTTTCGGAATCAGGTCGTGAATGTCACGTTTGATCGCCTGTTTGATCTCTTCGATATCGGTATTTTCCTCCAGGATCTTTTCCAGAACCGGATAGTATACTTTCTCGTTGATGCCAAGTTCTTCCTCGTCAACATCTACCCATGCTTTCAGATCTACCATTAAGTTGGAAAGAACTTTTACGTTTCTCTCCTCTGTCTGAATCCATACATACGGTACTGCTGCGTTCTGAATCTTGTCTGCGAGTTCCAGAGTAACGGTGGTGCCTTTTTCTGCAAGGATTTCACCGGTGGACGGATCTACAACATCCTCAGCGAGGATCTGGTTGCGGATACGGCTGCGCAGTGCAAGTTTCTTGTTGAATTTATAACGGCCTACCTTTGCCAGGTCATAGCGACGCGGGTCAAAGAACATGCTCATGATGAGGCTCTCTGCATTTTCTACTGCGAGAGGCTCGCCCGGACGAATTTTCTTGTACAGCTCGAGAAGACCTTCCTGATAGTTGGTGGAAGTATCTTTGGTGAAGCTTGCAAGAATCTTCGGCTCTTCACCGAACAGCTCTACGATCTCTGCATTGGAGCTTACTCCAAGTGCACGGATGAGGACTGTGATCGGAACTTTTCTGGTACGGTCTACGCGGACATAGAAGACGTCGTTGGAATCGGTCTCGTACTCCAGCCATGCTCCACGGTTCGGGATTACGGTACAGGAGAACAGTCTCTTTCCGAGCTTATCATGTGCGATGCCGTAATAAATACCAGGGGAACGTACCAGCTGGCTGACGATTACTCGCTCTGCACCATTGATAACGAATGTTCCTGTTGCTGTCATCAACGGCAGATCACCCATGAAAATTTCGTGCTCTGTGATCTCGTCTTTTTCCTTATTATATAATCTTACTTTTACCTTTAACGGTGCCGCATAAGTAGCGTCACGCTGTTTACACTCTTCGATTGAGTATTTTACGTCATCTTCACACAGTGTAAAGTCTACGAATTCAAGGCTCAGCCGTCCGCCGTAGTCGGAGATTGGTGAAATGTCATCAAAGACTTCCTTGAGTCCGCTTCTCAGGAACCAGTCATAGGAATCCTTCTGGACTTCAATCAAGTTGGGCATTTCCAATACTTCTTTTTGTCTCTGGTAACTCATTCGCATACTTTTTCCGGTAGGTATCGGACGTATTCTGTTTTTCTCCATTGACGTTGTCACCCCTTGTGTTATAATATATTTATTACCGCTCATGCCTGAACAAAAGGTTTTAGGCATATCTTGCCATAATAGTGCATTTTCTAGATTATCATGTTTTTTCAAGTGTGTCAACAAAACAGATTGTATTTTTTTCAGTACAATCTGTTTTTTACTGGTTTTTCTTCCGTGACCCTGTTAGAATAATACTTTAGATGTGATTGAAAGCACCGAATTTTCAGAAAAAACCGCCTGTTTGATTTTTTTATTTTTCAAATCAAACAGGCGGTTTTTTTATTCTAATTTTTTAATATTTCAGAGCTCCATCCCGATTTCGCTTATGCCGCGTCGAATCGTTCTTTTTAATGCTGAATATTGTCAGCCATCATGTCCATAAAGCTCCATGGTTTCAGAACTTTGTTGATCTCTGCAAACACTTTATCATCGTAGTTGTGTTTTACTTCCGTTTTGCGGTCAAACACCATGGTATCCGCATCCTCTGCTTCTACTTCCGGCCAGTGCGGGAGTCCGGCATGATCCGGGGTGCCGTTCTTTGCGAAGGCAAGAAGTGCTCCGAAGATTTCGCTTTCCAGTTTATCGCTGACATCCGGGATGCCACAAATTTCTACGAGATCTGCGTTTCCGAAGAAATATGGGATATCGGAGCAGTGCCATGCCGGCTTGCCGTGCTGGAACGGGAATTCCAGAGCGAAGTTGTAGAGATATGCTTTGCCGCCGCCTTTTGCGAACAGTTTGGCAAGTTTTACGGTCGGCTCACGCATTGCACGGTCGATGGCAAGAACATCTACGCCGTTCTTCTCCGGATATGCTTCTTTGAAAGCGTCCAGAACCTTTTCGGCATTGTCTCCATAAACCTTTTTGAGGATTTCCAGAATCTCTTCCGCTGTCAGTTTGTTCTTATCATAAGCTGCCGGTGCAAACGTTGCGAACTCGCCGTATACGGTTCCGATCATCATCGGAATCTGATGTGCATGCTCACGGAAGCCTGCGTCGAATGGATTTCCATAGAAGTAATCGCCCTTTTTCGGGCCGCCGCCGATGTAGCCGCCACTCTGTGCAATCGCCGGAGCCACTTTTGCATATGCAGCAGCAAGCTGCGGATACGGTACAGTTTCCAGCTGAGCCACATCGTCAAAGCCGAGCGCTTTCATCATTGCCGTAATAATCTCCGTGCCGTCTTTCTCTCCTGCGCCGAGCGGATCGTCCTCCATAACACCGCTCATGACAAGGCCTTTCTGGAACAGGCCGTCTGCTGATGGAATCTGCATCAGGTCAATCACCTTCATTCCGCCGCCGGACTGGCCGAAAATGGTTACATTCTCCGGATCGCCGCCGAACAGGGCAATATTGTCATGTACCCACTGCAGGGCTGCCACCATATCGGCGTGGCCTGCGTTTGCGGAGTTTTTGTATTTTTCCCCAAACGGAGACAGATCCAGATATCCTAAAATATTCAGTCTGTGGTTGACAGAAACAAGAATCGAATCACCTTTCTTTGCGATGCTGACGCCGTCATACGCAACCTGCTCGATGGAAGATCCCGCTGCGTATCCACCGCCGTGGAACCATACGAGAACCGGTTTTTTGGCTTCCGGATCAAGTTTGTTTGTCCAGATATTTAAGGACTGGCAGTGCTCATCCTGCGGCCAGTAGCGGTGCGGAACCATAAGCTCGCCGTTCGGTGTATCTTGGTTCTGAAGCGGGCATACAAAGCCGTAGTTTGTCGCATCCTTCACGCCATCCCATTTGGACGGAACCGGCATCTGGAAACGGTCTGCGTATGCATACGGAATTCCTTTGTAAATGTAAACACCGTCATAAAAATAACCTTTTAAATCGCCGGATGTGGTATGCAGCACCGGCACGCCATCGTAATCAAATATTTTCCCCATTTTGAAATACCTCTTTTCTGTAGAATTTAGCATTTATGTTGTTTTCAGTATAAACAATATTTTCGTCCTTTTCTACTCGAATTGTCGCAAGATCTTCTTATATTGTTGCTTTTTTTCCACTCTTTCTCTGTATTCTCCCACCGCGAGTGCAATTTTTTGAAGATTTTACAGAATCTGCTCCACCTCAATCAGCGCCGTCTCGTGCGGCTCCAGGCGTTCCTGCACCGTGAGGCTGCCTTCCGGGTCGGTTTCCTGCTCCCAGACACGGTATTCCGGGTCCGCACTGTGGCACAGCATCGCGCGCTCCATCCGGTTCATCCGCTCCGGAGCTCCCATCCGCACCCACGCATCGTAGCTGCTGCCGTGCTCTTTTGTCACTTTATACAGCCGCAGGCAATATTTTCCCGGTTCCAGTCCGGTCAGTTTCACTGAAAAGGTCCGGATTTCCCCCATATTGAATACGCGGTAACGATCCGTGCGGGAAATATTCACGGCATGGCGGTAGCGGTACAGCATATCGTAGTGAACATAGTTGTACAGGTAAATCTGGCTTTGGTTTTTCTCCGGCTCCGTGCTGATAAAATAGCCGTCCCCACGCTTCACCAGACGAGATCCCATTCTGCCGAGCAGCCGCAGCGCAGTGCAGACCGCCTTTGGAATGCCGTTCATCGTGAACAGCCCAAAACCTCCATGATACGTTTCCCGCGCCGGAAATACTTCATCCAAACGGTCATTGACCGAGAAATACGCAATTCCCTGCAGCGCCTCTTCATTTTCCAGAAGATTTTTAAACAGCCATGCCGCTTTATAACAGGTATCGTTGCACAGATCCCTCTGCCAGATGTTGCTGCTGCACTCATCCACCAGAACCGGCAGTGCACCAAGCCCAGCCTTCTGCAGCAGACCTTTTACCTTCTCCCCGCGGTTCCGCAGAAAATCCGGGTCGCGGCTCACAATCATATTGACGCTCTCGTTGTTCTGGATCAGATTCATTTTCTCCTCTTCCTCTCCATAGATCACCGTGCCAAACGAGCGGAATGCAAAAATTTCCGGCACACATTCCTTTTCCTTCATAGTTTCGATAAAGGCTTTGAGATGTTCCTCCGGTCCAAGACCAAAGGAAAGACATGTTACAAGATCCGGGCTCACACGTTTCATCTCCTCGTACGATGCTTTCCACGTCTCAAAGAACTCATCTCCTCCATCAATCGTGATCACGTCTCCGCTGATCCACGGGTTGAAAATCCAGCGCCGCATCTGGTTGATTCCATACCGTTCCCTTAGATGTTCCATCAGGTTTTTGATCAGCATGCGCCACTCAGCCAGATCCCGCGGAGAGCTGCTTAGCGCCGGACGCATCGTTCTTCCCGGGTCTGTTTTTGCCAGCAGCAACGGCATATGGCCGAATTCCAGCAACGGCTTCGCTCCCGTGGAAAGGATGAAATCGATCACCTCATCAATATAGTTCCAGCAGAACTGAATCTCGCCCCACATATTCCGCCGAAATACGCACATATCATCATCAAGAATTCCTTTTACGCGGATCAGCTCATAGCCGAGCTCCTGCACCAGCTGTTCCAGCTCATCCTGCACCTCGCGGTTCAGCACACTTGCCGCATAGCCGGCATTGATCACGCGCTTCCAGTGGCCTGCCACTCTTGGTTTCCGTCCGTTTACTGCCGCTGTCACGGAAACGGCACTCTCATTTATCGTCTCAATCTCCTGCTCCGTGACCGCTGCATACTGCAGGAGACTCTGGAAAATATCATGGTCTCCCGCCGCCTCTTCCCGCTCTTTTCCTTTCTTTTCACGCTGTTTTACTGTATATTCCATCTGCTTCCGGTATTCGCTCGGTGTCATACCGCGGTATTTGCGGAATGCGCGGATCATCGCCGTCTCATTGACAAATCCATTGTGATAGGCAATCTCCGTCAGCGTTGCGCCGCTGTGCATTTCCTGTACGGCATGCGCCAGGCGCACCTGCGTCACGTACTCCCGAAATGATACACCGAAATACTGCGGAAAGCTCCGTGAAATATAGGCACGGCTCAGATAAAGATGATCCGCCAGATCCTCCAGCGTAATCTCTTCCCGGCAATGCTGCAGAATATAGTCTGATGCCCGCTGAATGCGTTCCCTTCCGCCCCGGCCCTGTTCCACCTTTTCCCCGGATGTAAAGTAAAAAAGCAGATCCTCCAGAAGCGCCGTCACACGGCTTTTCATATAGATCGGTTGTTCCTCATTATTCTTGTACATCTCAAGAAAGATCCGTGCCATATCCCGCCGGATCAAATCAAATTTTTCCTGCTGATCTTCCATATAAAAAAACGACTGACATTTGACTTCACATTTCAGCAGCTTAATGTGAAATGAATCAATCGTCTCCGCTGAAACGCAGAGCGACAGAGCAAGTCCGTCTTCGTCCAGATCCAGGTCACAGATCTGAAACCGGTTGATCGCAAAGATAGATCCCATCGGGAGATTGTGAACTTCCCCGTCCTCGTAGCTGACTCTTCCGCTCCCACGAAGCAGAAATAAAAGTTCAAAATCCGGATTCCACAGTTCCCGTTTCTTCTCCGGCCGGAGTAGCCGAAAACGAAATCCCGGCATTTCCTGTTTTGTTCCTCTCATCATTATTTCTTCGTCTCTTTCCATTCCACACCTCATAATAGATTTTTTCTGTTGTATTGTACCACAAAAAAGATCCCACAAAAAGATCTTCTCCTTTTGTGGGACCGATTTTTCGGTTTTTGTTTTAGTGTTTTTGTTTTAGTGTTTTTCTTTTGCTGCCTCTCTTGCCTTCAGGTCTTCCATTACCTGCGGATAAATTTTGTCAAGTTTATAAAATACATAGAAGAGAATCATAATTGCATAGAACGGAATCGGAATCCACAGATACAGGGCTTTGATTGCAGAAAGTGCACTTGCGGTCTGGGTTGCGGCAAGTCCGTTATAACCAGCTGCGGAGATGACCCACAAAGCAACGGCACTTGCGAAGCCACTTCCTACTTTCGCACCGAAGGTTGTGGTGGAATACAGCATACCTTCGACACGTGTTCCATTTTTCCACTCGCCGTACTCAATCGTATCGGCTACCATTGCGAAGATGGTTCCGGTCAGGGTTGCTGAGCCGACACCTTTGATCAGCGAGCATACCAGAAGCCAGGTAGCATTGGTCGGATTGATGACCATCAGGAGCTGGCCGGCAAGGCTGAAGAAAGTTCCGACAAGGGCTACGTTTCGTTTTCCGTATTTCAGACTGAGCGGTACACAGAACGGCATCAGAACCAGAACCGGAATGATAGAAACAGATGAGATAAATCCTGCCATGTTCTCATTCATCAGAATATATTTTGCATAGTAAGTTCCAACCGCACCGCTGGCGCCCATGCCAAGGCACATAGTAATCCAGATGCCGCAGAGCAGCAGCCACTGGCTGTTTTTGAAGATCAATTTCAGAGACTGTACAAAGTTGACATCTTCTTTCTGCTCGGAAGATACGGTAACACGCTCTTTGGTGTTTTTGAAACATACTAAGAACAGAATTGCTGCGATGACTGCATAAATCGCAGATACGATGATCCAGCTCTTCTGGTTGCTGCTTCCACCCATTTTATTTACCAGCGGAAGGGTAGATGCATTGATGATAAGGGAACCAACCTGTGCCATAAACATGCGGAATACGTTGATGACAGTTCTCTGTCCCTGATCACGGCTCATTAAGGATGTCAGTGCGCCGTAAGGAATGTTGATCATCGTGTAAAGGAATGTGGTAACGAGGTTATACGTAATCGTTACGTAAACATACTTTCCAACGGTTCCGGTATTCGGAACGAGGAATACAAGTACACATGCTACTGCAATCGGTATTGCCAGCCATAACAGCCATGGTCTTGCCTTTCCATATTTCGTTTTGACGCGGTCCATGACATATCCCATGAGCATGTCGGTGACACCGTCTGCAAAACGGGAAAACATCATGATGCTTCCGATGATTGCTGCATTTAATCCCAGTGCATCGGTGTAGAAATACGCTACAAATGTGGATGTCAGCACGAGAATCAGGTTACTGGCCAGATCTCCGCATCCGTAGCTGACCTTCTCTTTCGTGCTGATCTTTTCGGTAAGGCTCTGCTTTGCCGAAGCTTGTTCTTTTGCTGCCATTGTTTTTTCCTCCATACATTTTTGAGGCTGCGGATGAATCTCCTTCTCTCTTCCGCCCTCTTTGTGGCCGTACCATGCGCCTACGACCTTTGTTCTGTTTCTCAGTATAAGGATTTTTTTGGCAATTTTCTACTCACTTTCCACACGCTATTTCTCATTTTCTTGTCTTTTTCTGTTTTATTATTATGTTTTCATATTTTTTAGTGCAATTCTCGATAATGATTCAGGCAAATTATCTCTATACATGCAACCTCATGTACCTTCAAATGTTCCTGAACAGAAAGAATCTGTTCCTCTCCCACCGTTTCCCGCCAGACACGGTACTCCGGATCTGCACTGTGGCATATCATTTCCTTCTCTTCCGATGTCATTGCCTCCGGCGCACCCATCGCCGCCCAGCAGTCATATGGGCTGCCCTGTTCGCGCGTAATCTTATAGCACTGGATACGGTATTCTCCCCCTGGCACTTTTTGGAGCTGCACAGAAAATGTCAGATTTTCTCCCGCCTGAAAAACACGATATCGATCTGTCCGTGAAATATTGACGGTATGGCGATGACGGTACAGCATGTCATAATGCACATAATTGTAGAGATAAATCTGTATTTTCTCTTCTCTTTCTTCGGTGCTGATAAAATACCCTTTTCCCGATGCAACAAAACGCGTCCCCATCTTTCCGAGAAGTTTTGCCGCACCATAAACTGCTTTAGGTATCCCATCATCCGTAAACATTCCGAATCCTCCATGGAAAGAATCGTGTACCGGAAAGATCTCATCCAGACGGTCATTGATGGAAAAATATGCAAGGCCATTTGCCTCATTCTCGTTTTCCAGCATGTTTTTAAACAGCCATGCCGCTTTATAGCAGGTATCATTGCACAGATCTCTCTGCCATACATTATTGCTGCACTCGTCCACAATGATCGGTGTTCCCTGAAATCCCATTTTCTGCAGCCTCTTTCTGATTTTCCGAAGATAGTTTTGCAAATAATCCATATCCCGGCTGACTGCAAAATCAAAGCTGTCACTATTGACAATCAGGTTCAGGTCTTCCTGCTCTTCCCATGACATAACTGCGCCAAAGCTGCGTACTCCGTAAATTTCCGGAAGGCAGCCCGCCTCCTCCATTTTCAAAAGCAGCTCTTTTATCCCATGTTCTCCCATCGTTCCATAAGAAAGACAGGTCAGAAAATCCGGGCAGATTCTTTTAATCTCCTGATGGGAAATCCGGTAAACCTCTATATACCGATCCATCCCGCAGTTCTCAAAGAAATCCGCGTTCACCCAAGGAACCCAAATCCAGTTGCGCATCCGTTCCACTCCATACCGGGTGCGCAGATGATCCATAATCCCGCCGATCAGTCTTTTCCATGCTTCCAGATCCTTCGGCGCGGCATTTTGCACCGGACGCATGGTAATCTGACTCGGCTGCTCTGCCAGCAGCCCCGGCATATGACCGAATTCTATCATGGGCTTCGCTCCAATGGAAAGAATAAAATCAAGAACCGCATCAATATATTGATATCCGACCCGTATTTCTCCTTTCATATCTCTCCGCAGCACGCACATATCATCGTCCAGAATTCCCTTTACCCGAATAAATTCATATCCGATATCACGAATCGCCTGCGCCAGTTCCTCCTGCACACGTGCATCCAGAACAGATCTTGCATAGCCGCCATTGATGATACGCCTCCAATGCCCTGCTATTCTCTGTTTTCTTCCTCCCAGTGCAGCCAGAATCTGAACTGAATTTTCTTTTTCCGCATCAAATTCCTGTTCTCGGAATCCCGCATACTGCAAAAGTACCCGGTATACATCGTTGTCTTTCTCATAGTCCTCTGTTGTTCTGTCGATATACTTAATGAGCCCGCAATTCTTTTCTTCTTCTCTTACGGCAGTCTGAACTATGCTTTTCCGATATTCTCCCGGTGTCATGCCGAAATATTTTCGGAATGCGCGGATCATCACATTTTCGTTAGAAAATCCGTTATTGTATGCAATCTCCGTCAGCGTCGCATCTCCATGCATATCAAGAATTGCATGCGCCAGACGTACCTGAGTTATGTATTCCAGAAACGAAACACCAAAATACCGCGGGAAGCTCCTTGAAATATACGTCCGGCTCAGATAAATATGGTCCGCCAAATCCTCTAGCGTGATTGCTTCTTTATAATGCTGCAGAATATAATCCGACGCCATCTGAATCCGTTCACGGCCGCTCCTGGAATGTTTCATCCGTTCACCGGCAGCAAAATACCTCGAAAGATCCTCAAGAAGCGCCGTTATCCGACTGCGCGCATTGACAGGCTGCATCATATCGTTTTTGTATGCTTCCTGAAAAACCCGTGCCAGATCACTGCGTATTACATCAAATGTTTCCTGCTGCTCCTCCGTGAACAAAAAGGATCTGCATTCTATCTCATATTTTAAAAATTCAATATGAACGGACGCAATCGCATCTGCACTCATTTTCAACGACAGCAGAATCCCCTGCTCATTCAGATCAATCGAACAAATCTGAAACCCATTCACAACAAAAAGATCCTTCTCTTGAACCCGATACACAACACCGTCTTCATAACTGACTCTTCCATCACCTTTCAGCAGAAACAGAATCTCAAAATCTGCATTCCATAGTGATCTCTTGTCTTCCGCCCGATAGATCTGAAACTGAAATCCCGGCAGCGTCTCCTGACCCCCTTTCAGGATTTCTTTCAGACCTGTTTTTTTCTCCTGTTTTTTCATCCTCTTTTCCTTTTGCTCTCCCACACCTTTTAATTCTATTTTTACGTTTCCCAAGGAGTATGTCAAGGGGAAATTTTAATTCTCTATCTGCGAAAAACTGCGGTTCCGCAAAGCATATGCATCCGCAGAACCGCAGTTTTTGTTTCCGTTTTTTGTCTATTTATTTACCTTCAGCACCAGACACTGATACGGCTGCAGACGGATCGTTCCCTCGCCCGCCTCGCAGGTGTCATAGTTATTCAGAAGTACTTCTTCGATTGTATCTGTAAATGGCAATGTAATGCCATCCGCAAGAGAAGTAGTAAGGATCAGAATATTATTCTTCTCATCCTTCCTGCGGTACGCCAGAACGCCGCTTACCGTCTCGTATTCCGGAATCAGCATTCCGTAGAGGAAGGTTTCTTCCAGATCTTCACGTCGTCTTACTGCCACCATTTTGCGGTAAAACCACAGCAGCGAATCAGAATCCTTTTCTTCAGCCTCATAGTTCAGCTCCGCATAGTTTTTATTCACCGGGAACCACGGCGTACCTGTTGTGAATCCCGCCTCGGCAGATGCATCCCACTGCATCGGAGTTCTGCTGTGCTCGCGGCTCTCGCGGTTGATCTGCTCGAGCGCTTCCGCATCCGTTTTTCCTTCAGCAATCAGGCGGTCGTAAATAGCAAAGGTCGGTTTATCGACGAATCCCTGAATGGACTGTTTCGGGTCGTCGCGCATGCCGATTTCCTGTCCCTGATACAGGAACACAATACCCGGCAGGAAGAAATTAGTGACCGGAAGCATTTTTTCGCTGTAGAGGTTCTGATCCTCCGGCATCAGGAACCGGTCGATGATGCGCGTTTTGTCATGGTTTTCGAGGAAGTTGCAGAGCATGCCGCGGCCATCCACGATTTTCTGCGCCGCAAAAAGCTGATCGCGATAATCGTCAAACAACGCCACGGTATTGCCCCATTTCGGGTTACGCACATTGTCGAGGGTGTGACAAAAATCGAAAACGGACGAGAAACTGCCGTTTTCCCCAATCACATCCTCCACATCCTCCGGTCCCATGTGATCGTACTCTCCGATCGTCAGCGCATCGGTCGGCGCAAAGGTGCGCTCCTTCATTTCACGCAGAATGTCGGCAAGACCGTCTACGTTGTTAAAATACTCGAACGCCATATTGTACTCGTCCGGTCCATCCGGCGGAAGGTTGGTGTACTGATAATTCTTTTTCAGATGGCTGATCGCATCAAGACGGAATCCGCCAAGTCCCAGATCCATCCATTTTAAAATCATCTCATAAATTTCTTCCCGCAGCTCCTGGTTCTCCCAGTTGAGATCCGGCTGCTCTTTTGTGAAGATGTGGAGGTAATACAGGTTATCATATCTCGGTACTTTCTCCCATGCGCTGCCGCCAAAAATCGACCGCCAGTTGTTCGGCTCTTTGCCGTCTTTTCCTTCCCGGAACACATAATACTTTCCGTACTTTCCAAACGGATCTTTGAGTGCCGCCTGAAACCACGCGTGCCGATCAGAGGAATGATTCACGACAAGATCCATCAGAATGCGGATGCCGCGTTTTTTTGCCTCCGCGATCAGCTCCTTCATGTCCTCCATCGTTCCAAACGACGGGTCGATATCCATGTAATCGGAAATATCGTATCCGTTATCCACCATTGGGGATGCAAACACCGGGCAGAGCCAGATGACATTGGCTCCCAGCTTTTCTATCTGGTCAAGATGACGGATCACACCTTTGAGATCTCCTATGCCGTCCCCGTTGGTATCCTGAAAGCTCTTCGGATAAATCTGGTACCCGACCGTTTTGTGCCACCACTTTTTCTCCATCGCTTTTCTCCTGTTCTTTTGTTTTCGTGATGCGTACTGCTCTTTAGGTTTACCGCAAAACTTATAGTGTTTTCACTATATCACAAAAGAATGGATTGTGCTACTTTTTCTTTCTGATTTTTCCCGGACGCCTGCCTTATCGTTACACTTTACTGTTTTTTCATCAGCGGCAGGATCACACAGGATGCAGCTTTTCCACCCATATGAATGGTCTGATGAGCAATTTTATTCTCCGTCTTTTCCGACCACAGCCCTTTCTGATTGCTGTGGACATGGTACTGCGGAAAGTCGGAAGAGGAAATATCTACACGAATGCGGGAACCCTTTGGAATCGTGTATACAATATTCCACATAGTAATCTGTACCTCTGTCACGCTGCCCGGTTCATAGGCTCCGGCCTCCGTTTTTCCCTGCTCCAATGTTGCAATCGAGGAACGAATGTTGTACGCTTTTCCTTCCGGCGTTACCTCCATGATTTTAGCGGTAAATGCCGTATCCTCGCAATCACTTTCCACGAACAGACGGACGGAAGCTTTTCCGTTCAGCGTGAAAGTTTCTTCCAGCGGTTCTGATACAAAACTCAGGACATCCTCACGATAGTCCGGTTCCGGCTGAAGATGGCTGCCAATCTGCGGCATCGTATGCAGAAGGGCTTCTCCGCCGATGCTCTCGACGGGAGTGGCCGGGTCAAACGTGTAGTTTCTCGTTTTTTCCCGTTCCGGCGCGTCTTCCCGCAGTGTTTTCTCATCCAGATACAGCGTCATGCTTCCCGCAGTTCCTTCTTCTCCCAGTCCGTCGGACACGATGTCAATCCAACGGTCTGAGCCGATCTCATAGGCACGGATCCGCTGTGTTGGGATTTCTTTTTGTTTCAGCGTCAGCTCAAACCATTCCAGCATCTTTGGAATTTCTTCATTCTGCGGGTGCAGCACCTCTTTATCTTCAAGACAAATCTGGAAAAAGTGGTTCCATGCACCGATTTCCAGCCAGCTGTGCTGTTTCGTCTCCTCGTTCAGGCGCTCCCACGTTTTCATACTGCTACCGTGGTGATGATCGTACCAGCCGCTCAAGAGATAGATCGGGACTTTCGTTTTTGACGGGATTTCCCGTAACTGTTTCCACCAGCCCGTCTGCCAGAGCGCATCGCCCGGGTTCGGGCTTGTGATGTATTCGCGGTAGGACGGAACACGCTGTCCCCAAAGAGCTTCATCCACCTTGACCTGCGGCAGATAGCGACAGCTTTCGCGGTAATCGGCGGACACCGGTTTTTCTGCATTTTCCATCGACCATGCGGTTAAGATATCGTGGCGGAAGCAACCTTTTTCGTAGGCTGAGGTAAAGCGGTCGGTTCCATAATCTTCAAGGAACATGGCAGCAACCTTTCCTTCCGCGGCATCGGCGAAAGCCCAGCCGGTCATACTCGTGTAGGAATGGCCCCAGTAGCCTAAAATCTCGCACCATGGCTGTTCCACAAGGTAATTCATCGTGTCGATGCCATCATTCCGTTCGTTAATGTTTGGCTCCCATTTTCCTTCCGACTGCTCCCTGCCGCGGCAATACTGATAGACATACACATAACCTCTGTGTGCCAGTCCCTCGCCGTACGCACGATGGATCCGGTCATTCCCCGGGTAGCAGGTTCTGGTCAGGATGACAGGATACTTTTTTTCTTCTGCCGTGTCTTCTTTTGGAAAATAATAGATCGTGTGAAGCTTCACGCCGTCACGCATCTCGATCTGTTTTTCTTTTCTCTCAAATGCTGCATAGCTTTCGGAAACGCCGCTTTTCGCAAATTGTGCTTCTACGCGTTTTACCGCAGCCGTCATAAAATCTTCTGCCATCGCCCTATACCTCCATTTCAAGCAGTGCCATACCGAGTGTCTTTCCATGTTTGTCCAGCGCCAGCGATCTTGTGACACCGCCGCCGAGTGTCTTGTCGAGGACAAAGTTCAGCGCATGGATTCCGTCCAGTTCGTAGCGGGTTACTTTTCCGTGACAGATTTCGCGGAAGTATTCTGCTACGCGTGCTTCTGTTACTTTTTCTTTCAGCATTTCATAATTGTTCTCATCATATGGGATCACCGAAATATTGGAGATCTCGCCTTTATCGCCTGTTCTTGCATGTGCAATCTCTTTTAATTTCATCGCCTTATACCTCCCGGAATGTAACTTTTGCTTCTACTGCATCGCGCGGCACAAAAATTGAGCAGACCGAGACAATCTCGGACACCCGTTTCACTGCTCCGCCGCCTCCTGCGGGACCGTTGGTATAGAGAGCCTCCACCTCGTTTGCCAGCAGAACGGCATTTTTCCGGTCTTTCGTTCTGCCTGCGGCGCGGAGGCGCACTTCACACGGAGTTCCACTTCCGATCTCCTTGGAAATTGCATCACGATACAGGGAATTGCATCCGATAAAATCAGTACGGTACTCTTCCAGCTCGATGCCTGTCAGTTCAATCCGCTTCTCCAGAATCTCTGCCGCCAGCTCCGCCCGTGCCATACAGTTGCTTCCGCCGTAGGAAATTTCACCCTCACCGATGAAGCAGTCCTTGTAGCCGACACTCACTTTCAAAGTTTCCGGTCTTCCATGCGTTGTCGCATGCTCGGCGCGAACCTGGTTTTCCCCGATCTGCCGGAACGTCACCTTTGAAAAGTCCGCTGTTGCATCCGGGGTCAGATAAGCCTTTGGGTTGTGGATTTCGTAGATCATCTGCTCTTTACAGGTATCCACACTCACCAGTCCGCCACTTCCCTCGACCTTTGTCACGGTAAATGCGCCTGTCTCGTCGATCTCAATGAGCGGGAATCCAAGTTTCCACAGATCCGGCACATCCTTGTAGCCCGGATCCGCAAAATAGCCGCCTGTCACCTGTCCGGCGCACTCCAGCAGATGGCCTGCCAGAACCGCCTGTCCCATCTGATCCGGGTTGTCGTCAATGTTCCATCCGAACTCATATACCAGCGGTCCGATCGTCAGTGCAGGATCGGAAACGCGACCGGTAATGACAAGATTGGCACCCTCTTCCAACGCTTTTGTGATGCCCTCCGCACCCATATAGACGTTCGCAGAAATCAGAACATCTTTTTTCTTTTTTAACAGCGTGCCATCCTCCAGCACTTTTTCATTTTCATACTTATCCAGTTCGTCTGTAATATCATCGCCGGTCACACAGGCAATTTTCAATCCTCCGACACCCAGTTTTCTGGCAATTTCACACGTCCGTTCGGCAGCAGATACCGGGTTGGCAGCTCCCATATTGGTAATGACTTTTACTTTGTTTTTCGCCATCAGCGGGAGAATTTTTTCCATTCGGTAGTCGAGCAGCTGGTTGTATCCCTTCGACGGATCTTTCTCTTTGTCCTGCTGCCCGATCGCAACGGTGCGTTCCGCCAGACACTCGAAAATAATGTAGTCCAGATTTCCTTTTTCCATCAGCTCCACTGCCGGCTCAATGCGGTCTCCCGCATAGCCTGCGCCGCTTCCGATTCTGATTTTTTTCATGTTCTATGGCCTCGCTTTCTTTGATCTGAGATCATTGTAATGCGATATCCGGGCAGATACTACAAAAGGGATCGTAATTTCTAAAATTTTAGAAATCATGATCCCTCTTTTATGTGAGTTCTGTTACAGCAAAGACAGAAAATACCACAAAGCCCCAAAGCTGCAGAAATTCCGGCATTTCATTCTCCTTCTGTCTTATTCTTTGATTTTATTATATAACGTTGCCAGCGAAATTCCGAGTTCCTTTGCCGCTTTTTGCTTCCCTTCCATATCCCGTCCGTACAGCAACAACGTATTTTTGATCTCCTGCCGTTCAAAGCGGCGCACCCGCTCTTCCAGCGTCATGTGAGCCTCTGATTCCCGTTTTTCAAACTGTACGAGACTCGTCACAATTGAGATGCTTCCGCGGATATGATGCTCTTCCCAGATCGGATAAACACTTGCAAAGTATTCCTGTGTTCCCTCTCTCCGCACCATTCCCTCGACCGGGATGCCGCTCCAAATGACTTCCGGAGCAATGGCAGATTTACGGTACTCCGTGATTTTATGACCTTTCGCGGTTTCAAGCGGAACGCCGATGAAATCGCTGTAGACTTGATTAAAGAACACAATCCTGCTGTGCTGATCGCAGATCAGGATTCCCTGCTGTAGAGATTCCAGAATGGAATGTACCTGCATTTCTTCTCCCTCCCACTTTCATCCATTTTGTACTCAAAAAAACACTCTCTGTGGGCTTCTTTCGTTATCACTGCAGTCACCACGGGCAGCGTCGGCAAGGACTTTATCTCGTTGCCTCCGCCACAGTGCGCTCCTGCCCGGATGGCTTTTTACTTTACAGAAAAATTCAACGAAGTATCCTGTGAAGAAAAAAACGCACGGCAGGAAATCCCGCCGTGCGTCCATAGATTCTGATTTACGCTTAAATTATTTAAGAGTAACTTTAGCGCCTTCAGCCTCAAGTTTAGTTTTGAGCTCTTCAGCTTCTGCTTTGGAAGCACCCTCTTTGAGGACTTTCGGAGCACCGTCAACTACTTCTTTAGCTTCTTTCAGGCCAAGTCCTGTAGCTTCACGTACAACTTTGATAACTTTAACTTTGTTCGGGCCAACCTCTGTCAGCTCTACGTCGAACTCGTCTTTCTCCTCAGCTGCTGCTGCATCGCCTGCTGCTGCTGCAACTACAACGCCTGCTGCTGCGGATACGCCGAACTCTTCCTCACATGCTTTTACAAGATCGTTTAACTCTAATACAGATAACTCTTTGATAGCGTCAATAAACTCTGCGGTTGTTAACTTTGCCATTTTATTTTCCTCCTTGGATATTTTCTGAATAATGTTCTCAGGCTGCGTATTTCACGCTGCCCGCTTGAGGCTTAGGCCTCTGCTGCGCCGCCTTTGGACTCTGCGATCTGGTTGAGGACGCGAGCCAGGTTTGCGATCGGGGACTGGATGCTTCCAAGCAGTTTGCCAAGAAGTTCTTCTCTTGACGGAACGTTTGCCAGTGCTTCCATTCCAGCTTTGTCGTAGTAGTTTCCTTCTACAACACCAGAAACCATCTCCAGCTTCGGAGCGGTTTTTGCAAATTTAGCGATGATTCTTGCCGGAGCTGTTGCATCGTCCTTGCTGATTGCGATAGCGTTTGTGCCATCCAGGTCTTTGGTAAGAGACTCGAAAGCAGTACCAGCGAATGCACGTTTCATCATTGTATTTTTGTATACTTTGTAATGAACGCCTGCTTCTCTTAACTCTTTACGCAGCTGAGTATCCTGAGCAACGGTTAATCCGCTGTAGTTTACCAGCAGCACGCACTGTGCGCCTTCTACCTGTGCGCTGATCTCTTCCAGGACCGGCTTCTTCAGATCGATTTTTGCATTGATTGCCATGATTGCACCTCCTTGTAGTATTTCGTACCTACGCTTTGGAAGTATAAAAAAAGCTCTTCGCGAAGATTGGCGAAGAGATCTCAAAATTCCATAACATGAACCTTGTGTAACTTCTCCTCGGCAGGCGTTTGAAACTTACGCCTTGCGGCACCTGCTGTCTTCGGCGTGATACAAATGGTATATTATCATATGTGAGGAGGGTTGTCAAGATCAAAATGAATTTTTTTCATATTTGTGCAACTTCATCGTTACTGTTCACTCAGCAGTGAAACACCTGCTGTTTCGCTGCGTAAGAAAGTGATTCAGGAGTGAGCAGCCCTCCTTTTGCGAAGCAAAACTTTAAATGAGGGCTGCGAATGTTACAGTTCGCAGGGAATCTGTGAACTGTAACACTTCATCAAAATATGCGTTCTATTTTTTCAAACCGTTTCTTCCTATACCATGTTATACTTACGTTGTTGTCGCCTCCCAAACTGGCAACAGGAAGGGGGTGAGCGCATGTCTATACTTATTTCTCTTATCGTTTCCGTTGTAGCAGGTGTAATCAGCTACTATATCTGCAAGTGGCTAGACGGAAAACATGGTGACAATTAGCCCAGGCGGATGCCCTTCCGTAAAATAGGGAAGAACCCCCAGCAGTTGCCGCTGCTGGGGGTTCGCTTTGTGAACACATGTCACTTATTTCTCTTATCAGCTACATATACTATATCATATGCAGAACCGAATTTCAAGATTCCTCTCCCACATTTTTATTTCACTTTCACCAGTCGCACAGCCATATACGGTCTTGACGGCATGTCGATCGTGAATTCTCCGCTGTGGCGGCCTGCCGGGGTGATGGTCATGTTCCAGGTGTCGATGACTTCCACATCAAACTCCTGGCCTTCCGGCATGTGGAACGGGCGACGGCATGGGCGGTTGGCTCCGAAATAGTACATGATACAGTCTTTTCTCGGATGGCTTGCGCCGTTCGTGCAGCAAGTCTCATCAAAGAATGCCGGAAGCGGCTCCATATAGCCTCCGTTTTCTTCCATAATGTCCAGCAGGAACTGAATACGCGCCGGGCTGCCGCCCCTCAGCTCTCCGCCGTGTGACCACCAGATCACACCGTTTTCATTTTCATACGTCTCGCCGTGCTGGCCATATCCACCTCTGGTATATGCCTCCCAGAACCGGCGTGTCATCTCCTCGCCGCTGATATTTCCCCAGCCGAACGGAAGATTTCCTTCATATGCAATCTCATCGAGTACGCACGGTTTTCCATACTGCGGGCGCCAGATTTCCACATTTTCTGCGGTACGGTACAGATCGATTCTCTGCAGACTGCAGTGCGTGATCCATCCCCTGGAATGATCGTACATGGTCATACAGTTGTGAATGGAGCGCAGATGGCGGTACGGATCCTGACGGCAGACGGTTTCTGCATTGGACTCCCACTCGGATACCGGTTTCCAGCGGAACAGGTCAAATTCATTTGCCATAGCCCACCATACATTGTGGTATGCACTGAAACGGTTGACAACGTATCTTAAATAAAAGTTCTGCTGCTCCAGATTCATGCGGGAATAGCCCCAGCGGTCGTACGGATGGAACAGAATCAGATCGGCCTGGATTCCCATGGTGCCAAGGCGTGCGATCGTGTTTTCAATGTGTTCAAAATAAGAAGGATTCGGACGGGTATAATCCCATACTTCATCCGGGTTTTCGATCATGGCATCAATGCCGCCGAACATATTGCGCGGCGCTTTTTCCAGCTTCTCTGTCTCAAAGTCAGACGGAGACCACGGAGAATTTTCACGAATTTCAAACGGATACTGTGCCGGCTCTTTTAAATTGTAGACATAGTGCTTCGGGAAAACGCAGAAGCGGATCTTATTAAACGGAGAAGCAGCAAGGCTTTCATACGTTTTCTCCTGAGTCTCCTTACTCTGCAGCTCCCACACATAGCAGGTCGTACCGCACGGGTAGTATTCCTTTCCGTCATCGTAAGCAAAATGGTAGGTGTTTGCTACCCGAACCGGACCGTGGCAGTTTTCATCGGCTGCGCTGACCTCCACCGTCACCTTCGCCTCATCGCCCCAGCTTGTTACTGCGGTAATCTCATACGTTCCTTCGCAGGATGGCATAAAGCGAAGCTTGTATACGCCGTTTCCATCATAAAAGCCCTCGGCATGCTTTTCCTCTGCCTGGCCTGCCATCGTTCCTTTCACCCACTGCTCCGCGAACGGATTTCCCTCGGACGGTCCCCGGAAAACCAGTTCTGCAATTCCATATCGTTTTACATATTCGGTATAAGACTGTAACATACGTTCCACCTTTCTGAAATAAGTATTGCTTCGTATCGTGATAATTTAATTTTACTAAATGCATTTTGAATAGTCAATCTTTTTAAATTAAACTTTTAAACAATAATTCAGTTGTTTTTTTATCACTTTTGCCGATATCTATTTCTTTTTTCCTTGTATTTATTGACGTTTTTTCACTTTTATTGTAAACTTTCCCATAGAGTCTGCCGGACCTTTTGCTGAACAGTTCCGGCATTTTCTTTTTATCTGGCTCAAAATTCAGCATATATCTAACATGTACAGGAGAGGAGATGGTCCTTTGAAAAAACGCTTTTCCAAAATTTCCATACACTCACTTGGTTTTCGCATTTTTGTTCTGCTTGCAGTCATGATCGTCCTTTTTTGTGCTCTTGTCGTGTACAACAACACAGCCGCTTTTGGTCTGATGCTGGAGCGAATCCATGAGAACTCGGAAAATACACTGGTTCTGTACCAGAAAAGCCTAGATGAAAATCTTTCCCGCACGGAAACCTATCTCTATGTTTTCGCCTTAAATGATGCCGATCTTCTTTCGCTTCGCGCAGCGGAACCACAGACAACCGGCTGGTATGTCACGTTGAATCGGATCAAAAAAAGCTTTGAAAGCGCAACGCCGAACTACACGGTCGATGGCTTTTTCTGCTATCAGGAAGCCACCGATGCCCTGGTTCTCTACGATCAGACCAGCAACCCTACACCGCTCCTCTGGAACTATATCCGTAAAATCGCCAATACAGAGGATCCATCCTCTGTTTGGAACCTCAATGAAATCAACGGGAAATACTATCTTGTCCGTATCCTGAACCTGAACGGATATCTGCTCGGCGCGTACATTTCTACGGATACACTCCTTGGCACTCTGGTCAATACCAAAACGCAGGACAGCCTTCTGTATTTTTCCGATGGCTCCCTTCTTCTGCGCACCCCGTCAAGCAATGTCCGCATGGAGGCTCCCCGCTTGAAATGGCGGCGGTATCCTTCCTACGACATTGATGGAACCTCCTGGATGGCTGTTTCACATGAACTGAAGGAAACACCGCTGTCGCTGACCCTGCTTTTGAAGGCTTCGGAATACACCAAATATCAGAGCAGCTTTTATCTTCTCGCCCTGATCGTTTCTCTCGGTCTGTTCGTAATCTGGCTGCTCCTGTCTGCTTCCCTGCACCGCTGGGTTCTTCACCCGGTTCACATGCTGACGCATGCGCTGGAACAGCTCCGCGGCGGTGATCTCAAGGTGCGGATTCCGGATGACGCCATGCTCGACGAATTCCGGAAAATGACGACCACTTTCAACGATATGGTCGAAGAGATCGATGATCTGAAAATCGCGAATTATGAAAAACAGCTCGCCCGTCAGAAGCTGGAAGCGCTTTACCTGAAGCAGCAGATCACGCCGCATTTTATGATCAACTGCCTGAACACCATTTATCAGCTGACTGAAAATAACCACGCGGACCTGGCACGGCAGATGCTTCAGAACCTGAGTGTACATCTGCGCTATACGCTTTCCTCCGGCCAGACCGTCTCGCTTTTAGAAGAGCTAAACCTTGTAAAAAACTACGTGGAGCTTTCCTCCATCCGCTATCCCGGCGCGCTGCGCCTGCTCCCTTCCTGCGAAGAATCGCTGCACAATGCAACGGTTGTGCCGCTTATGCTCCTGAACTTTGTGGAAAACACGATCAAATATGAGGTCGTTATGGGGAAAGTGCTGGACATGCATATCGATATCACCGCGCAGGAAGAAAATCAGTGCACCCGTCTTCATATCTGTATCTGGGATACCGGACGCGGTTTTTCCGAGGATATACTTGCCGTGATGCAAAAGCTTGATACCTATGTAAACTCCGAGCAGGAACACATCGGCATCACAAATGTGGTGCTCCGCCTCCGCCAGATTTTTCCCGACGCGGCTTTTGCTTTTGGCAACCGCCCCGGCGCAGGCGCTCAGATTACCATTGATTTTCCTTACGTTCCCTTTTTCCGCATCGACGGATAACCGGAACAGCTAAAAATATGTTTTGGGAGGTTATTATGAACCTGTTAATTGTAGACGATGAATATTATACCGTCGAAAGCATCTCCAACAAAATCCGCACACTACGCCCGGACTTTTTTGAGATTTTCTGTGCCTACAATCTGACGCAGGCATTGGAAGCCTTTTCCGCGCATCCGATTGATCTGATGATCTGTGATATCGAGATGCCCGGCGGTTCCGGCCTCGAACTGCTGGACCAGATCCGCCAGGCACACTACGAAACCGTCTGCATTTTTCTGACCGCCTATGCAAAATTTGAATATATTTCCCGCGCTATGAAGCTTTCCAGCAGTGACTATCTGTTGAAGCCGCTGGACGACCATGCTCTTCTGGAAGCTCTTGACAAAGCCTGTGCGCAATGTGAAAAGCAGCAAAAGGACCGCGTCAACACCCTTCATGCCAATTACTGGAAGGAAAGTGAGCTCCCGCTTGCGGAACAGTTCTTCCTCGACCTGTTAAATGGCAGTATTTCCTCTGCTCCTTCCGAAGTGATGGATGAAATCCGCTATCGCCGTCTGAATGTCGAACTGATTCATCAGCCCTTCTGTCCGCTTCTGATCCAGACCGGACAGACGAACTCCTTTTCTCCGACCGACAACCGTACCCTGTATGAATTTGCCTTAAAAAATATTGCCCGGGAATATTTTTTTGAACCCGGCGAGCTGCCGCTGACGATCCGTGTGCTTGATGGTTTTTATCTTCTGCTTCTCCCGGCCTCCACACACTCTCGGGACGCCGTGATTGGCCGATGCCGTCAGGCCCTGACCGACTTTGTGACACACTTTCCGTTCTCGATCAACTTTTTCGTTGATCAGAAGGTCTGTCTCCCGGAAGACCTGCGAAAAGCTTTTCTTTCCATGAAAGCCTTCGCCGGAAAGAACGTCACCTACGAAAATCACGTTTTCGATCTTGCCGCTGAAACCGAAGCTCCTGTTCAGACGCCTTTTCAGCCGATTCCATCTGACCGCTGGTCCGATCTTCTCACATCCGGAAGAACGGAACAGCTTCAGATTGAGGTTTTCGCTTTCTTAAATCAGACGAAAAGCTCCGGCACTGCTACACGGGAATTTCTGACCGGCTTTTACTATCAGTTCCTGCAGCTGCTGTTTCGCCAGATGGATCATCCGGGCAGCGAAGACGAAGCCTTCCGTCGCCAGATTACCGTTGCTTCCCCGGAGCAGACCTTCTCCTCGTTTGGTGCTTTACGAGAATGGATTTCCAACAGTCTTCTGCTGTTCACACAAAGCCGTCAGGCAGCCGCTTCCCAGGACACGGCTGTTGCCACCGTGAAGGCATATATCGAATCGCACCTCTCCGACGAGCTGGATCGCGATACGCTTGCGGCCATGGTGTATCTGAACGCCGATTATCTGTCCCATCTCTTCAAAAAAGACACGGGAAGTTCTCTCATCAACTACATCATCGACCGCCGGATTGCTCGCTCCAAGGAGCTTCTCGCAAAGGGCGAAATGAGCATCCGCGACATTGCCATCACCTGCGGCTTCCAGAATATTTCGTACTTCTCCCGCCAGTTTAAAAAATCGACGGGCATGACACCACGGCAGTTTAGAAATTAAAAAAATCCGGCCTTCCTTTTGCATATCGGAAAGCCGGATTTTTTGGATTCACTTACTTTTTTATCAGCCCTTCACGCCGCCAAGGGTAATACCTTTTACAAAGTTTTTCTGGATGAACGGATAAATGATCATGATCGGCAGAATACCAAGTGCTGCCATCGCCATCCGAACCGTTCCGGACGGGATCTGGGAGAGACCCTCGCCTGCCTGCGCCATGTTGTTGGCATTCTGCGTCAGTGCCTGAATATTCTGCATCAGACGGTTCAGCAGATTCTGGATACTGTAGAGATCCGTTCTCTTGGTCAGATAGATATAACCATTGTTCCAGTCGTTCCAATAGGCAATACCAGAGAACATGGCAACTGTTGTAATAATCGGCTTGGACAGCGGAATTGCGATCTTCCACATAGTCTGGAACTCGTTTGCACCGTCAATATAGGCAGCCTCGAGAATTTCATCCGGCACACCGGTGACAAAGTAGCTCTTCATCAGAAGAACGTTGAATGCGCTCATCATCAGAGACGGAACCAGCAATCCGAAAAACGTATCTTTCACATGAAATACGGTTGTGTAGTTGATATAGGTCGGTACAAGGCCTCCGTTGAACAGCATGGTAAAGAACACCAGAAAGGTCAGGACATTGCGTCCCGGCAGACCTTTTTTCGAAAGACCATAGGCCAGACAGGTTGTCAGGGCAAGGCTGCAGACAACGCCGGTTGCGGTCAGGATAAAGGACATTCCATAGGCTTTGATTACCATGGAACTGCTGGATGTGAATACCCACTCATAAGCATAGGTACTCCACTTTTCCGGCAGAAAAGAGTATCCATTCTGTAACAGAGTTGCATTGTCAGTCAATGAGGAAATGAACATCAACAGAATCGGAATGATCGCGAGCAGTGTCAGGATTGTCATGATCAGATGGCCGAAAAAGCTATAAATTTTATCTTCTCTTGTTTTCATACCGTTCCTCCTAGATCAGCGCGCTGTCGCGGTCAATTTTACGTACCAGCAGGTTGGCGCCAAGCACCAGAATAAATCCTACGATCGACTGGTAAACACCGGCTGCGGCAGACATCGAAACATTGCCCATCTGAAGCAGTCCGCGATATACGTAGGTATCAATTGTGTTTGTTGTGGAATACAGAGCTCCCTGGTTCATCGGCACCTGGTAAAAGAGACCGAAGTCAGAGTAGAAAATTCTTCCGATTGCCATCATGGTCAGCATGATAATGGTCGGACGCAGAAGCGGCAGGGTAATATATTTGATCTGCTGCCATCTCGTTGCACCATCGATCTTGGCTGACTCATAGAAGGATTTATCAAATCCCATCAGTGTTGCCAGATACACAATACAGTTGTAGCCAACCGACTTCCATGCACTGACAAAAACCAGGATAAACGGCCAGTATTTCGGTTCCGAATACCAGGAAACCGGATCTTTTCCCAGCGCCTTTAAAATCGTGTTGTTAATGAATCCGTTTTCTACACTGAAGAATGCAAAAACAAGATATCCGATGATAACGGTGGAGAGGAGGTTCGGAAGAAGGATTGCACTCTGGTAAACTTTCTTCCGTTTTCCTTCCAGTTCACTTAAGATAATAGCTACTGCGATTGCCAGTGTTGTGTTGATTACGATAAATGCCACATTGTAGAGAATGGTATTTCGTGTAATAACAAAGGCATCGCTTGTCGTAAACAGATATTCAAAGTTTTTCAGTCCTACCCATGGACTTCCGTAGATGCCTTTTCCGGCATTGTACTGTTTGAATGCAATCACAAGACCCGGCAGAGGCATGTAATTGTTGATAAACAGATAAATGAGACCCGGCAGCATCAGAATATAGATCGGCAGAAAACGTACAAATGTTTTTCGTCTTTTCTGGCTCTTCTGACTTTTCACTCTTGCCATGTTTTTCCTTCTCCTTTTTTCTTATCCGCAGCCGGTCATGACGCGTTCCGGTTTTGACAGATTTTTCTCTTCTTACAACCTGCGCCGTCCTGTTTTTGGGACGGCGCAGTCATTTTTTGATCTAAATTCTTAAACTTTATTTGTTTGCTTCCTGCCACGCTGCAAGCTGTGCCTTTTTCTCGTCGATAATCTTCTGAAGGCCTGCAGTCATCATCTTATCATTCATTTCGGCAATTCCGGTCTCCGGGTCTACAAAGCCGTACTCTACGCTGGTCTGATACTCGTTGTATACGTTCTGTACTGCTGTGAGCTCGTTTGCCACATTTGTGCTGTCAAAGGAGAAACCGCTTGCTTTGGAAACCTTTGCATTGGTGTTAAACTCTTTCATCTCTGTCCACAGATCCGGATCATTTCCTTCCCATACATGGGTCAGGAACTGGTTCGGCATCATCCATCCCATAGAATGATTCCATCCGGAGTTGGATGCATCTACACCGTCTGCATAAGTAGCAAGTCCGTCATCGCCAATTTTATAATGTGTTCCCTCGATGCCCCATGCCAGAAGGTTTGCGATATCGGCATTTGTGTAGCACTCATTCAGGAATTTCATGGCTGCTTCTTTATGCTGTGCAGAGATCGGAATGGTCCAAGGCATACTAGCCACAGATGTGGAACTGATATAGTCATCCAGTGTCTGGAAGATGGTCATATCGCGACCGGTCAGTGTAGTCTCCTGCGCTTTGATGCCAGGCTTTCCGCCTGTGGTATAGCTCATCAGAGTTCCGGCTTTTACAAGCTCTCCGACTGCTGTTGTATCGGTCGATGCATCGGCACTGATATAGCCTTTCTGATTGTAGTCATACAGTCTTGCACAATAATCCTTGTAGAAATCGCTCTCAAAGAGATTTACAACATCAAGGTTCTGGCCATAGTCAAGCAGAACACCGAACACATTTCCTCCAAGGGAGTCTACGTTAGAGAACTGCGACATAGAACCTGTTGTCGGACGATAAACCTCTTTGTCCGGATACTTCTCATGCAGCTGTGCATAAATGTCATTTAATTCATCCAGACTGATTTTTACGATCTCATCGTCTGTGTTTGCTTCGTAGCCAATACCATCGAGATACTCGGTTGCGATCGCTGCGCATCCACGTCCCTGTGCAATGTCTCGGTTACTTGGAAGTCCATATAAAACTCCGTTTACACGGCAGGCATCTACATTTTCCTGTCCAACCGCATCAATAATTCCCTGTCCGTAAGTCTGAATCAGATCATTTTCTTCCAGGTCGGAGAGGTATCCCTGCTGAATTCCGGTTGCATATGGGAAACCTACACATGCAAGTACATCAATTTCCTCATTTGCGGAAAGCGCCAGCGTCGTGTTCTGGTTAAAGGAACCGTAATCAGTAATGGAAAGCTCAATTTCAACACCAATCTTATCTTTTGTGATATCATTGATGGCTTCCTGTACTTTCTCCGTATCTGCCGGAGCACCCGTCCAGGTCGGAAAGCTTACGATGATTTTTTCCACTTCTCCGCTTCCGTTCTCTGCTGTACTGGATGCGGTACTCTTATCCTTAGAATCTGTCTTTCCAGAATCTGAACTTCCGCCGCTGCTTCCGCATGCAGCCATGGAGCATGCCATAATGGATGCCATGAAAATCGCTGCTACTTTCTTTTTCATTCTTTCGTCCTCGCTTTTTATCTTTTTGTCTTGCTACTTTATTTCGTTTCTGAGTTTCGGCCGTGACTCATTTGATGATCTTATTATATCTGCTTTCTTACCTCCAAAAAAGAACAATCCTGCGATGAATTTGCACTTTTCTGCGGTTTCTTTCCGCATTTTGTATAGTTTATGATCACTTTTCAGTTTTTTCTATGCATTCTGCTATCAGCACCCAATCTCCCGCCGCCGGTTTCTTTGGCATAATGCACGACTTTCCACGCACTTCCACCTGGATTTCTGCTTTTTCTGTCTGTCCCGTTCTCGGATCAAACCAGGAAATTGCATAGATTCCGTCGCAAAGGCCCGCGAGCGGTGTACTCATGCCATCCATCTCTCCGTAATAAATCAGTGCTCTCGTTTTATCCCGGCTGATCGTGGCAGCCGCAAGCTTATTGGCAAACGGGCTGATACTCTCCTCTGCTTCTGCCGGATCGTAAGGCACCATCTCCTCAAAATGATGTTCTTCATAGAAACGTTTCAGATATCCCATCTGTGCGCCTCCGGGGCCGTCAATGGCTTTCGCCCAGGTGATGCCAAATTTGTTGAATGCATTAAAATCCGGGTTGATGTCGCTTACCTCCCAGATATTATCCCAGATTCCCTGCGCACCGTACGTATAACCGCAGCCGCCGGTCTGGACTGCCATATATGCCACGCGGCGCAGCATTACATCGGTGCAGAGCCGGGTTCCGTTTTCTTCCAGTGTGGAACAGTATTCATACAGAGACTCGCCTTCAATGAACGGTTTTGTTCCGTGTTCCTTCCGATAGGTACGGTACCAGGACGGATTGATTGGAAAATCGCCGTGTCCGGCCTGATTCAGCACAAAATCAAACCATGATTCATCATAATAGTAATCTGCAAACGGACGCTCATTCGTATAATGTGCGGTCTGCAGTGTTCCATAGCCGTCCATTTCTTCCACATACTTTGCGACCTCACGCCAGCCTTTGATGGCTGTTTCCCGCGTCTTTCCCGGGAAATAGCCTGCCACTTCGCCTGCCAGCGTCCACACAACCGGAAGGGCGCCATAGCGGGCAATGATATAGCGCGCCAGATGTTTCTGGTGCTCCACGCCCTGCTCGATCGAGCCGGACCAGGCAAAACCGAGCGCGTTGACAAAGCCGAGGTCAGCGAGATACTGCATGCGGCGGTCGAGTTCGTTCTGGTAAAATGCCACATCTGGCACATCATCTGTGGCATCCGTTTTCCAGTAACGGCTCTTGTGCTCCTTCCAGCTGTCGCTTCGAAGGTTCGTCTGATAAACGTTATAACCCTGCTCCTTCCTGCGGTCCGCCATGCCGCGGAACATGCTCGTCATCTGCGGATGGTTCGACTCGTCCCACCGCTCACCAAAGGCAAATTCCCAGTGCGTATCACCGAGCCAGAAAAACGGTGTTCCGTCTGCATACGTCAGATATCTTCCTGATGGATGCACTTTCAGGAATCCGTGCCGATAAATGGCAAGATCTCCTTCGTATGGAATACATTCGATCGTTCCCTGCACTCCGGAAAGTCCCGTCTCCTCCGGTGCTTCCAACCTATAACTCCACATTCCGGTTTCGGTCGGCGCAAAGGCAATCCGATAGGTATTTCCGCCGTCCCAGTATGCTTCTCTTCTGATCCTTCTTCCCGACGGTCCCGTAAAAACACTCCAGATGGAAACATCGAGGAATGGATTGTTGTATGTTTTCTCACTTTGAAACGATAAAATAATTTGTCTCCACTGTTCTGCTTTCATCCCCATTTTGTTTTCTCCTTTATCTGCACAGAGCGCGCCCGGCTTTTCTTTCGGGCACGCTCCTCGAATCTGATTTTACTGTAACTGTTTATTGTTTATTATTCCAGTCCGCGTTTCTTTGCAAGCTGCACGGCAATCTCAACCATCTCCGCCGCATCCTCGCGGCAGACAAAGCCTTTCGTTACCTGCTCTTTCGTGTTTTTCTCCGCCATTTCCCGGTAATGTGCCAATGTTCCGTACAGCTCTTTTATCATTTCTTTCGAAAACGCCTGCTGATAACCGAACAATCCTTCCTTTTCCGATTCCGGATCCAGGAAATTCTGGCCTTTTTCAATGTCGCTGGTATTGCTGTATCTTCCGGTTGGATAGTCAAGGAGGCAGGTACGCAGTCCACCGATCGTATTTCCGAACGCATCCTTTTTGTTTTCTCCGTCGCTGTCAATCGCAATCCGGTCACAGTGCGCCGGAGCTGCGCCTGTCCGTACCCAGGTAAAGAGATTCCGAAATGCTGCCGCAAAAAGAATCTGGGACGGATAGTCGTTTCCTTCCTCATTTTTTCCCATATAGAATGGCAGATAGTTGATCCGCACCAGATCCGGATCGTTCTGATAGTAGTCCACATAGCTATAGGAAGTGTCATGGCTTGCACCCGTCACATCATACTGGCGGAACAGGAACTCCGGATCATCGCTGTCCTGCTGGGCAATGCGCCATGCTTCCATTCTTCCGTTTTCACTCTCCGTCTGCACAGCGATAAACGGCTCGCGCGCCTTTTCCACACGTGTCAGACGGTAATGGTAGGGATCCCTGCATTCATACTGGTTGACCGGAATACCAAGGGAATGGACTCCTCCACCGGAAAGGTAGCCATCAAATACGCACGCACCGCGTGCCACCTCCGGACGATACGCAAAGCTGTTCAGATAGCGGAACAGATACGAACCCGACTGTGACCAGCCCGTCAAATAGACGTATTCTCTCTTATATTCCCGAATCGGATTCTGCTCCTCATCGCCGCGCAGCAGCCACGCCAGGTCTGTCAGCATATCCCAGAAAAGACCCGTTTCGTAATCATGATTCAGATCGCCGAGTCCGCCTGTGGCCTGCAGTCGCTCCGAGAACGGTACCTCCGGTGTCGGGTTGGCCCAGGAAAGACAGCCGTAACGCTTTTCATCAAACTCCACCATTTTTGCGATCGTATTCGGTTTGCTTGTGATTCCCACATAGATATCTCCGTCCCGCACAAATTTCTTCCAGCCGAGAATCCACATGCGGTCAATCTCCATAAAACTCGTTGGGTTGATGATCTCCACTACAACGTTTCCGCTGCATTTTGCAGTGTCCTGCGGTGCGCGGACAATGATGCGGTTTGTATACGGCGCATCCGCAGTGCGCACACGGACGCCGCCGCGCTCGTCTGCAGTCTCATAGACGTTGGCCGTTCCACACATATAATATTCCTTCTCCACATAGCCGCGCTCCGACAGCTTCAGGTAACGCTCCGCACTGGCAAACGGATAGCTTTCTTTCGTTACCGGAATCTCCTCAAGTCTTGTAATCATCTCGTAAAACCTCCCTTTTTCCTTGTATGATTTTATTATTCCATACGGCTCCAATACGAAAAACAACGATTCTGCTGTTTTTTGACACTTTTCTGCTGTTTCTGTTTCGATCAGACTTTTTCCGTTCCGGAAACAAAAACACAGAAAAAGCATCTCTGTGCAACTTTATCTCTGATTTGTACTTTTTCTTTCGGAATGTCTGTAGTAAACTGGTATTGTCGGGCAGAAAAAAATTCTACTATTCCCAATACCGTCTTTTCTGCCCATGCAAACAATTGTACTCTCAAGCTTTTTCTGTACCTGATTTTGTGAGATGATTTTTGTCAGTCGCAAAAGCAAATGCAGAAAGACTCTGAGCGTACATTCCGTACAAAAGGAGGGTTTTTACAAATGAACGGAACTTATTATACCATTACCGAAGTTTTTGATTTCGGTCCGCATATTTCGAAAATAATTCTGGATTATGGCAAAAGCATGAAGGGTGCGGCCCCATCTCCGGAGCAGTTTACGGTACACGTTACCCGTACATCCACCGAGGGTGAGAACTTTGTCTGGCCGAATTTCATGGGTGACAAACCGGATGATTCCATGGACGGCACACGCCGCGTTTCGAACGTTTACGTTTCTGACAAAACCGGTGCACCGTGCGAGGACGGTACCTGTCTGACGCTGGAGCTGCCGTGTTTCATCATGGAAGGAATCGGCTCCATCATCAAATTCAACGGTAATTTTAATGTATTTGTCAATGTTGCTTACGATGTGACACAGACCTCTGAAATTGCAACAGACGATGATGCCATTTCTCCGCAGACGTTCGACGTAGACGGCGGAAACCGCGTCATCTACGGTGAATGGCTCAAAGAAGACCGCTACGATGATCCGCAGATTCCGCTCTCTTACGTTTACTACGAGCCGGAAATGGATGCGGATGAGAAAATCCCGCTGATCATCTGGCTGCACGGCGCAGGTGAGGGCGGACAGGAACCGCCGATTGCAGCAATCGGAAATAAAGTTGTAAACCTGATTTCCCCAAAGATTCAGAAAATTTTCGGCGGCAAGACCTACCTGCTCGCTCCACAGGCGCCAACCATGTGGATGGATGACGGAAGCGGAGAATATACCAAAGACGGTTCTTCCAAATATACCGAAGTTCTCGATGCCCTGATCGGTGCTTTCGTGGATGCCCATCCGCAGATCGACCGCTCCCGCATTTACATCGGCGGCTGCTCCAACGGCGGCTTTATGACCATGAAACAGATCATTTTCAACCCGTCCCGCTACGCTGCCGCATATCCGGTCTGCGAGGCTCTGGCGGATGCATTTATCTCCGATGAAGACATCCTGAAGCTCAAAGATCTGCCGATCTGGTTTACACACGCAAAAACCGACCCGGTTGTCGTTCCGGATGACTTTGTCGTTCCGACCTATGAGCGTCTGGCAAAGGTCAACCCGAATGCACACTTTACCTACTGGGACAAGGTACTCGATCACACCGGAACACAGAAAAATGCAGACGGCACCCCATTCGAATACATCGGCCACTGGTCCTGGATCCCGATGCTGAACGATGAGTGTGTCCTCGATTATGACGGCAAACCGGTTATGACGGACGGAAAAGAGACTCCGATTCTGGAGTGGATGGCTGCACAGAAAAAAGCATAACACAGCACTTGCCGGATTCTCCGCCTACGGCGGATTGTTGCAGTGAAAAAAACAGATGGTATGAAATCGGACTTCAAAGCTGATTTCATACCATCTGTTTTTGTCTGTTCTTGTCTTTTTTTCTCTGTTCCGTTTGATATCATCAACCGTGCAAGTCGGCTGATCTTTTTGAAAAGCTCTTGCCCCTACTGTTCTTTTCTTTTCAGCTCTTCATAAAATTTCTGCAACACATAAAATGCCGGTTTGCGGTACTTTTTGTCCTCAGAGAGCAGCCCCTTCCGGTTATAATATTTCTGGATCAGGCTTGTTCTGCGCGGGCAGCGGAAATCGTAGAGAATCCAGGGGGTCATGCCCTTGATGTAGTCAATGTTCCGCAGCGTTGCAATCTGTTTTTCGTACACATCCGCCTGGCACTCCTCGGTTCCTTTGTCCGAGATGGTTCCATGGTGATGCGGCAGCGCGTCTGCGCCGAACTCCGTTACGATAACCGGCTTGTCCGGCTGGCTGTTTTCCATCAGTGCCGGCAGCATCGCAAAATCCGGGGTGTACCAGCCGCAGTACTCGTTGATGCCGATGATGTCAAGGTATTCCATCAGACGGTCCTCAATCTTATTTTTCGCAGCATTAACCAGGCAGGCCGCAGACACCATTCGCGTCTCATCTTCCCGATGCGCGCATTCTGCCAGTGCGCTCATGAATTTCAGCCGTTCATCCGTATCGGCATTCTCATTTCCGACAGACCAGATGATCACGCTCGCGCGGTTCCAGTCACGGTTGATGAGTTCGCGGAGCTGATTCTGGGCATCCTCATATGTTTTTTCACGTTCAAAACGAATTGCCCAGTAAACCGGAATTTCCTCCCACAAAAGAAGCCCAAGCTCGTCGGCGAGTTTTGCCATTTCTTCGTTATGCGGGTAATGTGCAAGGCGCATGAAGTTGCATCCCAGTTCTTTCGCAATGCGGATATTTTCGATCCGTTCCTCTCTTGTCAGGCCTTTTCCGTTTTCCACGCTGTCTTCGTGGCAACTGATACCACGCAGGAAAACGGGCTCTCCGTTCAGCAGAATGTCTCTGCCGTTCACGCGAATTTCACGAAAGCCGACCCGATCGCTGACGGTATCGGTTCCACAGGTTACTTTTACATCATACAGCTTCGGTTTTTCCGGTGTCCAAAGCTCCGGTTTTGCATCCAAAACAACTTCTCCGGCTCCGTTTTCCAGCTGGATTTTCCGGCTCACGCCAAGCTCCTCGATGACAAGCTCTGCCTTGGCTGTGATTTTTTCCGACAGTGTCACTTTCGCCATAACATGTCCAAATGTTCCGTCCGGCACAAGCGCAATTTTAAAAGTTTTGATATGGCATTTCGGAACACGGATCAGTGCGATATCGCGGTATACGCCGCAGTAGTTGAACCAGTCGGTATTCTCGGTCGGCACCTGCTCCGGCCGTCTCGTTCCGTCAACAGCAAGCACGATGCGGTTCTCCGCTTTCAGGTATTCTGTGATATTCCAGAACGCCGGTGTCGATCCGCCGCGATGCATACCGACGTATTTTCCGTTTAAGAAAACGCGGCACAGATAATTGGCTGCGCCCACCTTCAGAAAGACTGTTTCCTCTCTTTCTGCGATATAGGAAAATTTTCTCGTAAAGACCATGCTTCCCTCATACAGGAGATACATCGGATCGATGGTATTCCAGCTGCACGGAAGCTGCATCACCGGCCACTCGTCAAAGGAATAGTCGATTGGCACAGTAAAGCCTTTTTCGTCGCGGTATCTCTCTTTGTACCATTTCTGGCGCAGACAGGTATCGTACTGATCGACTGCATAATGCCAGCCGCCGTTCAGCAGCTCCTCTCTTCTTCCCCCTTCAAATATCATCGTGTCCACTGTGGCAAATCCCGTTTCGTACTGTTCGGTATAATCCTCGAGATGGATATCCGACATATACTTTTTCTCTTTTTTTGCTTCCATAAACTTTTCCCTCACTTCTCCAAACGATCCGAAACACGCTCTGCGAGTTTCTCAGGGTATCGCGGCAGTCGCCGGGTCTCGTGCAGACACGGACTTTGGCGCGGCACCACCCATTCCTTGTTTTTATTATAACGCTTTCACAGGAAAAATCTATGGTCAAAACTGTTGAGGATATTGCAAAAATTGCGGTACCGCTTATTTTTCTTCGTTTTCGTTCTTTCCTTCCGCCGCCATCTGCCGCTTCCTCCGTGTCACAAGGCCACCGATCCGTCCCGTTTCTTTTGCCGTGAGTGATCGCCAGCCGTCATTCAGCACGCGTTCTAAAAGCCCCAGCTCACCTGCGATTTCGTATTTCATTTTCTCCTTCTCCGTCATATGTTCCAGATCAATTTTCTTCTGCCTTGCCATTTTTTCTACACTCCTTTTCTCTGCATTTTTGCTTTATCCAGAGTGTAGACACTTTTTTCCGGCCTTATACCTCCTGTTGTCAAACGGATATTCGCAATCCGCTTCGCTGCTTGCTCATAGCCGAAGAGCTGCTTCGCAGCTTATCTTTTCATCCCTGCTTTCGAAATCCCCCCCGAAGGCAGGAATCTTTTATCTGCCGCCACACAAAAACCTCGCTTTTTGAAATACGGTCCGGTTTCCCATTCCGTTTTTTCAAAAAGCGAGGTCCTTTTCTTTATTTCTATTCTATGTTCCTATCTCCTCACTCCGGCGTCTCTCCGAGCCCGCTTTTAATTGCGGCAACAGCCGCCCGAAGTGCCTCCTCTTCATCCTCCCCGCTGCTGCAGATCTCAATGGTTTCTCCCTGCTTGATTCCTGCAGCTACGATACTCAAAATACTCTTTAAATTAACCGTTCCCTGCATCCCGTTGTTTTCATAGGTAAACGACATGGAAGATTTGTACCGGCTTATACTGTTTGACAAATTTACCGCGTTTAAAAGATGCAGACCTGACGGATTGACAATCGTTACTTTTTCACTTACCATCTTACGTTCCACCTGTCTTTCCTTTGTAATCCGCTCATTTTTCTTTGAAAAATGGCTACTTACTCATTTTTTGCCGTGTCCCGAGTTCAAAAATTCTCCTGCATCGGTTTTTTGACCTTTTGACACTGATATTTTCATGATAGCACAGTTTTGTTAATACAGTTTGAACATTCTGTTAGATACTCCTCAATTCTTTCCTCTTACTCAGCTGACTGAAGAACAGGTAATAAATAAAGTATGCAATCGTTGTGATTACCCACGACAGCGGATAGCAGAAGGCAGCTCCTTTTAAGGAGTGGAAATGCGGCAGAACCGCCGTCATCCACACGATACGTACTCCACAGATTCCTATTCCGGTGATAAACATCGGAATCCATGCATCTCCGACACCACGGAGTGCACCGGAAAGGATTTCGATGGAAATGTAGGTAAAGAAGGTCGGAACCAGGAAATGGATCAGTCCGTGACAGATTTCACGCACCGCCGTATCTGTGGTAAACAGAGAAATCAGTGTATCACCGATAAGCCACATAAACACAACCATCAGACCCGTCATCAGGAATGCCATGATCATGCTGGTGCGCACACCGCGGTGTACACGATCCATCTTTTTCGCACCGTAGTTCTGACCGACAAATGTTGTCGCCGCAATACCGAGCGCATTGATCATCATCCAGAAAAGACCGTCCACCTTTCCGTAAGCCGCCCACGCAGCCACATTGTTGGTTCCCAGCGAATTGACAGCAGACTGAATGATCACGTTCGATACCGAGTACAGAATTGACTGTACGCCTGCCGGAAAACCAATGCGGACAATTCGTTTCAGCATAATCCAGTCAATGCTGATTTTCCGCAGATGAAGCCGGTAAATGTCTCTGGTCCGCATCAGAGAGCCCATAACAAGAACCGCACTGATGATCTGAGACAGAATGGTCGCAAGCGCCGCGCCCATAACACCCATCTGCAAACCGACAACAAATAAAAAGTCAAGCGCGATATTGGTCATACAGCAGATGATCAGATACAGCAGCGGACGTTTCGAATCGCCGACCGCACGCAGAATACCGGAACCCATGTTGTAAATCAGGTTTCCGATGGTTCCAAGGAAATAAACACGCATATAAATCAGCGCATGATTTACAACATCATCCGGCGTGTTCATCAGATCGAGCATCCATCTCGAACAGCCAATGCCGACTACTGTCAGCACAATACCTCCGAGAATGGAAAAGGCAATGGACGTGTGCACTGCCCACTGCACCTTGTCCTCTTTATTGGCTCCGTAATGCTGTGAAATAACAACCGTCGCACCACTCGAAAGGCCGACGAAAAATCCGACCAGCAGATTGATCAGCGTACCTGTCGTTCCGCCGACCGCCGCAAGTGCCTGTTTTCCGAGAAAGTGTCCGACAATCATGGCATCCGCCGTGTTGTAGAGCTGTTGGAAAAACGTTCCGAACAGAATCGGCAGGAAAAAGATCAGAATCTGCTGCCAGATAACACCTTCCGTAATCTGATTTACCTTTACTACTTCTTTCTTCTCTTTGTTCATACCCAAATACCTTCTAAAACTGCCGCCGGATCTCATGGCTGATTCCGACGGCAGTCCCCCTTTAAAATTTTCTTCTGCTCCTCTGCAGATACTCTTCTTCTGTTTTATATTTTCAGCTGCTTCATCCCTCTTGGCAAGCGGATATTTGCAATCCGCTTCGCTACTTGCTTGATTCGGTTAAGTAATCTTTCAAAAAATCAAACAGCGTCTGCATTTCTTCCCGCGTGCCAATCGTAATACGCAGATAATTGTCAATGCGGGGTTTCTCAAAATACCGCACATAAATATGGCGTTCCCGGAGTGCCTGAAAAATCTTCCCGGCCGGTACGCTTTTGTGTGTTGCGAAAATAAAGTTCGATTTCGAATCCTCGAAAGAAAATCCAAGCTTTTTCAGCTCCTCCTTCGACCATTCTCGCGTTTCCATCACTTTTTTCACCGTCTTGCGGAAATATTCCACATCGCGGATCGCTGCGGCTCCGGCGGCGATTGTGGTCTGATTCATGGTGTAGGAATTGAATGAATATTTCACATCGTTCAGATACGAAATCATCTTCTCATTTCCGATTGCATAGCCGATGCGCATGCCGGCAAGCGAACGGGATTTTGATGTTGTCTGCACAACCAGCAGATTTTCATATTTTTCCAACAGCGGCTGCGCAGTGGCTGCTCCGAAATCCACATATGCCTCATCCACAATTACAACCACATCCGGGTTGTGCTGTAATATCGATTCGATCGCAGAAAGTGAAAGCTCCACACCCGTCGGTGCATTCGGGTTCGGGAACACGATTCCGCCATTTGGATGGTTTTCTGCAAAATACTGCTCCGGCACAATGCAGAAATTTTCATCGAGCGGGATCTGCTCGTACGGAATGCGGAATTCCTCCGCCCAGACATCGTAGAAGGAATACGTAATGTCCGGGAAAAGAATCGGTTTGTCAGAGTTAAAATACGTCATAAACGCCATCGCCAGAACATCATCCGAACCAACGCCGACAAAAACCTGCTTTGTGCTTACGTGGTAGACATCCGCAATCGCCTGCACCAGTTCTGCCGCGGTCGGATCCGGATAGAGACGGAGGGTATCCTCTTCTGCTACCCGTCTGATCGCCTCTGCGGCTTTTGGTGACGGCGGATACGGATTCTCATTCGTATTCAGCTTGATCATGTCAGTCTCATGCGGCTGCTCGCCCGGTACATACGGCACAACTTTTCTTACATTCTTTTCCCAGTTACTCATAAGTTCCTTCCTTTCTGCCTGTGATCAGGAAATGCACCCTGACTTTATTCCGTCTTTCTGTTTTTTTGGAAACCCTGTGAATCGTAACCATTTTTTCTTTTCCTTCTGCCCCGGCAGTTTCCCGCCGACGCAAAGTCCCTCTTTTTCCCGGTGAACCGCTTTATCCTCTCTTCTTCCAGGTAGACGGATAGAAAAGAATCAGCATCGGAAACAGTTCCAGACGGCCTGCCAGCATATCAAAAATCAGAATCAGCTTGGAAACCGGACCGTATCCAAAGAAGTTACTGGTCGGTCCTACCTGGTCAAGACCCGGTCCGATGTTGTTCAGTGTTGCGGCAACTGCCGTGAAGTTTGTCTCGAAGGAAAATCCATCAATACTGATGATCAGCATGGAAAAGCTGTAGATCACCAGATAAACAATCAAAAATACGTTGATCGCCCGCAGAACCTCATGCTCTACCGGGTGATCGTCGAAACGGATGCGTTTGATACTGCGCGGATGTACGATCGAACCAAGCTCTTTTTTCACGGTTTTTAAGAGGATCAGGATTCGCGAAACCTTGATTCCGCCTCCCGTTGAACCGGCACAGGCTCCGATGAACATCAGCATCACCAGAATACATTTTGACAGCTCCGGCCAGAGGTCAAAGTCCGTCGTGGAATAACCCGTTGTCGTGATAATCGATCCGACCTGGAAAAAGGCAGTCCGCACCGCTTCACCGATGGAATGGTACATCGGATAGGTATTCCAGGAAATCACGCCTCCTGCCAGAAGGATAATCAGGAAATACGCTCTTACCTCCTGGGACGAAATGGCGGCCTTTCCCTTTTTGCAAAGCATCAGATAATAAAAGTTAAAATTCACACCGAACGCAATCATGGCGATTGTCAGAATCCACTGCTGCAGTGGTGTGTACACTGCACAACCGCTGTTCAACACGGCAAAGCCTCCTGTTCCGGCAGCTCCCATGGCGAGTGTGACAGAATCAAATGTCTTCATGCCGGAAAGCAGCAGGGCAGCAATGGTAAAAAGTGTCATGCCAAGATAAATCTGATACAGAATTTTAGCGGTTCCGCGCACTCTCGGAACAAATTTGGAAACGGTCGGTCCCGGGCTCTCTGCCTTCATCAGGTTCATGACGGAACCGCCCTTCATCGGAAGCAATGCAAGAATGAACACAAGAACGCCCATACCGCCAATCCAGTGGGAAAAGCTTCTCCAGAACAGGCTGGCGTGTGAAAGGGCTTCCACATCACTCAAAATGCTGGCTCCTGTCGTTGTAAAACCGGAAACGATCTCAAACAGCGCATTGATATAAAACGGAATTTCCCCCGTAATTACAAACGGCACCGCTCCGAAAACACCAAGGACAACCCAGCTTAACGAAACGCAGACAAATCCGTCGCGGGAATAGATTTCCATATTGGACGGTTTTCTGAAGCAGAGGATCAGACCGGCCGCAATGCAGAGCAGTCCCCAGATAAGATACGCAAAGCCTGTCTTTTCCTGATACATGGCTCCGACCAGCGCCGGAAACAGCATCAGCATACCTTCCACTTTCAGCACCCAGCTGATGACAAAACGAATCATTTTATAGTTCATAATCCGCTTCCCCCGTTACTCTGCCAGAATCTCATGGATATCCTGAAGACCGGTTTCCGTTGTTACGATAATGACGGAATCTCCTGCCTCAAAGGAATCCTGTCCACCCGGAATGATGACCTTTCCCTGTCTGTTAATCGCTGCTACCAGAAGGTTTGGCCGTGTTTTCATATCCTGCAGACGGATGCCGATCATACGGCAATTCTGGTTCACGATAAACTCAAGAGCCTCCACACGGTCTTCCATCAGCTTATACAACGTCTCAACGTTGCTTCCGATGGAGTTTTTCATTGCCCGGACATACTGCAGAATGTACTCTGCGGTGATGTGTTTCGGGTAGATCAGGCTGTCCAGGTTCAGGCTGTGGATAACATCATTAAATTCCAGATGGTTGATTTTCGTTACAACCTTTGAGGATACCTTCTCTTTCGCATACAGCGACAGAATGATGTTTTCCTCATCCATATCGGTGCAGGCCACAAAGGAATCCATATTCTGGATGCGCTCCTCTTTTAAGAGCTCCTGGTCACTTCCGTCACCGTAAATAACGGTTGCATCCGGCAGTGCTTCGCTTAAAACCTCACAGCGATCCTTATTTTTCTCGATAATCTTGACATCGACGTTCATATTTGCCAGTGATTTTGCGAGATAATACGTAATTTCACCGCCGCCAACGATCATCGTATTGTGTACCTTGTTTGTATGAACACCAATTTTCTTAAACAGGCTCTCTGCGTTCTGCGGTGTGGTAATGATGGAAAGGCTGTCTTTTGCCTGGATCACAAAATTTCCATCCGGTATGTAAACCTCGCCGTTTCGCTCAACAGCACAGACCAGCAGACTGTACTGAAGCGCTCCGGCCAGCTCACGCAGCGACATATGGACAATTTTCGATGTTTCCGGCACTTTAAAGCGCAGCATTTCGATTCTTCCGCGGGAAAAGCTGTCGATCTCAATCGCAGATGGGAACCGCAGCAGTCTTGCCATTTCCATGGCGGCCGCGTGCTCCGGGTTGATGATCATGGACAGACCCAGCTTTTTACGGATAAATTCTCTCTCCTCCCGATACATCGGATTTCGAACTCTGGCGATGGTGTGACAGTCTGCTGCCTGTTTGGCGATGACACAACAAAGCAGGTTCATTTCATCACTTTTGGTTACGGCAATCATCAGATCCGCATGCTCAATATCCGCCTCCTGAAGCACCTGATAGCTTGCTCCGTTTCCTACAATTCCCATAACGTCGTAGGTGTTGGAGACGTTGCGGACGACAATACTGTCTGTGTCGATGACCGTCACAAGGTTGTCCTCGCGGCTCAGCTGGGCGGTCAGTGCGGCTCCGACTTTTCCGCAGCCCACAATGATAATTTTCATGTTCTCTCCCTTCAATGCAAAAGCATTTCGCGTAAAATAGTAAAGACCCGCCAGGCGGCATCGTAAAACCATTTTTCGATGCACTCCAAAAAGCAGATCTGTACCCCTATTGTACGATGGCGATTATATCATATTTCCAGGAAAAGCGGAATAGATTTTAACAACATTTTGGACGGAGTTTTTGTAATGATTGATCAAAAAAGGGAAAACCTGTTGAACCTTGCGCTGGCCGCAACGGAAGTCGAACGGCGGCGTGTGCCGGAGCTTTCGGCAGGTTATAACTCTTACAGCAAAACATGGGAAGTAATTGTACAGTATCAGGGAGACCTGGCTTTTCTGGAGGAGCAGGGAGTTCGTGTGACGCTGCTGCTGTTTTCGTATGCCATTCTTCTGGTTCCGGAGTCCCTGATGGATTACGTAACGGAACTGCCGCAGATTACGTATCTGGAGAAGCCGAAGCCTTTGTTTTTCGCGGATGCGTTTGCCCGGAGCGTGTCCTGTATTTCACCGGTACAGGAGGAGATTTCCGGGCTGTATGGGGACGGGGTGCTGCTCGCGTGCATTGACTCGGGCGTAGACTATGCGCATCCGGATTTCTGTGCATCAGACGGGACAAGCCGGATTGCACTTTTATGGGATCAGACGATTCCAGGAAAGCCACCGACGGGGTATGCACTCGGATCGGTATATACACGGCAGCAGATCAATGAGGCACTTGCATCTTCTACGCCGGAAGAACGGTTTGCCCTCGTGCCGTCCCGCGATGTGACGGGGCATGGGACAGCGGTGCTCGGAATCGCAGCGGGAAATGGGAGATCCTCGGCAGATGCGGCCATGCGGGGCGTGGCACCGGAAGCAACACTCGTGGTCGTAAAGCTTGGGAATCCTGATCCGGCGGATCTGCCGCGGACATCGCAATTGCTGCAGGCGGTAGATTTCTGCGTAAGATATGCACTTCTGGTGGAGCGGCCGCTTGTGATTAATTTGAGCTTCGGGAATAATTACGGTTCGCACAGCGGGGATTCCTTACTTGAAACGTATTTGAATGCAGTGTCAAATTTAGGGCAGAACGTGATCTGTATCGGGGCAGGAAATGAAGGGGATACCGGACGCCATTATACCGGGAACCTAAAGTCGGACCGCAAGTCGTCCGGTCAGACGCAAACAGTCCGTCCGACATCTGATCCGGCTGCGACGTCTGCGGTCTCGGCAACGGCTGACCGCGCTGTCTCCGTTGAATTTCAGGTCGGTGCTTATGAATCCTCGTTCAGTCTCCAGATCTGGAAGGTTTATGGGGATGAAATCTCGATCGAACTGATTTCCCCCGGCGGCATCCGCTCCGGCACGCTCTCTCCTGTCCTCGGCACGGCGCGTCTGACGCTTGGTCCGACAGAACTTCTCCTGTTTTATGGCATGCCATCCCCCTACAGCCAGGCGCAGGAAATTTACCTGACCTTTCAGGGCGCAGGAAACCATCTGTCCATCGAAAACGGCATCTGGACCTTGCGTCTCACCCCCGGCCGCCTGATCTCCGGTTCCTTTGACCTCTGGCTTCCCGGCGGAAACGCCGTCGGTTCACAGACACGCTTCTTCTCCCCCACTGCCGACACCACACTCACCATCCCTTCCACCGCCCGCTCCGCCATCACGGTCGGTGCCTACGATCCCCGCCTTTCCTCCTATGCCAGCTTCTCCGGCCGCGGCTATACCCGTATTCTCCACGAAATTAAACCTGATCTCGCCGCCCCGGGTGTCAATATCCCAGCTCCCCGTTCCGGCGGCGGCTATGCTTCCTTCACCGGCACCTCGTTTGCCACGCCTTTTGTATCGGGAAGCGCCGTGCTTATGATGGAATGGGGTATTCTGCGCGGAAATGACCCGTTTTTATATGGTGAAAAGCTGAAAGCTTATCTCATCGCAGGCACAAAACCCATCGCATCCGAGAGCGAATACCCGAACAGGCGGGTGGGATGGGGACGACTTTGTTTAGAAAGTAGCCTGCCAGATTAAAGTTATTGAAGGATTCGATAGAAGAAATAAAAGCGCAATGTAAAGAGTTAAACGACAAATGAGACATATTTTTATCTCTGTACTATCTTGTACTTTGCTACGAAAATAAAACTCGTAGCAAGGTACTTATAGTGTTCATTTGTCTGGCAACTCTTTTTTATTTAACTGTTAATAACTTGCTGTTTAAAATTTTTTGAATGCAAAGAGAATCACTTACCCAAAAGATATTCTTCCAACATTTCCTTTACTTTTTTCTCAATTTCGTCTATGATCTCTTCACACCTTGTCTTTTTCATCCCTGCACCAGTTCCTACCGCCAGTAACTCTTTTCTGCCTGGATTTCTTCCATTTCCATCTACTGACGTAGTATGTTCGCCATAATACGTATTACTGTAAGTAAGATCATATGCCGGACTTAAATGCCATTTATCTTCGTCTGCTTCGTACAAATACGTGAAGTTCTTCGAATGATCATCTCTGTTATGTGCAAAAACATTGAAACACATTCGGCGGAACATATTTTCAACATCTTCATCGCAATTGCGTGTCATGATTTTTGTCAGTTTCATTAATCCATGATAGTCCAGACTTGGCTGCTCAAAATCCAATTCCAGAATTGCAGCTGTCGTCAACATGTGCACTTTCTTTTTCCCTTTCAAACAGTTTCTCCTGTCAAACCTTTTAGTTCCAAAATATCCTTTACATTTTTCTGATGGAAACAATCTCGTTTCACTCATCATAATTCCGCAGGCCTTGGCACAGCAGGAATAGTCATATTCCATTTTTCCTGCATCTTTTCCGTCCACATGCGCTGGAAATTTGATAATCCATTCTTCATTATCAATGGTTGTCATGATTTTAGGTCTTGCTCCGCCGCTGGTACCTCCCAGCAGATACAATTCGTCCAGTTTATCCGAATACTCTGTATTCAGTATCTTTTGACACTCTTCCGCCAGTTTGTCCAGATCTGCACTGCTCTGCTCCTCTGGAAAATTCTTTTCCGGGTGATATGTCAACGCTCCCATCCCCGATGTGCCCACAATCGCCAGACGATCCAGTACGGTCAGTTCATCCGGATTTTGTTTATGTGCCCGTAACAGGCGATCCAACAGTAATCTGCCCCAATGATCTGGAAGACTGTCCGCAAAAACCCCAAATAATCCTTCAAAATGATCCTTAACTGGAACAAATACCTGTTTTTGCAAAGGCAATGAAAATGGGTTGATCGAAAATCCGGTTTCCAGCCATTCATCACTGTACTGAAATGCCACTTTGTGGTCTGCCGTCATAGCTAATGTTCCCACCGTTTGATCCTCATAACACACCTGCAGTACTTTATCTTGTTTCATTGATAACCTCCTGAATATCTTTATACGGTACCTGCGTGAAAATATTTCTGAGCTCATCTGCAAGATCCAGTGCGATTGCAATTTTCGTTAAAGATAACAGGGAAATTTGTCCTGTCGTTTCGAATCTTTTGATTGAGCCGTAACTCACTCCGCTTATAGATGCTAATTTTTCCTGCGTAATTGAACGTCTCTTTCTGATTTTTCTCACTCGCTGCGCAAGTTTTTGATCCAGTTCTTCCGGAGTTTCCCATATAAATTGTTCCATTTTTTCCCCTTCTTGTTACAGATTATATGTTATCTAAAATATCCTGTTTTTATTCAAAACAGATTATATATTATCTATTCTATTTTACCACTCACGTGCAGAAAGCACAATGATTTCCTGCCCTGTTTCCATAAAAACTCCACCCCGTTTTTGTAACTGCAGATAAATTTTGCATCTCCTTTACTCTATAGGGATAATTTGCGCTTTTTTGACTATCCGGTAGTATTTGTTTCAGAGTAAGTAAAAAAGCCTCTGCCGGGCAAAAATTTTGCTTTCCGGCAGAGGCTTTGCTGGTCAAACGGATATTCATGCAAGCATGATTCGCGATTTTTCTTCCATTTCGCATGGCTTGGAATCGTTACAAATACTGGCTGAATTCCACTTTTTCTTTATTTGGTCCTTCGATCGTGAAGAAACGGACGCCATTTTCCCAGAACGGAAGGAAATGTACTTCATCCTGCGTCGTATTCAGACCGGCCCCGGTAATCATTTCGTGAACCTTTTCAATATTCTTTACGTCAATCGCCACATGGTCGATTGCTCCGGGTTTCAGTGCTGCAGCTTTGTTTTCGTACGTTTCGATCACAAGTGTTCCAAGCTTTAAGAATGCCACTTTCTCATCCGCCGCCTCATTTACGGTGCGGAATGCAATTTCAAATCCAAGCTTTTCATAAAACGCAATCGTCATCTCAATATCGTTGGTCGGAATACCGACATGCTGGATTCCATTTAACTGCTCTCTTAATTCCATTTCTTATCCCCCAGTCTTTTTTCTACCTGTGCCAGATCCGGCATGGCCGGAATAGAGCGTGTCTGAAAAAGGCTTTTCGTGAACTGCGAGTCCCAGTTCGTGGGAGATTTTATCCGAATAAGGGCGGCGTAGCGGGCTACGGCAACCGAATGAGGGTAAAATATACCGCAAAGTGGGGCTTGCAGATTGCGGAAATGATTTTTCAGACACGCTCTAGCACCTTTTTTCTCCACACAAAGGCTTGCAACGGCGTTTCCAAAACGGGCAAACGCTGCCAGTTCTTCCTGCGGCTGTAAAGATATGCTCCATTCCACCAAGTGTCACTACAACTATTTTTACACTCTGATGATATAATATTTCCGCTGTTTTTGCAACATTTTGCTCTCTCCTGCCCGTTCGCTGCCGTTTTGCTGTTTCTTTTTTTCACAGATCACAAGGATGAGTGCCAGCATTCCTCCCATCAGGCTGCACCAACTGCCAGCCGTCCGTCCGGGCGCATGGTACACAAGAACAATTTTGTGCTCGCCTGATGGGATTTTTGCGCCGAGAAATGCCGTGTTTGCGCGGAACAGCAGTGTTTCTTTCCCATCCACTTTCAGCACAAAATTTTCATCGTATGGAATGCTGGTGATGAGGTATCCGTCTCTTTCCGCGGAAACCACGCCTGTGATGCCGTCGCCGCCGTATGTTGCTGTTGTTCCGCCAATCAGGGTAACCGCCTGACTGTACAGCTGCTCCGTTTTTTCCAACGGCTGTGCCATACCAGTCCATGTCTCAAAATTTTTCAGGATATAATGGCCTTTTCCCATCCGAATGAATACGGTTCCATCTTCTTTCATCGTTACAAGATAGTTAAACTGTGTATTCCCATTGGCATACGTATGGTTGATGCCGGTCAGGCGGTTGGTCTGGCCGTTGATGCGGATAAACATATCATGACTCGCTTTCTGATTCTCCACCTCGAAAGAAACGGCGAGCAGCGTTGCTCCCTCTGCGGCACCCGGCAGCGTTGCTGAGACGGTCACGGATTTTTTCGTCTCAATCTCATATCCGTCCGCTGTCTTCTGAATGCGCAGATCTTCCTGATCGGTCTCTGGAATTTCAAGGTTTACTTTCTGAAAACAACTGTGAAACAGGGGTCCTACAGAACCATTCTTTGTATCTGAATCTGCAGCGGCTCTGAAATTATCCACAGATTTCGCCGATTTTTCCTGATCCGTGATTGCCGCTGTTGTCTTCCGCATTTCCTGATCCGGGATCACGGCTGCCGTCTCCAGTATTTCCTGGTTCTGCGGATAAGGTAACGATTTGTATTCCGTCTCGGAAACCACCTGGTCTGTCACGTAGGCAACCGGCGCTGCGGATATGGCACGATAAACCTGAAAGTCCCCGTAATCCCGGTACAGTTCATACCCCTCCGGCCGTGTTTCTGCCAGAATATATTTCACTCCCATGAACTGCCAGAACAGCGGATCATCGGAAACCGTCTGCATCATGCGGTTGCGGAAGGCTTCATTAATCCCATACGTCTCGTCCCGGAATTTCTTATATTCTGCATTGTATGCCGAGGAATAAATCGTCGAAACATTCTGTCCAATATCCCATATCCGGTTGACGTTCGCAAGGTTCTGTCCGCCGTCTCCATACTGCTCCATACGGTACCAGCCGGGATCCTCCGCACAGATCTCGCGGATTGCCGCTGCAATCTTGCTGTCCGTCAGAGCTTCATACGTTTTACGCGGGATCATCACATGCTTTTCCTGATTGATTGCTTTTCCGGCAAATGCAAGAATCACAGCACTAAAGACGAGCGGCAGAAACGGAAGCTCTCTGCCCCGCAGCCGTTTTTTTGCCGGAAACCACCGCCATGCCAGATAGCACGCAGTCACACAAATCACATCCAGTATGCCGAGATGCCAGTATGGTTCAAAGTATGTCTCTTGCTTTGCATTCCACATCAGAATCAGAACTATGAGGTACGGAAGCAATTCTCGCAGCTCTGTCATGACTTTGCGCTTAAAATTCCCGGTGCTTCGATTTTTTCCACACTCCCGCTTCCGGACAAGCTGGTTTTCCACATAAAGCCCGACTTCTGCACAGAGGACCGGAAGAAACGGGATGAATACTTTATCTTTGCTGTACAGGCCGCCGTTCAGCAGATAGCCGAACAGGGGAATACAAAAGAATACCAGCAAAAGGAAGGACAACAGTTTCTCACGCAACCGGCTCTTTCCGATCACTCTGCCCAAAAGCGCCACCCCCGCAAATGCGGAGAGGCCAATGCCGTACGGCGTGTAGCAGAGACGTAGGATCAGAAACTGCGGTTTCCACATCGCCGGATCGGTAAAAAGTCCTGCGATGCCGCCCGCTGCGGTGCCGCGTCCGCCCTCGCCGCTACCGCCGAACAAGGCGGCAGCCGATGGGATCAGCAGAATACCGGAAAGAAGGATTCCTGCGAGGACCGGAAGCGCAAAGCGGATTGCTGCGCCAAAAAAGCTCCGCAAACCCGCCAAAGCTTCAACTGTTCCTGAAGATTTTTCACCTGCCATCTGCTTTTTCTCTGCCCCGGCCTTTTGATTCCGCGACACTTTTCGATTCTCCTGTTCCGCTTCATACGCAGCATTTTCTGTACCGCATTTCAAATACTCCGTCACCGCATACGCCGTGAGCGCAAGCAGCCCGCCGACAGAAAAATAAAAGCTGGTCAGAATCATCCCAAGAACGGAAAGAATCAGAAGACCGCTCTTTCTCTTCTGAAAATGGCGATCCACGCCCAGCAGAGCCAGCAGCAGAAACGGCATATAATTGACAAACATAAGCTGATTATAGGAATGATACAGAAGTGCGGTAGAACACGTAAAGAAAAGTGATGTAAAAAGACAGTTGCCGTAATGCAGACCCTTTTTGCTGATCCATTGATAAAAAAGCACTGCATCCGCCGCATACAGCAGCGCGGAGGAACCCATCACCCACAGGTCCATCGGGATGAACGGGAAAAGGTAGGATAACAGCATGGTCGGACTCAGCAGTCCGTAGTAGGCAAAATGGTAAATATTCTGACCTCCTCCCAGATTCCATGCGAAATCCGGGAAGAGGTTTCCGGTCGCGTAAAACCGCTTTCGGAAGCAATCGGCAAGGGTGCTGTGCTGGCTGATCCAGTCAATCGAGGAGCCGAATACGCCGTATTGCAGGACGAACAGCCGGCACAAAAGCAAAGAAAAGAAAAACAGACCAGCCGCCGTAAAATCCTTTCCGGTAAGACCTTCCAAAAAGCCGTTCCGCCGTCCTTTCGGCTGACCTTTCTTTTTCCGTGATTTCCCCGGCTCTCTTATTTCCTTTAAGATTTCCTTTTTCATGCCCGGATTTCTCCTCTTTCAGAAGCATGGCGTTTGTCGGCATACTCTGGAAAATACACATTTTTCTTTTCTGCCGTATGGGCATCTTTTCTTCTCTTTGCAGCACTCTCCTGCTTTTTCACCGGCTGCACACTGTGCATCTTGACCGTCTCTTCACTCGTCTCCTTTAAAAGATAGATCGGACGGTGCTTTGTTTCAAGATATGTCTTGGAAAGATAAATGCCTACAATGCCCGTGCAGAAAAGCTGTACACCGCTCACCAGAAAAAGGATGCATGCCATCGACGGCCAGCCCGCAACGGGATCGCCGAACAGCAACGTTCTTACGATAATGAACACGATCAGAATCATCGAAATCAGGAAAAAGAGCACGCCCATGACGGATGCGAGTGACAGCGGGGCTACGGAAAAACCTGTGATGCCGTCGATTGAGTACGCAAGGAGCTTTCGAAGTGGCCACTTTGATGTTCCGGCGCAGCGATCCTCATGCTCAAATTCCAGCCATTCTGTGTGAAAGCCGACCCATCCGAAAATTCCTTTGGAAAAGCGGTTGTACTCACTCATTTCGAGCACGGCATCCACCATTTTGCGGCTCATCAGACGGTAGTCCCGTGCACCGCTTACAATCTCTGTTCTGGAAAGGCGGTTGATCACACCGTAGAAGGCATTTGATAAGAAGGATTTGATTTTTCCCTCGCCCTCCCGCGAGCTCCGGCGTGCCGCCACACAGTCACAGGTACCGCTCTGCAGCATCGCGTACATTTTCGGAAGAAGGAACGGCGGATCCTGAAGGTCGACATCCATCACTGTTACGTAATTGCCTTTGGCCGCCTGCAGTCCGGCGTACATGGCTGCCTCTTTTCCAAAATTTCTCGAAAACGAGAGGTAACGGCAGCGCATATCCTTCTGCGCAAGCCGGCGCATCTCAAACAGGCTGTGATCCTTCGAGCCGTCGTCAACAAAGATCAGCTCGAACTGAACCTTCTGCTGTTCTTCCATCTCATCCATCTGACGTACCATCGTCTCGTAGTAAACCGGAATTGCTTCCTCTTCGTTGTAGCATGGTATGATAATACTGATTGTCTCCATTTTTTTCCTCCCGGGGATTACATACTCTCTCAGAATCCTTCTGCAGATCCTTCCTGCTGCAATCCCGCTTCTGTCTCATTCTTATGCAAGTCAGGTTTTTGTGGCTGTTTCTCCCGCTGCAGAATCCTCGCCTGCCTCCGGGAAACGCAGGATGACTTTAAACAGATCGCCGTCTGCCGCAAGCTCCATGCGGCCGCCCATGTTGGCCGTGTAGCTTGATGCAATCGCAAGGCCAAGGCCGTGCCCCTCGCTCGTCCGTGATTCGTCGCCGCGCACAAAGCGTTCCATCATTTCCTCCGCTTCAAAATTCATCTCATAGGCGGAAATGTTTTTCATCGTCACGAAAATCTCCCCTTTTTCCTTCCCTGCGTCAATGTAAACTCTCGTTCCGCCCAGGCTGTATTTCAGGATATTTTCCACGAGATTCTGTATCACGCGGTACATTTTCCCATTATCCCCAAGGAACGGAAGCGGCTCATCTCCGAGCGCCGTGCGAAACGACAGATTGCTCTGCGCAATCGCATCGTCCATATCGGCGAGGGTCTGCTCGATCAACCGTTTCATATCCATTTTTTCCATCTGGAATTTTTCGGTTCCGCTTGTCGATTTGGAGAGCTCGAAGAGGCTTTGGATCATCTCCTTTAGCTGTTCCTGTTTCACAGAAATCACTTCGACGTAATCCTGTGCCGCCGGTGTCAGATCCTCTTTTTTCAGAAGATCCGTATAGCCGACCATCGAGGTGAGCGGTGTTTTCAGATCGTGCGATACATTGGTAATCAGGTCAATTTTGAGACGCTCCGCCTGCATCTGTTTTTCTACGCTCTTCTGCATAGCGCTCTCAATATTTTCCAGCTCTGCAAATGCCGGATACAGCAGGGATTTTTCGGATATTTCATGGATCCGGCTTTCCATGCTGCCTTCTGCCATCGTATGGATCTGTTCCATCAAAAGGCCCATCTCCCGGTTCAGGCGACTGCGGTATGTTTTCCAGGCAAACAGAATTAAAATCAGCGTGGTCAGCCCGAGAAGAATGACAAACAGCACCTCGCCATCCATTCCGTTTATCAGTCCGGTGATCATGGTAATCACGATTAGAAGTTCCGCAATCAGTGCCACACGGAACGGCCATTTACTCCGACCGGCAAGCTGCCGTTCCAGGCTGGTCCGATCTCTGTAACGCTTCCTTTCTCTGCAAAAAAAGGACATTTCTCTCAGTTGTTTCTTTTCATAGCGACAGACAAGAATGCCGGCACTGAGAAGGAAAACGCCACAGATTCCAAAAAACAGAAGACCTGTCTGCACACACTCTATTACAGTACCCCATTCGGCAACAATGCGGTATCTGGCATAGCTGTGCCGGAGCGGCTGAAGCCATCCGAAAAAAGCAAATCCTCCGACAAGAACCAGAAGCTCATTTGGCACCTTTTCGGATTTTTTCAGAAACAGCTGCTCTTTCTCTGCTTCCGCAGCGGCTCTTGCCTCAAACTGCATCTGCCGGGATTTTTCTATTTCATCTGTCTCGGACTTATCTGCGGCTGCCCCTTCGCTGCTTTTTGCTGTTTTTCCCGCTTTTTCCGGTTCACTGCCGGCAAAAGCAGTCATTTTCGAGTTCCCGGTATTTTTTCGGAATTTCCATACCAGATACAAGGCTGCGGCTATGCCCAAAACGCCGACTACCGTCACTCCAATGCCGATACCCCATTCGATGTTGCGCCACATTCCCCATTCGAATTCACTGGCCCATTTCCGCAGAAGCTTTCCGCACAAAATCAGTACCATAGAAAGATCGAGAAGCATCCACAGCAGGATGCGTTTTTCAGTCTCCGTTAATTTTTTCAATTTTGTATCCAATTCCCCACACCACCTTTAAATATTTTGGATTTTTCGGCGTAATTTCGATTTTCTCACGAATGCGCCGGATATGAACCATGACGGTATTTTCTACGCTGTAAGCATCCTCCTGCCAGACCTGGCTGTAGATTTCTTCGGCTGAGAATACATAGCCGGGATGCTCCATCAGAAGCTCCATAATTTTGTACTCGGTTGCGGTCAGGCGAACAGGTTCACCGTCCACCAGGAGTTCTTTGGTGTTTCGGTTCAGCAGCAGACCGCCGTTTTTCAGGATATCCTGGCTTTGTGTGGTTCCGTTTGCGGCGCCTAAGGAGAAGTAACGGCGGAGCTGGGATTTAACACGGGCCATGAGTTCGGCGGTATTATACGGCTTTGTCACGTAATCATCGGCGCCCATCGAAAGTCCGATGACTTTATCGCTCTCTTCGGTTTTCGCGGAAAGCATGATAATCGGGATGTTGTTTTTTTCTCTTATTTTCATCAGGGCGGAAAGGCCGTTCATTTTGGGCATCATGACATCGAGCAGGATCAGATGGATCTGTTCGGTCATGAGGATGTCGAGTGCCTCCATGCCGTTGTAGGCTTTTTTTACCCTGCAGCCTTCCAGTTCTAATAGTTTGCCGAGAGATCTTACGATTTCCCGGTCGTCGTCTACGACTAATATGTTGTATTGGCTCATCTCGTTTTTCCCCTCTTGGTTCTATGGTGTTTATCATAGCAGAGAAAACGGAGATTATTTGGATAAAAAACTGACATTTTTCTTAAAATGTAATCCCCCATTACGTTTTCCTGCTTTTTTTACAAAAAAAACACTGATTGGTAGAATTGTAAGCTGGTGTAAAAAATAAAAACAAACGCATATAAATTAGTAAAAATGCCTGCCATAGCAACTGAAAATGTGGAAAAAGATAAAAAAAGTCAATATAAGTGGACAAAATACACAATATCAAACGGGGATTTTATTTGATATAGTGTAAACATCACAAATAATCAAAGAAAATGCGTAATAAAAACGCACAAAACAACGGAAAGGATGGGGAGTATGGCGAAGGAAAAAATGAAAAAGAAAAAAGGAGAGAAAATTACCCCTGTAATCTTGTGGAAACAGCGTTGGCTGCTTGTGATGTCAGTACCATTTGTAATCTGGCTGATTATTTTCAAGTACATTCCACTGTGGGGATGGACCATGGCATTTCAGGAGGTAAAACCTGCGACATTTGCACTTCCGATCTGGGAGAGAACCTGGGTTGGATTTCAAAATTTTACAGATGCATTCAAAGACCGTCTGTTTACACAGACATTAATCAATACATTGGGGGTAAGCTTCCTTGACATCGCGGTCGGAACGATCGCAGCAATCGCGTTTGCGGTTCTTCTGAACGAGATGTTCTTTATGAAGTTCAAAAAAGTAACGCAGACCATTTCTTATCTGCCGCACTTTGTATCCTGGGTTATCATTGCAAGTATTGCAAAGAATATTTTCAACGACGGCGGTGTTGTTGACAGTATCTTCGGCAAGAACCTGCACCTGATGAGTTCCAACTCACCGCTTATCTGGGTAACCATTATCCTGATCAACTGCTGGAAAGAGGTTGGCTGGAACGCAATTATTTATCTGTCCGCCATGGCAGGTATTGATCCTGGTCTTTACGAGGCCGCTGATATGGACGGTGCAAGCCGTCTGCAGAAGATCTGGCATATCACTCTGCCGGGTATCCGACCGACCATCATCGTACTGCTGATTATGAGCATCGGTGGCGCCCTGAACGTAGGTATGGAGCGTCAGATGCTTCTTAGTAACCCGCTGGTTGAGGATCACACGATGGTACTTTCCTGGTTCTCTTATAAGAGAGGTATCGGAAACAGCAACTACGGTCTTGGTACCGCAATCGGTGTATTCCAGTCTGCAGTCAGCGTTACCCTGCTGCTGATCGCCAATAAGATTGCCGGTCTGGTAGGCGAAGATAAACTTATGTAGGAGGACGCGAATATGAACAAGAAAGCAAAAAAATTTGACTACGTACTGGCGGTAATCTTCGTATTCCTCGTCATCATCACCATTTATCCGTTCCTGAACGTACTGGCGATTTCGTTCAACGATTCTACGGATACCATTAAGAATGTAAACTTCATCATTCCGAGAAAGTTTACATTAAGCAACTATAAATATGTATTTAAAGACGGCGGCATTGCAATGCCGGCTGTGATTTCTGTAACAAGAACCATCATCGGAACAATCGTAGGTATTGTATGTACCTCGATGGTTGCTTACACATTAAGCCGCAGAGACTTCGTACTCCGCAAACCATTCCAGTTTCTGTTCGTTGTTACCATGTATGTCGGTGGCGGAATGATTCCGGAATACCTTCTGATTATCCGTACCTTAAAGCTGGGCAATAACTTCATGGTATACATTCTGCCTGGTCTGATGTGGGTTTATAATATGATTCTGGTCCGCTCTTATATCGACGGACTGCCGATGGCTCTGCAGGAGGCAGCAAAGCTCGACGGAGCAAACGATTTTCAGATCTGGTATAAAGTCGTTATGCCGCTTTGTAAACCGGTTATCGCAACCGTAGGTCTGTACTATGCAGTAGGTCAGTGGAACTCCTTCATGGATACTTACCTGTATGCGAAAAAACTCCCGACTCTGCAGTACAAACTGTATGAGATTATGAACCAGGCGACCATGAAAATGGACGTTCATGCAGGAACCAATGTACAGACGGCCGTAACACCAATGTCCGTACGTATGGCCGTAACGATTGTAGCAACTGTGCCGATCGTTATTGTATATCCGTTCCTTCAGAAATACTTTATCGGCGGTATGACACTTGGTTCTGTTAAAGACTGATAAAAAACAGTATTAAAAAATTTTTAGAAAAAGATGATGTTTATTCCTGCCAGGCGAAAGAAAGAGTGCAGGATGACATAAACCATTTTAAGGAGGGCTTTTATGAAAAGAAAAGTAGTATCACTCATGTTAGTATCTGCTATGGTGGCCGGAATGCTCGCAGGATGCGGTTCCGACAGTGGCAGCAGCAAGGGAGGATCCAGCACAGAGACTGGATCAGCGGCAGAGGCAAGTTCTTCAGGCGAGACAGCAGATGACAAATCTCCGATTACCTTTGAGTATTTTAACGCTGATGGTAAAAACGGCAACTGGGATAACCCGGTAGCAAAAGCAATCACAGAGGCAACCGGCGTTACACTGGATGTTTCCTATCCGGTAGCATCCCAGGGTGATGCAAAAGAAGATATTGCGCTGATGATCGCAAATGATGAGTATCCGGACATGATTTATGCAAAAGGCTCAGCAACGGATTTGTATCAGGCAGGCGCGCTGATTGATATGACAGACCTGATTGAAAAATATGGTCCAAACATCAAAAAAATGTACGGAGCAGAGATGGAAAAACTGAAATGGAGCCAGGATGATCCTGGAATCTATCAGCTTTCCTACGCAGGTGTAAACCAGAAAACCCTGACAACAGGCGGAAGCTGCCAGATTCAGTGGGCTGCATTAAAAGAGAACGATTATAAATATCCGAAGACACTGGATGAGTATGAAAAAATGATCAAGAGCTATCTTGCAGCACATCCAAAAACAGAAGATGGTCTGGATATGATCGGTATCACCATGAGTGCTTCTGACTGGCACTGGATGATTACCCTTGGAAACCCGGCAGGACTGATCGCTGATGCATCCCCGGATAATGGACAGTGGATCATTGACGACGAGTACAACGTACATTACAAACATGTAACAGATGAAGAGAAAGAATACTTCAAATGGCTGTGCCGTATGTACAACGAAGGTATCCTGGATCCGAACTTTGCAACGCAGACAGATGATGACTATATTGCAAAAGTTGCCAGCGGCCGTGTTGTTGCCATCACCGATGCTGAGTGGCATTACAGCCAGTGCGAAGCTACTCTGGTAGCAGATGGAAAAGTAGATCAGACTTATGTTGGACTTCCTGTAACCTTAAGAGAAGATCAGGTAGAAAAAGCCCTTCTGTATCAGGGAACTACCGTTGGCTGGGGTATTGGAATTACCAAGAGCTGTGAAGATCCGGTTCGTGCCATCAAATTCCTTGACTATCTGTGCTCCGATGAAGGACAGATCCTGTATCACTGGGGTATCGAAGGCGAGAACTACTTCCTCGATGATGACGGACAGCCATATCGTACCGATGAAGAAGTTGCAAAAGCTCAGTCTGATCCGGATTATGCAAAGAACACCGGTATTGACAACTACACTGGATTCCCGATCTACGGAACAGGTTCCTACTCTGAAGACGGATTCCCATACACTCCAACTACCAAAGAGTCTGTTATTGCAAACTACAATACAGCAGAAAAAGAAGGATGCGAAGCGATGGGATTTGAGATGCTGACCGACATGTTTGCACAGCCGGAAGAGTTCGATCTTCTTCCATACTCTGCACTGTGGGCATATCAGCAGCCACAGGAACTTGCTGAGAAACAGACAATTCTGGACGAAATTGCTTGGCCGGGACTTGTTAAATGCGTAACTGGTACCGAAGATGAGTTTGATGGAAACTGGGAGAGCATGGTACAGGAGCTGACAGACAATGGTCTGGCAGATGCAGAAGAAGCTATGACAGAGTTCCTTGCTACCAAACTTGTTGATGTAGAGTAAGTAAAGCAAAAACATAAAAACATAAGGTTTTGCCGTTGAACGGAAGGCGGCACAAAAACATGGTCTGATATTATTAAATGTCAGGCCATGTTTTAAAATACAGCGACAGTAATGGGAAATGTGAAACATTGTAAAAAGATAACAGTATATGGAAAATCTGCAAACAATTTCATGAGACAAAATCATCGGGAGGTTTTTGAAAAATGACAGAAAAGAAGGAGTTTCAGGTAAACAAAAACACACCGTTCTGGGATGCATCACTGACGGATCAGGAAAGAATCGACTGGCTGTTAAAAGAAATGACGGTCGAAGAAAAACTGGGATACCTCGCCAGCTCTTCCCCGGATCTGCCGCGCCTTGGTATTCCGGGAGTCTCTGTGGGCGGTGAGGCGGCACACGGCGTTGAGGGCAGAAACGATCAGAACGGTCTTGGAAAACCGGATGTGACAACATCCTTCCCACAGCCGATCGGTATGAGTGCATCCTGGGACCCGGAGCTGATCAGACAGGCCGGTGAAATAACAGGAACCGAGGCGCGCGTCGTATGGCACCGCCATCAGGGCCATGGACTCAGCAGATGGGCTCCGACCGTTGATCTTGAGCGCGATCCGAGATGGGGAAGAAACGAAGAAGGTTACGGAGAGGATCCTGTGCTGACCGGAAAAATGGCCGGTGCTTATATCCGGGGAATGCAGGGCGATGATCCGAAGTATCTGCGCTGTGCAGCGACCTTAAAGCATTTCTATGGAAACAACACGGAGGTCGGCCGCGGATGGAAAAATTCTTCCATTGACCCGCGGAACAAATATGAGCTGTATCTGGAGCCATTCCGCAGATGTATTGAGGATGGCGGCGCAGAGGGCATCATGACGGCATATAACAAGATCAACGGAACGATCGGTATCCTGAATCCGGAAGTGACCGATATTCTGAAAAAACAGTACGGTCTCCGTCACGTTGTCAGCGACGGCGGTGCGATGGGACTTGTCGTGAATCTGCATCACTATTTCGGACAGCATGCGGAGACGATCGCAACGGCGCTGAAAGCCGGTGTGGATGCCATGTCTGACGATCCGCGTATGGTAGAGCAGGCGGCACGCGAGGCATATGAGCTTGGCATTCTGAAAGAAGAGGATATGGACCGCTCTATTCGCTGTATGATGGAGACGAAGCTTCGTCTCGGCGTTTATGATCGGGAAAATCTGAATCCGTATGACCGTGTGACCGAGGACGATATCGATTCCCCGAAGGCACGTGAAATCTGTAAAGAGCTGAGCCGCGAATCGATCGTACTTCTGAAAAATGAGAACGGAGCGCTGCCACTTGACAAAGCCCTGAAAGCAGAAGATATTGCCATTGTCGGACCGCTTGGTGATGCATGGTATCAGGACTGGTACGGCGGAACGGCACCGTACCGCACAACCTTCCTGCAGGGGATAGAAGTACTGAAGCAGGAGAACATTACATTCGCGGATGGTCTGGATCGCGTTGTTTTCCGCTGTGATGGAAAAGGTCTTGCCGTAGCAGAAGACGGAACACTTCAGATGGCAGATGAGCCAGATGTGTTTATCAAGGAATACTGGGGTGAGGGAAGCTATACGTTCAAGAGTGTCCGTACCGGAAAATACCTCGGTGCAAGACTCTCAGAGTCGCAGGGAGAAAAGCCGAAAATGGGACAGATTGCGGCAGACCGGGAGGAAGCCTTCGACTGGTTCGTGATGGAGATTTTCCACGTGGAGCCGCAGGAGGATGGCAGCGTTGTGCTGACCAACCGTTTCCATTACCCGGTTTATAAGGATGCAGAGGGATTTTTCTCCTTCGAGCAGACGGAGGGAATTCCGATTACGATGGAGGTTGTCGAAAACGGAATTGAAAAAGCAGTTGCTGCAGTCCGGGGCAAAAAGCAGGTTTTACTTGCGCTCGGCTGTAACTCCGTGATCAATGCGAAAGAGGAGATCGACCGCAACACACTGGAGCTGCCAGAGGAGCAGGAGATGCTGCTTGACCGGATCGCAGAGGTCAATCCGAATACCGTTCTGGTGCTGTTTACGAATTATCCGTACACACTTCAGAAAGCGATGGAAAAACTGCCGGCGATCATCATGTCTGCAACGGGAAGCCAGGATATGGGAAGCGCAATGGCAGAGGCTGTGCTTGGAATCTATGCACCGGCCGGCCGTCTGAATATGACCTGGTATGAGAGTATCGATCAGCTGCCGGACATTGACGATTACGACATCATCAAAGGAAAAAGAACGTACCGCTATTTCGACGGGAAGGAATTGTATCCATTCGGCTATGGCCTGACGTATACCACATTTGCGTATGAGAACTATAAGATTTCCTTAAAAGACGACCGTCTGCTGCAGATCTCTCTCGATGTGAGAAATACGGGCGATACCGCAAGCGACGAGGTCGTCCAGATCTACGGTTCCGCTCTGGAATCCTGCGTAAAGAAACCAATCTGCCAGCTGCTTGATTTTGTCCGTGTGAAAAACATTGCCCCGGGCGAGACGAGACACATCGCACTGGAAATCCCGGTGGAGGAGCTTCGCTTCTACGATGTCATCAGCCGCAGACTGATGGTAGAAGAAGGAACGTATGAAATCTATGCGGGCGCATCCTGCAAGGATAAAGCCGTTTCCGCAGAAATCTTTATTCCGGGCGGAAAAAGGGGAGTACGCGATCTGAGTGCATTTACCGCGGCAGACCACTACGATGATTACGAGAACATGTATCTGACGGAAGGCCACTTCAATTTCAAGGCAGTCCTCGTGCAGGATGAGACGAAAGAAGGTGTTCTCGTTTACCGTGACTGTGATCTTTCCGATGCTGCTGTTCTGGCGCTTCATGTGAAGAGCGAACGCGGCGGCAGTGTGGAAGCCTTTGTGGATGGTGTTTCGATGGGAAGCTTTACCGGTGACACAAGAACCTGTGAGTTCCGCAGCGCCCCGAAACTGGACCGCTATGCGGAGGAAGAAGTAAAAGAGCGCAACCGGTACCGCGAGCCGGTTTATGAGGATGTTGAAATTTCCCTCGCAGACAGACCGCAGACGGACGGCGCATCTGAGATCCGTCTCGTCCTGAAGGGAGATATGCGGATCTGCTATCTGCGTGTGCTGAAAAATAAGAGCACAGGAAAAATTCAGATGGGCGTAGCAAACTAACCAGATCATGTATTGTCTAAAAAAAGTATTGACAAATTGTGTGAATATGAATAAAATGTTCCTGTAAAAACAAAATACGGAGATCTTCAGGGCAGGGTGTGATTCCCTACTGGCGGTATAGTCCGCGACCCGCTGCGATATCAAACAGCGGCTGACTCGGTGCAACTCCGGGACCAACAGTTAAAGTCTGGATGAAAGAAGACGAAATAAAGTTTATTTGCATGGAAATATTTTTGGTGCCCTGAATTCAAGAAAAGGAATTCAGGGCACTTTTTTTCGCGGACAACGAGCCAAAGTCCGTGCTTGCACGAGACCTTGGCGACTGCCGCGAAAACAAGTTCAAATTCGTGGAGCGTATTTGGACTCGTTACTTCCGGCAGAACCGGTCAAGATCTCCAGAAAAAAGGAGAAATGCAGTTATGAATGCACAGACAACAGCAAAACAGACATCAAAGATGTCGCAAATCGGAAAAACCCGTTACATGGTACAGGTGGCAATGCTCGGCGCCGCCGCAGTCGTATTGATGTTTTTTGACATCCCGCTTCCGTTTGCCCCGAGTTTCTACAAGATTGATTTAAGCGAAGTTCCGGTGCTGATCGGAGCCTTTGCGATGGGACCTCTTGCCGGAGCTGCGATTGAGCTGATTAAGATTCTGCTGAACCTTGTTATGAAAGGAAGTACCACCGCAGGTGTTGGCGAAGTGGCAAACTTCCTGATCGGCTGCGCGTATGTTATGCCGGCCGCATGGATCTACAAAACACAGAAAACCAAGAAAAATGCCATGATCGGTATGGCAGTCGGAACCGTATTTCTGGCAGCAGCCGGCGGTCTTCTGAACGCTTTTGTACTGCTTCCGGCTTATGCAGCAGCCTTTGGAATGCCGATGGATGCCCTTGTGGGAATGGGATCTGCAGTCAACAAAGCAATTACAAGCCTTCCGACCTTTGTTCTGTTTGCCGTTGTACCGTTCAATATCATCAAAGGTGTTGTGGTATCACTGGTAACCATGCTTCTGTACAAGCACATCAGCAGACTGCTGAAGGGTGAGGCGATGAATTAGTTCATCATTTCCGAAATCATTTCCGTAAACGGAGAATCCAATAAATACGTTGTAGAGAGACGGACAAAATGCAGAGAGAAATCCTCTGTTTTTTGTCCGTCTTTTAAAATTTTCGGGGAATGGCGGCAATGGATTGCCCACACAGGTCTTTTAGTAGTACGATGAAGCATAATCGATAAAAGAAAATACGCAGCGAAATTGGAAAGGAGCGCAAAAAAAAGAGATCCGCACATTGGCTGAAATCTCTTTTCTATCACATTTTAATATTGTTATTATGTCTCGAAACTGTTAAGCGCTTTCCAGATGTTCCATCACTTGAACGCCCCATTTAAAAAGGGCGGTTCGCATGGCGAAGGTCAGGACTGCGGTAAGCAGAATCATCACGCTCGTGGTGATGTGGATGTTGAGGTGAAGTTTTCCGTACAGCAGGTAGCCGGCTCCGATCAGGATTGCGCCGACGGTGAGGTCGATGAGGACGGAGATCAGGGAGCGGTTGTTGGATTTTATGGCGGCGGTTTCGTTTTCCCAGTTTAATTTCGGAAATGCAAGGTCAAAAAGGAGCTGTTCATAGTTTACGAACAGGGTAAATAAAACCGTGATCGCCGTGGTGTAAAGAAGGGTCGCCGGGTGCAGACCGAAGACGACCGCGATGATGTTGAAGACCAGAGCGTACGGCAAGGTGCCAAGGAGACTGATCAGGATGCCGCTTACCAGCATGGCACGGATCTGGTCGTGATAGCTCATCGGAATGCATTTCATATAGATGTATTCGCTGCCCTTTCGGGACATCGCTGTGGCGGAGATCACGCAGAACATGGACATCATGACGGCGATTCCGGCGGCGGTAAGGACGGCAACTGCGACAGGCAGTTCCCCTTTCAGGAGGCGGAATATGGTGCCATCGGCGACAAGCCGTGTCCAAAGGCCGGTGGTTTTAGCCATGCCAAGGCTGGAAATGACGGAAACGAGGGCAATGCCAAGCATGAAGACCGGCCAGATGAGAGGCATCAGAACACAATTCATAAACCAGGCCGGGGTTCGGTACAGTTTTTTCCATTCGATCATCGCGTAGGTGCGGACCGGATTTTTGCTTTTGACGGTTCGGGTCACTTCTTCTTTGGATAAAATGCGTTTTTCGCTGGTGGTCTCGCTCATGCCAAGGACAGCCGGGAGGTAGATTTTCCAGGCGAGGGCGAAAAAGACAGCAAGGATGACGGCGGTTGTAGCGATGTAGAGTATCATTTTGAGAAAGGATGCATCTGCAAGGCTTCCGGTCATCAGGGGCAGGTTCGGAAAAATGGTCCGGAAGGCGCGCAGAGTGCCCTTCTGGCTTTCCATCAGGTTCATGATATCCTGCATTTCAAAATTTCCGATACTGCGCGAAAATACGTTGATGCCGATCGCAAAAATCAGGGATGCGGCGAATCCGAGGTAGCTTAAGAAATCCTTGTTTCGGATATTTTTGAAAAGACGCATCACGAGCATCGTCAAAACTGCGGCGTAAACGAGCGGCACAACCGGGAAAATAAGGCAGGCGAGGATCATATTGATCCAGTAAAAAATGCCCATTTTGGCGCTGATCCCGTACCCTAACAGAAACGGAAAGAACAGCAGTACAATAAGATAGTATTCGTTCAGCAGACAGCAGAAGCCTTTCGCACCGACAATCTGCGCCGGGGTAAACGGCAGCGGCAAAAGCTTTACGAGGTCAGAGTCCATGTAATACTCGCTCAGAAACAACGGCAGGCCATAGAAGAAAATGACCATCATGCCGATGGCACAGACGAACTCGATCAGCAGGGTTTCCAGCCCGAGCGGCTGCAGGAAGGTATAGCCGGAATATCCCAGAAGAAACAGTAAGACCGACACGGGAAGGAGGCAGACACCAAGCAGAAGGTATACAACGATACGTCCTCCGTCCGAAAATGCTTTCTTTTTTCCGCTCTTCTGATTGCTTTTTCCTGGTCCGCTTTTCAGAAGGAAACGGGTGAGAATCCATAAGTTACGCATGTTCGGTGATCTCCAAAAAGACATTTTCAAGTGTCTGATCCGGATAGGCCGCTTTTAATTCTTCCAGGGTACCCAGGTATACCTGGCGGCCGTGATGGATAATGGCGATGCGGTCGCAGAGTTTTTCCGCTACTTCCAGCACATGGGTGGAAAACAGCACGGCGTTTCCGGCATCGGCGTGTTCACGCATCATCTGTTTGAGCTCGTGCGCGGAGCGCGGGTCAAGGCCGGTCAGCGGCTCATCGAGAATCCAGACCGGCGGCTTGTGGATCAGTGCGCCCATCACCATGATTTTCTGACGCATGCCATGCGAGTAGCTCATGATACGGCTCGAAAGGTTCTCTTCCATCTCAAAGCGTTTTGCGGTTTCTTCGATAAAACGCTGACGCTCTTCCGTTCCGACACCGTAGATATCTGCCATAAAATTCAGATATTCAATTCCCCTGACGCGAAGAAACGCATCCGGGTCGTCGGGCACAAAACCGAACTGGCGCTTGGCTTCGAGCGGATCCTTCTGGATATCTTTTCCATTGATTTCAATCGTTCCCTCGGACGGTGCCAGGATGCCGGTGATCATTTTTAATGTTGTCGTTTTCCCGGCTCCGTTTGGGCCGATAAATCCGGTGATCTTTCCATCTTCGATATCCCAGGAAAGATCATCGACGGCTTTTTTGCTTCCATCGCCGTAAATTTTGCTGACGTGGTTCAGACGAATCATGTTTTATTCCCCCTCTTTTTTTCTTGTAAAACGAAACTGTGATTCTCTTGCTTCGTTTCTAAAAACAGACTGCCCTTTTCTCACTCCGAAAGCTCTTATCCTTCCCTGCGCAGGAAAAGGAGTCAGGCGGATCTTCGCAATCCGCTTCGCTACTTGCTTGATTCAGTTAAATTTCGAAGCACGGGCTGTGATCTTGTGTTTTTTTCAGTATGCATTCTTCTGCCAGAACTGTCAATCAGCGGAACGAAAAATACAGAATTTTGTAAGAACTTGTAAGACTTTTAGAGCGTGTCTGAAAAAAAAGATACCGCAAAGTGAAGCCTGCAGATTGCGGAAATGCTTTTTCAGACACGCTCCAGAATCAAATCCGATTTTACCCTCTACTTTTTCAGAATCACATCGATGACTGTATCGACTCCATCCGGCAATACCGGGTCTTCGCCGAGATCAGCGAATGCCATGGTCGGATAATCGCTGTGTACCCAGCTTGTGGAAACCGGGATTTCCGCGCCGGTTGCGACGTAGCGGATCGCCTGGATTTCTTCTTTTTTCACGCCGGGCAGCGGCAGCGGCCCAACGGTATTTTCATAGACATGAAAATACAGATGGTTTCCGTGGCGCGTCACACGGCCAAAGTCCGGTTTCTCAATACCGGCTTTTCCGCAGCCGTAAATGCTCTCTCCGTTTTTCTTCATCCACTTTCCAATCTCAGCCAGCCGTTCGATCGACTCCTCCGGGATATTTCCCCTGGCGTCCGGGCCAACGTTCAAAAGCAGGTTTCCACCCTTCGATACGCACTCGACCAGCTTTTTGATCAGCATCGGTGCCGGTTTGAAGAAGTGGTCGTTGGCACAATAACCCCAGTGATTATTCATCGTAACGCAGGATTCCCAGGCGATATCGTTTCCATTTACATCCTGGATGCCATTCGGCGGAATCATCTGCTCCGGGCTCACAAAGTCGCCGTGGTACGGGGTCGGATTTCCGGCCGCCAGAGAACCGTAGCCCTCTCCGCTCACCTCGAGACGGTTGTCGATGATGACATCCGGCTGGAGCTTCCGCACCATATTGATCAGCTCCGTCGCTTTCCATGCTTCGCCGCGCAGCGTATCGTAGGAAAAGTCAAACCACAGCACATCGAGCTTTCCGTAGTTTGTGCAGATCTCGCGTACCTGATTGTGCATGTAGGTCAGGTAGCGGTCGAAATCGCGGTCATCGTTTTTGTATGCCGGGTTGTTCCGCATCGGGTGGTTCCGGTCGCCGTAATGTGGGAAATCGTCGTGGAACCAGTCGAGCAGGGAGAAATACAAACCGACCTTCAGTCCTTCTGCGCGGACGGCATCAACGTACTCTGCAACGAGGTCGCGGCCGCATTTCGTGTTGGTGGATTTGAAATCGGTATACTGGCTGTCGAAGAGGCAGAAACCGTCGTGATGCTTGGCAGTCAGAACCATGTATTTCATGCCGGCCTCTTTCGCCGCTTTTGCCCATTTCCGCGGCTCGAAATCAACGGGGTTGAACTCCTCGAAATATTTCATATAATCTTCTTTTGGAATCTGCTCGGTACTCCGCACCCATTCTCCGCGCGCCGGGATGGCATAAAGTCCCCAGTGGATAAACATGCCGAAACGGGCGTCGCGGTACCACTCCATCCGCCTGTCATAAGCTTCTCTGTCAAATTTGTACATCGTTTTGCTTCCTCCTGTTTTAGTTTTATATTGGTAATGATTCAGAGTACCATTTCGCATGGCTCTGAATCGTTACGTCAAGCGGATATTCGCAATCTGCTTCGCTACTTGCTTGATTCGGTTAAATCTTAATTTTCACCCATTTTCCCTGTTTGAATCGGATCGTCGCAAAGATAAACCGTGACATCTGATCCGCCAGCACGCCGAACCAGATTCCGACGATGCCAAGCCCCAGCGTGTAACCGCCAAGATACGAAACGATCGTACGAATAAATGTAACGCTGATCATAGATGCAACTGCCGTATAGAGCGTATCTCCCGCACCGCGCAGGCATCCCATGTAAATAACCTGACAGATCTGGAAAATGACGACGAAGATAATGACATGGATGATGCTGACACCGATTTCAATGATATGCTGTTCTTCGAAAAACAGACTGTACAGCCATCTTCCGCCGAAGAGATAAATCGCAACGAGACATACTGCGATGCCCGCGCCGATCAGACGGCACGTTCTGCCGTACTCTTTCGCAAGATCCGGCTTTTTTGCGCCAAGGCTCCGGCCGATCAGTGCAACCGCTGCGGACTGGAGGCCATCGCCGAACGCAAACGAAAGCGACATAATATTCATGCCGACCTGGTGTGCCGCCATCGCATCGGTTCCCTGCTTGGCCGCCATGATCGCCGTCATCATAAAGCCGATCCGCATGAAAACCTGCTCAAAAAACACACTGTACCCGACCCTGACCAGGCTGATGAACGCTGCAATCGTCGGTTTAATTTTGTTCTTCAGAATATAGCCAAGGTTCAGGAATCCGTCTTGCTTTGTGATGGAAAGGATGCTCATCACACATCCGACAACCGTTCCTGTGACGGTTGCCAGTGCCGCACCCTGAATGCCGAGTGCCGGGAACCCGAAATGGCCGTTGATCAGAAGATAATTCAGGATAATATTAATCGTATTTGATGTTACATTTGTGCGCATCGTGATTTTTGTATTGCCCGCACCGCGCTGTGCCGAGTTGATCCCCATCTGGATACAGTTAAAAATCATACCGCCCATGATGATACGGAAATATGTTACTGCGCCATTATGAGTCTCCGCCGTTGAACCGCACAGATGGATAATCGGACTTGCAAACGCCACAAATCCAACACTGAATGCAGCTGCCGCAAAGATAATAAATACAAGCGCAGTTACCAGAGTCTCATTCGCCGCACCCTGCCTCTGCTCTCCGCGCCGCCGCGCAACGAGAGCAGAAATCGACACATTCAGCGCAAAGAAAAACGCCAGGCCAAGCAGCTTCGGCTGTGTCGTCAGACCGACCGCGGCAACTGCGTAGGAGCCAAGCGAGCTTACCATCAGCGAATCTACAAGACCCGCAAATGCAATGAAAAACGACTCCACGATCGCCGGCCACGCCATGTTGACGGCGGTCTGGAATGTGTCTTTGTGGTATTTCCCCTGTAACTTGTTTCCTAAGTACCCCATTTCTTTTCCTCTCTTTCGTCCCAATACCAATTTCTATTTTACTTTGTTTTAACAGAAGGGTCAATACGGTACCGGCAGAAAAAAGCCAGCCGCAAAAGCAAAATTCTTTTCGCTTTTTGTGGCTGGCTTTTCTTTTATCTTTCCGTAGCGATTCAGACCCCCATCTTGATTCCGCTTACGCTACATCCCAGTATTGCTTCTTATTTTTTCAGCACAAATTCTGCCTTATTCTCTGTCGTGCTGTCGCTTCCGATGAAGACTTCGAAAGCACCGTTTTCACTTTCTACACGCTCATTTTCTGTCAGGAAGCGAAGCTCTTCTTCTGTGATTTTGAAGATGACTTCGGTTTCTTCTCCCGGCTGAAGGGTTACCTTGCAGAAATCTTTCAGCTCTTTCACCGGGCGTACCACGGATGCGGCTACGTCGTGGATGTAAAGCTGTACGGTCTCGGTTCCCTTTGTATCGCCGGTGTTTTTCACGGTTACGGAGGCTTTAATCTCATCTTCCATGCCAAGCTCTGCCTTGTCCAGTTTCACATCTGAAATTGCAAAGCTGGTGTAGCCAAGGCCATATCCGAACGGGAACAGTGGTGCGTTCGGGATGTCGAGGTATTTGGAACGGAAACGGTCTTTGTCCTTGCCCGGCACATGCGGTCTTCCGGTGGAATACTCGTTGTAGTGAACCGGCACCTGGCCTACGGAATACGGGAAGCTCATGGTCAGCTTACCGCTTGGAGCGTATGCGCCGAAAACGACGTCTGCGATTGCATTGGCACCTTCGGTACCTGGCATCCATACTTCAAGAACGGCTTTTGCTTTCGATACGACATCGCGCAGGTCGAGCGGACGGCCGTTGAAGAGAACAACGACAACGTTTTCATTGACCTCCGAAACGCGCTCAAGCAGTCTCTGCTGGATTTCCGGGATGCGGATGTTCGCGTTGCTGGTTGCCTCGCCGGACTGCAGACGGTCCTCACCGATCGCAAGAACGACAACGTCGGCCTCCTTTGCTGCGTTTACCGCCTCAAGAAGCATTGTCTCCTCTTCCTTTGGTGTATGAGACTGCTCCATCGCTTCACCGAAGCCCTCCAGACGGATGTCGGAGCCGAGCATCGGGGAACCTGCATGGAAGCTCATGTTTGTCGTATCTGCCTGCGCTTTTACGGCCTCTTCCAGATTTGTCACATCCTTTGCATCTCCGATAAAGGACCAGGCGCCCATCAGGTTTCTGCTGTGGACATACGGTCCGATCCAGGCGATTTTTTTCTCCTTGCCAAGCGGCAGGATTTTCTCGTCGTTTTTCAGCAGTACAAACGATTTTCTTGCGGCTTCTCTTGCCAGATCGCGGTGCTCTTTGCAGAGAATTACCTCTTTTTCTTTCGTCTCGTCTGCGTCTTTATACGGATTTTCAAACAGTCCCAGTTTGTTTTTCAGTTCCAGAATACGCATGCAGGACTCATCGATCAGATCCTCGGAAATCTTACCCTCTCTTACAAGACGGCACAGGTTTTCGCAGTAAATGCCGGTCATCATATCAATGTCAACGCCTGCCTCGGCTGAGCGGACAGCTGCCTCCTCGCGGTCTGCGCAATAGCCGTGGTAAATAATCTCTTCGATCGCTGCCCAGTCGGAAATCAGAACGCCGTCAAATCCCATTTCGTCACGCAGGATGCCGCGCATCAGTTTCTTGTTTCCGGTTGCCGGAACACCGTTTACCGTGTTGAAGGAAGTCATTACCATCGCTGCGCCTGCATCGATGCCGGCTTTGTAGGACGGCAGATAGAAGTCACGGAAGGTATGCTCGGAAAGCTCTACCGTATTGTAGTCTCTTCCTGCTGTCGGTGCGCCATAGCCTGCGAAATGCTTCACACAGGAAGCAATTTTGTACGGCTCCTTCAGATCGTCTCCCTGGAATCCGCGCACCATTCCGGCACAGAACAGGCCGTTCAGATACGGATCCTCACCGGTAGACTCCATGACACGGCCCCATCTCGCATCGCGAACCAGGTCGGTCATCGGTGCGAAGGTTACGTGAAGGCCGGAAACGGCTGCCTCTTTTGCAGCAACTGCCGCACACTTTTCGGACAGCTCCGGTTCAAACGTTGCGCCCTGTCCCAGCGGAATCGGGAAAATGGTCTTGAAGCCGTTGATGACATCCAGCATGAACAGCATCGGGATGTGATGCGGGTGCTGCTCCACAAAATCCTTCTGGATTTTCTTTAACGTTTCTGCGCCCATGCTGCCCAGGATGGAACCGGAAAGCGCTACATTTTCCGGCGTAAAGCCTTTATCCGCCATCGGTCCCATGGCTGTGATGTCCATATCTTTATTGAAGAAGGCACCCACCACCTGGCTCATCTGGTTCACTTTTTCTTCCAGCGTCATGTCGGCCAGAAGCTCTTTTAATTTCTGCTCGGTCATTTTTTCTCCTCCATACCTCGTTTTTGCTGTATCTGCTTCTTCAGAAACCCCTAAAATGTCAGAAAAATATCGTTTTTCCGTTTTTTCTGAATCTTATACTGAAATTTTACCACATCTGATCTGAAAAAAATATCCCCTGATCCGACCTTTTTCTTTCACTATTCTGACCTGTTTGCTGTTGTTCCGGTGCGTAAGAAAGTGATAAAATCCTCTGTTATTTCCCGGACATGTGAAGGGTGGCTTTCCGCTATTTTTCACTAAAGCTTCTTCGGTATTCCAGCGGTGCGTATCCCGTATTGTCCTTAAACATCTTCGTAAAGTACGAGAAATTGCTGTACCCCACATACAGCGACACCGTATTAATTGGCAGCGAACTCTGTGTCAGAAGCTTTTTCGCCTCCTCCACCCGCTTTTGAATAATATAATTGCTGATCGAAATACCCTTTTCTTTTTTAAAAATCCGGGACAGATAATCGGTATTCAAAAAGACAAGCTCTCCAAGCTCCTCCCGGTGAATCTCCTCCCGGTAATGTGCATCAATGTATGCGCATACCTGGCTCGTAACCGAATCTGATTTGTTGATGTACTGTCTGTACTGCACTGCTTTCCGAACCAGTACCCCGGCATATTCCATCATCTCTTCTCCGCCATAAAGGGAATTCCGATGCAGGTTTTCCATATCCGCATCGGCAAACAGCGCGTACGCCTTAATCTCCCGTTCCGAAAGCCATGCATACACCACCTGGGTCAGATCGGTACGGAGCGCTACCAGAAATTCTCTGGTAATCATTCCTTCCCGTTCCGTCCGGTCAAGGTATTTCTGCAGCTGCTCCAGCAGCTCCTCCGGTTTTTCCTCCGAAAGCAGAGCTTTCCACACATCCAGCTCCCTATTTTCGTAGCTGGTCTGCGGAGCCCGAAACTCGTTCAGAAACAGCACCTCGTTCCGCACGGAAAGGCTTCCCTCCCGCATTTTCTGAAGATTCCGGCTCTGCTTTTGCATCCCCCGCACAGATTCCCACTGTCCGGCACCACACCACAGCTCCGGATAGATTTTTTCATTCATCCACGCAACAAACTGCCGCAGAATTTCACAATCCCGTCCACCGTCCTGCGGGAATGCTTTTTCCTTTGACTGTGTAACAATCCAGTAGCTGCCCGGTTCCTGGTAAAAAACAGTATCTACCGCAATATCCGTTTCCTCATACAGTTCCGACAGCACATTTTCGATCACAAATTCCATGGTCGCGGTATCCCACATTTCCCGCTTATTGCTCTTTATTTCCGGCATCAGACAAATCAGCCGGAAATAGTGTCCCGGTCCGTATGGCAACTGACGCTGTGCCGCCGTTTCGCAGAATTTTTTCTCAGAGAAGCCGTCTTTCAGCACATTTTTCCAGATATCCTGCTGCAGAATTTTTCTGTTCCGGTTCCACTTGATGCTTTCCTGCCTGAGATCCTGTATTTTCTTTTCTTTCGCAACAGATTCCGCCGCACGCTGCACGGCCGCCTTCAGCTTTTCAAAATCAATGGGCTTCAGCAGATAATCGACACTGTTCAGCTGTATCGCTCTTCTGGCATAGTCAAACTCCGCATAGCTTGTCAGGAAGATGACCTGGACCTTCAGCTCCTCTTTCCTGACCCACTCCACAAAGTCGAATCCCGTTCCGCCCGGCATCACGATATCGCTGATTACAATATCAATGTCCACCATTCCCATGATGTTCTTCGCCTGCTGTACGGAAAACGCAGTGTACACCTCGCTCACCCCGGTCTCTGTAAGATCGAGATTTCTTTTGATACTTTCAATCACGTACTCTTCATCATCCACGAGCAATAGTTTCATGTTCTTCTCCCCCTGTCTTGTATGGAATATGGATATCTACAATCGCTCCGCCGAGCGGGCTGTTATCGAAATGAATCTCTCCTGTATCACCATAATAATAACGGAATCGTTTCAGGCAGTTTTCAATCCCGATATGCTTTCCATGCTCGGAAATATCTTCCCCTGCTTTCAGCCTTTGCAGCGTCTCCTCCGGGAAGCCGTTTCCGGTGTCCGAAATATAAATGTTGACATACTTTTCTTCGCCACGGTCCTCCGGGTAAACCGTCACGGAAATCAGCGGAACCGTCTCCAGCGTCAGGGCATGTTTTGCCGCATTCTCTACAAACACCTGAATCAGAAACGGGAAGATTACCGCGTCTTTCACTTCTTCATGGACTTCAAAATAATAGGTGAATTTTTCCGGATAGCGCAGCAGCAGAATTTTGAGGTAATTTTCGCAGTGGTTCGTCTCCGCCGTCACCGGCACCATCTCGCTTGTATTGCGGAAAATATAGGCGAGATAATCGGACGTAATACGGCTCATCGACTTTGCATGATCGTACTGTCCGAAGTCAATCATGCTGTAAATAAAGTTCAGACAGTTCATGTAAAAATGCGGACGAATCTGGATTTTGAGGTAATCCATCTCGATTTTCTGTTTTTCCAGCTCCTGCTCATACAGCGTGATCTTCAGACGTCGGATCTGATGAATCATGTTTCGGAATTTATCGTCAATCTGCTCCAGCTCTACCAGATTTCCTTCCGACATCTGATAGGTGAGATCCCCATTGTCATATTTTTGAAGATTTTCCGTAAACATAGCGACCGGCTTCAGGATTTTTGTCTTCAGATGGAACAGCAGCACGGAACCGGCAATCACCATCAGAAATGCAACGCCGAGAAGAGCAAACACACTTCCCGTCATCAGATTTAAGACTCCCGTCCAGGAGATTTTTGTACGAATTTCAAACGGTGCCTGTGAAAGCTCCTGCCGGAACGTATAATTGCCGGTATCAAGCTTCAAACCATCCGTTACAATTCCTTTTTCCGTCAGTGTTCCGATGCTTTTTCCGTTCTGGTCAACGAGACTGACATAGCCGCTCTTCCCAAGAGACAGCTCAGAGAACGGTTCCAAAATCGTCTTCAGATTGACGTAGCAGCCGAATCCGACGCCCTGACTCTGTGCTACCTTGAGCATATAAACCTCATTGCCCTGGCGCATCACGGTCCATTTTTTCTTGACTGCATACGTCTGCTGGGACAGACTCCTGATCCGGCGCTTCAGCGCTTCCTGCAGATACGGATCAATGGAATAACGCCCGTCGGAGGAAATGCTCAGCTGATATAAGCTCTCATCCTTCTGCGTATAGAGAAAAACATTGTAATCCGTTCCAAAATCCCACGCTGCAGATACATAGTTCCTTCGCAGCTGTGTGATGACATATTCCTCATACTGATCCTTCTCCATCAGATCCATGTATTTCCAGAAAGCAGAATCCGGGTTGGAGCTGTCCATTACGGTCGAAAACAGATTTCGGCTGATTCGAAAAAAACGGTTGTCCAGCTCATCCGTATACAGCTTTGAAACCTCCTCCAGCTGCTCATATACCTGCTGCTGCGTCCGGTTCAGAATAAGCATGCTCCCAGCCAGAAAAAGCAGCAGCATACTCAGCAGGCAGATCAAAAGATAACGCCCCTGCTGCGCCAGTGTTGTTTTTTTCGTCTGTTTTGAAATATGCATGAAGTTTCCTCCTTTTTTTCTGTTCCGGTACGCTCGGAATCTTTCCATGTTTGTTTTTGCGAACGGATCTTTTTTACTGACTATGATAATACAGCAGAAAAACAGCACACCTCATGTTTTCATGAGTCTGTACTGTTTTTCTGCTGTATGCCGGAAACACAAACGTGTTTCTCTTTTTTCATTTCCGCATGTGAATCATCCTTTTACCGCGCCAAGTGTGATACCTTCTGCGAAGTATTTCTGAAGGAACGGATAGATGATAAACAGCGGCAGCATGGCGATAAATGCGATTGCCATACGGATGGAGGTTGTCGGCAGCTTTGCCACCTCCGCGCCGATATTTCCGGTTACTTTTCCGCTTGCCAGATACTGAATATCGGTGATCATCTGATTCAGCAGGTTCTGGATGCTGTAAAGCTTCTGACCGTCATTTCCTGATAAATAGTATAAACCATTTGTCCAGTCATTCCAATAGCCAAGTGCGGAAAACAGTCCCATTGTTACCAGAATCGGTTTTCCAAGCGGAAGGGTGATGCTGGTAAAAATTTTCATGTGTCCGGCACCATCGATCTTGGCCGCCTCGAACAGCGCGTCCGGGATACTGGTGTTAAAGTAGCTTCGGATCATCAGCACGTTGTTTGCACTTAACAGGAAGCCCGGAACAATCAATGCCCAGATCGTGTTTTTGATATGAAGATAATTTACATACATCAGGTAGGTCGGCACCAGTCCGCCGTTGAACAGCATCGTAAAGAATACGAAAAAGGTAATTGCTCTGCGGTACGGCAGTTTTTTAACCGAAAGCGGATACGCCAGAAGAGAGGACATCGCAATATTTGCAGCGGTACCGACGATGGTTACAAAAATGGTAATTCCGTATGCTCTCAGGATTTTCTCGCCCTGGCGGATGATATAGGAGTAAGCATAGAAGCTGAATTTCTCCGGGAAGAACGAATATCCGTTGCGGATCAGTGTGTTTTCATCGGTCAGCGAGGAAATAAATACGAGTACAAACGGCAGTACAATGGATAAGGTAATCAGAATGAGTACTACATTAATCCAGAACTGGAAACGTTTTGCTTTTTTTGAATTTGTCATACTTCCATCCTCCTAGAATAATGCCTGGTCTTTGTCTACTTTGCGGACAATCCAGTTGCTCAACATTACGACACAGAAGCCTACCAGAGACTGGTATACACCGGCTGCAGATGACATACTGATATTTCCCTGTTCAATCAGGGCACGGTATACGTAGGTATCGATAACGTTTGTGGTCGGGAACAGAACACCGGAGTTCATTGGTACCTGATAGAACAGACCGAAATCGGAATAGAAAATTCTTCCGATGCTGAGAAGCAGCAGGGTAATGATGGTCGGAACGAGGCTCGGCAGTGTGATTTTTGTGATCTCCTGCCATTTGCTTGCACCGTCCAGTCTGGCAGCCTCATAGAAGGAAGGATCAATACCGATCAGCGATGCGATATAAATCAGGCATCCGTATCCTACGCCCTTCCAGCAGTTCGCGATGATCAGGATCGCCGGCCAGTATTTCGGTTTCTGGTACCACTGGATCGGGTCAATATGGAAGAACGGAAGGATCGAATTGTTGACAAGACCATTTTCCGCACTCAGAAGCGCATATACGATGTAGCTTAAGATAACCATGGACATCAGGAACGGAAGAAGAATTGCACTCTGGTACACTTTTTTGAGCTTTGTATTTCTTACCTCCGTAATCAGAATCGCAATGGCAATTCCGACTACCATGTTTACAAGAATAAATGCAACGTTATACAGCAGCGTATTTCTTGTAATGATCCATGCATCCTTCGAGGAAAACAGGAATTTGAAGTTGTCAAGTCCTGCCCACGGGCTTGCCCAGATACCTTTTGCAAAGTTCAGTTTTTTAAACGCAATCACCATACCTGCCATCGGGATGTAGTTGTTGATCAGCAGATACAGAAGTGCCGGAAGCATCATCAGATAAAGCGGCCAGTATTCCTTCAGCACGTTTTTCTTTTTCTCTTTTTTAACCTCTGCTTTTTTCATAAAGCGTGTCTCCTTTTATGAGGGCTGTTTTTTCAGGTTCTTTCACAGAGAAAGCTCCACATCTTTTCTGGTAAGAGTGGAGCCTTCGGTTACTGTATCACACCGGATTTTCTTTTGCCCCGGTCGTGTTCTTTTTACAAATCATGGTGCCTATTTGTCTGCAAGAAATGCATCCAGCTGCTCCTGCTTTGCAGCAATAACATCATTGATTCCCGCATCGTCCAGTGCTTCCAGGAACTGTGGAATCAGTTCTTCCGGATCACCGGAACCGCTGTAAAGTGCTCCGCTGTACTGTTTTACAACGTTAGACAGAGCCGATACCTGATTGGTATATTCGCTGTTATCAAAGATAAATCCAAGTGCTTTCGACTCGATACCGGAAGCGTTGAACTCCTGCATTTTATCCCAGAGCTGCGGGTCAGATCCATCCCATTTGTATGCGATGAACTGGTTCGGAAGCTCCCATCCACAGTTAAAGCTGTAGCCTACGTTGTCTGCTGTTACACCGTCCGGGTAGTTGATGATTCCGTTTTCTTCATCTTCTACTACGTAGTCGGTTCCCTCTTCGCCCCAGTTCAGAAGGTTCATGATCTCCGGGCTGCCGTAGATGTAATCGAGAACCTGCATTGCTTTTTCCGGGTTTTCGGAATTCTGTGCTACAGAGAAGATAATTCCGCTGTAGGAGGAAGAGTTGATTATCGGTGCATCATAGAACGGTACGATTTCAAAATCATATCCGGTAGAACTCTGGAACTCAACCGGGGTACCTGGATGATAGGAGAAGAACAGGGAGAACAGGTTTCCTGCTTTGCATACGGTTCTCCAGTTTTCTGTGTTTGTTCCGGCATCCTTGCTGATATAGCCTTTCTGATACCAGTCATACAGCATCGTTGCGGTATCTTTGAACCAGTCGGTCGCAAAGAAGTTCTCTACGGTTGTGCTGTTGGTCTGATCCATCAGAACGCCCGTGTTGGCATCGCCAAGTGCATCACCACGGAACAGACGGGTCAGTGGGGTATCACCTTCGTTGATGGAATACAGCATTGTCATGTCAGGCTCGCCTGCCTGTACGGTCTCAAATACTTTCTCCATATCCTTCGGCTCTTTGATTTCATCGGTATTGATATTATACTTTTCTACCAGGTCTTTTCTCATGAAGATGGCTGGAATGCTGCCTCGTTCGATCTGGTTCGGAACGCCATAGACAAACCCATCAATCTGATTTGTTTTTGCAATATCCTCGCCATAGATATCTTTCAGGTTTGTGCCGTATTTGTCAATCAGTTCAGACATATCCATGATCTGGCCGGAATGCATATACTGTACAGCTGTTGTTGCATTTGTGTACAGAAGATCGATTTTCTCATCGCCGGAAAGCATCAGCTGTAACTGCTGTGTTGCGCTTGCCCACGGAAGAACAACGATATCGAGCTTTGCGTTCAGCTCCGGCTCCAGAATCTCGTTGATTTTTTCTTCGATTCTCTCTTCATCCTGCTGCTGGCTGCCCTGCAGTACCATAGTTACAGTGTACGGCTCGCCTTTTTCCTCTGTCTTTGCTGTGCTTCCGGAAGCTGCGGAGGAACCGGAATCAGAACTGGATCCTGTGCTTCCGCATGCTGCCATGGAAAATGCCATAGTTGCTGCAAGAATGCCTGCTAACACTTTTTTCTTCATACTTTTTCTCCTTTTCACGTATCATGTTGTGTGACCTTTGATGGTTGTAGTATAGCAGGACTTTGGCATCCATCTCTATAACTGATTTGACTTTGAAGTATCACTCTTCCGACCTTTGTGTCTTTTTTGTGTCTTTTTTCTGTCATTCCCATCCAACGAAAAAAATGGCTCCTCCTCCATCTGTTTTATGAAGGAAAAGCCATTTTCTGTCAAAAATCTTCCACCATCTTTGCCCCTTCTGCCCCATCGAGTTCGGCCACGGTTCCATTCATGACACGGTAGACTCTCTGGCAGAGGCCGAGGACACTCGGACGGTGCGTCGTAACGATACAGGTTTTGTTGGGACGCTGACGGATGATGTTTCGGAGGACGTTTCGTTCCGTCGTAACGTCCAGTGCCGAGGTGGCTTCATCGAGAAGCAGCACCGGGGCATCGCGGAGGACGGCACGGGCGATGGCAAGCCGCTGGGACTGGCCTTCGGAGAAACCGCGGCCGCGTTCCCCGACGCGGCTGTTGATGGTATCCGGCAGATGCTGGACGAAATCCCAGGCGCAGGAGATTTTGAGCGCTTCGATGATCTCCTCGTCGGTCGCATCCTCTTTTACCATGCGCATATTTTCGGCGATTGTGCCGGAAAGGATCGTATTTCCCTGCGGAACATAGGCGAAGAGATGACGCGTTTCGGCGTTCATGGGAACCGTTTTTCCGTTTGAGGCAATGATCACGGTTTCCCCCTCCTGCGGGCGGATAAGGCCGAGAATCAGGCGGATCATCGTTGTTTTTCCCTCGCCGGACGGGCCAACCAACGCTACAATCTCGCCGGGGGCAGCCTGAAACTCCGATCTGGTAATTACTTTGTTTCCTTCTATATAAGAAAATTCTACCCCATGCATCTGTACCCGGAAGCCATCCTTTGCCAGTGGATCAAGCGCGGCGCTATCCGGGATATGGACCTCTTTTGGCAGCTCTACGAGCTCACGGATCCGGTGCGCCGAGACAGAGCTGTTGAGGAAGGACGGAATAATCGAAATTACGTTTCCAAACGCGCCGGAAAGGTTACTCCGCTGCTGCAGGAACAGCGTCATGGTTCCATAGGTAATGTCGTGCGTCCACAGACGGAACAGGCAGTATCCGAACGCCGTAAACTCCACCGCACTCCCGAGAATAGACATTACGATATTGGTTTTAATCGTAAACAGATTATATTTCAGGCTGATATCCTTGAAAAGTCCCTGCCACCAACGCATCTTTTTACTGTAATACGGTGCGATGCCAAACGACTTGATCGTATCAAAATTGTAGAACGCTTCTACCTCAAAGCTCATCAGATTACTACTCATCTCGCGTACTTCTTTGCTGTATTCCCGCTGACGGCGGATCATAAACCGCGACATCAGAAGCAGGAACGGTGCGCTTAAAAAAGCAATCAGTGCCATGACCCAGTCATAATGCAGGATTACGAAAAAGGTGGCAATAAACCGATACACGGCAATGATAATCGTCGGGAGCCAGCTGATTGCGTTGCCGCTGACCGTTCCAATGTCGCCGTTGAAACGGTTGAGTACGTCACCGTTTGCGTATTTGCTGATTTCCAGCCAGTCCGCATCAACGATTTTGTCAAAAATATCCGCCTGGATGTCGTTGTTGATGGCGATACCAAGCTTCGTTGAAATGCGGTTGATGACACTCTCAAACCCAAGGCTGAACACGGTGCTTCCGATCATGATGCAAAGCAGCAGCGGGAGCTTCTGTATCTGGTATCCGGTGATGATATCGATCAGGTATTTTCCTGCCACGCTGCCGACAAGCCCAAGCGAAGTGCTTAAGATACCGAGAATCGTATAAAAAACAATCGCACCCTTATAGCGCGCGCTGTAGCCAAAAATCCATTTCCAGTCATCGATGATTTCCGAGAACGTTCCGTTTTTCCATCGCTCCGACAGGATGCGGAGAGACTCGAAGGGAGCGTCTTTACTTTTCTCTTTGGATTCTTCCTGCATGCGCGTCTCCTCTCTTTTTCCCGTCTGCGGTACGGATCATATCGTATTTTTTCAGCAGCTCGACACGTCCCGCACCCACTTCAATGCTCAATTTCTGTCCTTTTTCTCCCTGCCCCAGCCATTTCAGGATTCGCTCCACGTATGCAGCCGGGAGCAAAAACGGATACCTCGCCGCATAGGGATACTTGTTTTTCATATAGGAAGCTTCCGGAACCAGCGATTTCCAGATTCCCCCCGCCGTGTGCTTTTCCGCCCCGGTCTCTGCCGCATACAGGGTAATGTTTGCGCTGTGGATCCGCCCCGCGCTCGATTTTCCGAACGAACCGGCATCGAGAATATCGATCAGAAGCGCTTCGGAATCCGGATGAAGCTTCTTTACGGCACGGACTGCCCCACTTGCTTCATAGGAAAAGCCCAGATACCGCTCGCCGATATCCAGCAGATTGATGCAGAAGCACGTCATATGATACTCCTCGCACAGCTGCCAGAACATTTCCCAGTCTATTTTTCTTCCATATACACGAATCATCTGTACCATATCACAGACCTGACGGATCCCGACGCCACCGTGAAGAAAGTGCTTGAAGCTGTGACAGAGAAGATAGAAAAGATGATGCGTTTCTTCTAAGGTAAAGATGCTCTGCCCCTGCACTTCCACTTTGGATGGATGCGCGAAAACATCGGAAAATGCACGGTTCAGATAACTATAGGCAGAGGATTCTGTGCTGAACAGCCTGGTATGTATTTCATAAAAGGCTCCTGTTTTCGGATGAATATAGCCCATCTCTTCCGGGACATCACCGTCTTTGATGCCATCCGGCATTGCGGTTTCTTTGTCCCGCACAAAGCCCTTCCGCATAAAACAGGCATCCACTGCTGCAAAATCCTTTTCCGGAATCAGCAGATCCTCATCCCCGGACGGGCGCAGATCCGGCTTCGGATAGAGATTTCTGCACACAATTCCTTTCATCACCAGCGGCTGCACGCCCAGCTGCGCCAGCTCCTTTTCATCGGAAAGAAACAGCGCTGTGCGCGAAACCTGCTGAAAAATACTCTGCATCGCCTGTGTTTTTACCTGTCCGCGTAGCTCCCCCGGAAGTCCCGCAAATTCCGGTGTTTTTCCCACAACATCGTAGACCGCTGACAGCAGCGAATGCTGTGCCGCGAGGACAAACAGATGATTCCATTGTTTTTCTGTCAGCCCCTGAATTTCCGCCGGCGATGCTTTTTCTTCTGTCAAAAACGCACGAATCACCGCAAGGAATGCGGTTTCTGTTTCTGTAATCATCTTTTTTTCCTTTCATTTTCTCTGCACGCATCATTTTTCTTTTTATCCACACCGAATAACCAAGCATATCCATGCATCAGAATCGGACGAAGCGGGATAATGCGAATCCAGACCTGTGCAAAAAACTCCCACCAGAACGTTCCCGGTACAAGTATTTTTCCTTTTCGTTCCACTTTTGTCACCCGTGCAAAGATCTGCTTCCGTTGCACATGATGCTCGATTTCCGTCTGTGCATCCCCGATTATGTCATAACCGTCTGCATGAACGCGGCAGATCCGATGCACGACAAACTGTCCGCCCGGCCGCTCATAAAATACGATATCACCTCTCCGAAGTTCCCGCTCCGGCGCTCGGAAGAAAATACTGTCGCGTCCATGAATCAGAAACGGCGCCATGCTGCTCCCGGAAATCACCATACGCACTTCTCTGCCCTGCTCTGCAAGTTCTTTCAGCATTCCGACATAGGCACGTGTATCCATCATTTTCATGCATGTTTCTCCCTTTTCTGAATCATGTTTTTGTGCAGTGCAGCTGCATATGTTTCACTTTCGAACGAGCCGGCCCCGATCTCCTGCTCCAGCGTTTTCACCGCATCTTCTGAAATGTCGCACGCCAGATGATACACCGGAACTTTTCCAGCAAGCTGTTCGAGAAGGTCGAGACTGTGCACCATTCCCTCCCTGTCCCAGCGGTTCATGGTGATCTGTCCGTACAGACTCGTAAATGCCTCTGCCGGACGCAGCCGCCACGCCTGATTCGTCTTTGCCTGGCTCAGCATTACAATGCATCCGACCGGGAGCTTTTTGTTTTCGCAGACTCCTGAGGTTCCGCAGACCGGCCAGCCGTTTGCTGTCCACGCTGTGCCGTCATATTCCAGCAATGCCTTATCCCCATTTACGGTACGGCTTCCCCGGTACTGTTCCCAGAGTCCCGCCTGTGTGGTTTTGCCCGTTCCCGATGGTGCAGAAAAGAGCATTGCTTTCCCCTGATACTCCGTGTATGCACAGTGCAGAATCAGGCACGGCTGCTCTGCCAGACGGCGCTCCAGGGCAAGGAGGGAAAGAAAAACAACTTCATACTTTTCAACTTCTGCCAGATACCACCTGCCGACGAAAACCTCTGCACGATTTTGCGCAGTCTCACGGTAGAATGCATAAGGACGCGCTTCTCCTTTCACACCGATCCGGCGGCTCTCCAATCCTTCTTTTGTATGAAACACCTGCAGATCGACCCGATCCACAATCAGCTCTCCCTCCGCTTCCGGCAATATGTCGACGGCCGTAATGATATATGTATAATCCGCAGAATCCGTTTCCGCCAAAAATTTTTCCATATCCACCGGAAGTACCAGCTCTTCCGGAAACTTCAGCCGGAAGGAAAAACTCCCTGTCTGAAATGTTTTTTCCATCAAAAACTCCTCTTTCTCCCCTTGATCTTCCCTTCTCTCCGCCACGTATCACGATCCCTTTTTCCGCATTTATGATAACAAAAAAAAGAGACTCCGTCAATCTTCGGAGCCTTTTTGTAATTAAATACGTAATTTTATTTTTGACTGGTCTGCAACGTTTTATAGCCATGCCGGAAATACAGGATCTCCGCCGCACTGGTAATTCTCCACGAAAAGATATACAGCAGATACAGTGACGGAATGGTATGGAAATACGCGAAAATCGTGTACACCAAGATCACACGGAACACACAGGAACCGAGAATAATGATAAAAATATTCTTCCACAGCGAGTCTTCATCGTTGTATTGCAGAATGGAAATCTGCTGATTGCGTTGATATACTCCTGGGATACTTCGCGGTTTGGAATGGATACGTTTTCTTTTTCGTTATCGTATGTCAGATCTTTCATTACCTGTATCAGATTCTTTTCATCACGGAAGCGCACCTGACTGTACTGCTCTCTGAGATCAAAAATCAGATAGTCGTTCAGCATGCGCAGCATTTCGTCAATGCCGCTTGTTGCGCTTAAAAATTCCTGCATATTGGTTTTTATTACATCATACTGATTCCGATGTTTTTTATATGTTTCACTTCTGCCGATTTTTAAATTCCGAAATAGTGCATCGATATCTATGCTTCTGTCATAATAAGCCGCCAGCATATCCGCTGCCATAGATTTTCCAAATCGTCTCGGACGGCTCACGCACAGATATCGCTGGAGTGTCCGCACGCAGCGATTTGTTTTTCGTTTTTGAGCAGATTACATTCCCATCTTTTTCCAGTTTTTACTTGACTTTTCCTAGTTCTTCTTCTATAATCTTTTTGTAATGATAAATGTAATTTATTTCTGCGAACATTCTACATATTTTTCTTGCTGACTGCAGAAATACTTTCTGCCTGAAAAGGCACAGCATTTTGCAAGAGGGGAGTTTGTGATGGAACCGATTGCTTCTCCGACCCGGTCGGATTTGTTACAAAAGATAAATGAAAAAAAATATCGTGTCAATTCCAATTATCTGCTGCGTGAAATTGCAGGGGAATATGCGATTATTCCCGTTGGGACTGCCTGTCAGATTTCGAATGCAGTGATGGTTCCAAACGATACCGCTGCATTTCTCTGGAATGCTTTTCAGCAGCCACGTACCATTTCGGAAGTCGTTGCACAGGCGTTAGAGGAATATGAGGCTGCGGAAGATACGATTCAAAATTCTGCTTTAAATTTTGTGCATGATACTTTAAGGTATGCATTATTAGAGGAGGTTATATCGTTATGAAGAAAGAGTGGATGGAACCTGTTGTTGAGGTTCAGGAATTTGCTGCAAATGAATATGTGGCGGCCTGCGGGGATAGCGGGAAAGTTTATAAATTTGTCTGCGATGCTGGACAATACGGTCATAATTATAATGTTTATTATTATGATGGATCTGGGCAAAAAAAATATATCGCAAAAGAAGGCTCATGGGGAGGCTGGGGCTCTCAAGCTCAATTTTCTGGATATCATCCTTGTAACAAGACTCATGAAGCGGAATCTGATAGTGGATTTATCAGTGGTTTTATAGATGACCAGTCTACCCGCAATGATGAAGCAACCCCCGTTGTCATCTGGACCGAAAATGGTACAAACGTTCATTGTACTACCAGATTAGACATCAATACTTGGGAAACCGCCAAATCCTGATTTTTCCACTAAATAATAATTTTTCAAACCACAGCAAAAGGATCGAACCCACTCGTTTCGATCCTTTACTATACCTATTAATAATTGGTTCATCAAACCACTTTTTTCGGAGGAACCTTTATGAACTACATGGACGACGCTTCCACCTTCGAGCGTTCTTTTCTCCAGAAAGCGCGCCAGCAGCACATTCCTATTACCGGCGCGCTTGAACTTCTGCCACTCTGCAATATGAACTGCGACATGTGTTATGTCCGTCTGTCCCGTTCAGAAATGGAATGTCAGGGACAACTCCGCACAGTTGATGAATGGATTCTGCTTGCACAGCAGATGCAAAAAGCCGGTACACTTTTTCTTCTTCTGACCGGCGGTGAACCACTTCTCTTTCCTGATTTCAAAACACTATATCTTGAGCTTCGAAACATGGGCATGATTCTTACCATCAACACCAATGGAACCCTGCTGGGCGAATCCTGGGCTGATTTTTTTGCTGAGTACAGGCCGCGCCGCATTAACATCACGCTCTACGGTGCCGATGCCGCTTCCTATAACCGTCTCTGCCATTACCCCCAGGGCTTTGATCAGACCGTCCGCGCCATCCGTCTGCTCCGCGAACGAAACGTTGATGTCAAAATCAGCTGTAGCGTCACTAAAAAGAACGCGCATGATTTTCCAAAAATCTTTGTTCTCGGAGAAAAGCTTGGAGTCCCCGTTCATGCCGATCACTATATGATGCCCGCCGTCCGGGAACGCTCCCTTCCTTTTGATGCTCAGGTCCGCCTGAACCCGGAAGACGCCGCTGCGCTTGCCCTGCAGACACTGAAACTGCAGCTGACCAGCGATATTTTCCGGCAGTACGTTCATGAATCCATCCACCGCGTCAACAATCCGTCTTTTCCACGGGGCAATGGTCATATCTCCTGTCTTGCCGGAAACTGCTCCTTCTTCATCAACTGGCAGGGCTTTCTTTTCCCCTGTGTGATGTTATCCGAAATCTCCGCCCCTGTTTTTGATCTTGGATTTATTTCCGCCTGGGAAAAAGTTTCCGCCGCTGCACAGAAGATTTCCCTAAGTTCCCAATGCTGTCAATGCCGTTTGCAACCGATATGCCGCACCTGCGTCGCAGCCGCGTTTTTAGAAACCAGTTCTTATCGGGGAATGCCTGGTTATCTCTGCCGCTATTCCGAGCATTACTATCACCTGCTGCTGGCAGAAGAAGCTTCTTTTTCCTCCATCGCCTTATAGTCTTTACATATGCTGAAAACGCCGGACAGATTTTTCTCTGCCCGGCATTTTCTATCTTCATGTTTATGATTCAAGCAGCTGCAATACCGCATCCAGCATAACTGTCTCACCTTTTTCCAGTTTTACCGCTTGACGCATCTCTCTATACACAACTTCCCCTTCATACGCCTGATCCGCCGTAACCGCACACCGTGTCAGTTTTCCATTCTCCCACGCAAGTGCAATCGATGCATTTCCAACCAGCCGCAGGCCTTTCACTTCTCCATGATCCCACGCCTTCGGCAGCGCCGGAAGGAGAATGATTTTGTGTTCTCTGCTCTGCGCCATCGCGCGCTCCAGCTTTTCGGTAATCTTCTCTGCCTCTTCGATCACCAGAGTATGACCCATGGTATACACACGGCCGCCCGTTGCTTTTGCCGACAGGCACATGGCAAATTCCAGGGCATTTTTTCCGAGGTTTCCGCTCAGATAAATCGTATGATCGTTGACCTTTCCTGTACGGTCAAAATATTTTGCACGGTTCAGCATCACCTCAACCGACACTTTTCCCTTCGGTGCACGAAGATGCAGCACCATACAGTCCGCCGGTCTGGAAATGAAGCAGGTTCGGCAGATTTCCAGCGATCATCGCACCAAGCCGTCCATTCTGTCACCAAAAGAGGGAGGCAGACGATTCCACCTCCCTCTTCGTTTTTCAATTTCTATCTAATACTTAATACTCGACGTTCTCTTCATTTCCTTCTTTTCTGACCGTCAGAATCTCTGTCTCACGTCCTGTCAGCGCGCGGCTTCTTTCGCCCGGCTGCTGTCCACCGATGGAGATTTCATACTCGCCCGGCCGTACGGCACATCCGCCGTCCTCTGTGATAACAGCAAAATCTCTTGCATGCAGTGTCACGGAAACCTCTTTTTCTTCTCCTGCCTGCAGTTCCACGCACGCGATGCCTTTTAACTGGAAGCCTGGTTCACCCGGCTGTGCGTGTTTGTATTTCACATAAACCTCTATGCTCTCATGCAGCGGATATGCACTCTCATTCTTCACCTTCGTGCACACGGTCACATCGTCGAGCACCGCGCTCGTCTCCTGCTCCGTTTTTGCGCCGCTGTAGGAAATTGTTCCATACGTCAGTCCATATCCAAATGGATACAGAATATTTTTATCAGTATAGCGGTAGGTTCGTCCTGCCATGCTGTAATCGGTGAACTCCGGCAGATTTTCTGTTCCCTGATAGAAAGTCACCGGCAGTTTTCCGTTCGGTGCATAATCGCCGAACAGCGCCTCTGCCACGGCTTTTCCACCGCGCGCACCCGGATACCAGCTGTCAAGAATAGCCGGTACATGCTCCTCGGCCCAGGACAGGTCGATGGCACTTCCTGCCGAGAGAACGAGGACTACCGGTTTTCCAACCGCTGTGATTGTCTCAAGCAGTTCCTCCTGTAAGCCCGGCAGATTGAGACCCAGCTTATCGCCGCTCGCGTATTCGTTTCCGGCATCGCCTTCCTCGCCCTCAACAGTTGCATCAAGTCCAAGGCACAGAACGACAACGTCTGCGTGCTCAGCGGCAATGACAGCCTCTTTGAAACGGTCTTTGTCCTCGCCGAGTCCTTCGACTTTATTTTTATACAGATGGCAGCCCTCTGCGTATGTCACTCTCACATCATCACCGACATACTGCTGAATTCCTTCCAGCGGTGTGATGTATCTGGACGATGTTCCCTGATAGTTTCCAACCAGCGCTGCTCTCGAGTTCGCGTTCGGTCCGATCACGGCGATACTGCGGATCTTCTTCACATCGAGCGGCAGCATGTTGTTTTCATTTTTCAGCAGAACCATACTTCTTCTCGCTGCCTCGACGGACAGATCAACATGCTCCTTGCACTCGACTAGATCGTAGGACAGATCTTCGTACGGTGACGGATAGTCTTTCATCATACCGAGGCGGATGCGGATTTCCATCAGGCGCTCAACTGCCGCGGTGATTGCCTCTTCGGATACCAGGCCATCCTCGTATGCTTTCGGCAGATGCAGGAAAGCAACGCCGCAGTTCAGGTCACAGCCGTTGTTGACGGCACGCGCTGCGGACTCCTCTACATTTTTGGTCACTCTGTGGTGCTCATGGAAATCTATGATTGCCCAGCAGTCGGAGACAACATGGCCTTCAAAGCCGAACTCATCGCGCAGGATGTCCTTTAACAATGTCTTGCTTCCGCATGCCGGTTCACCGTTGACACGGTTATACGCGCCCATGACTGCCTCGACTTTTGCATCCTTGACACAGCGTTTGAAGGCATACAGATAGGTGTCATACAGATCATGTTTGCTGACTCTTGCGTCAAACTCATGGCGGATCGCCTCTGGGCCGCTGTGGACGGCGAAATGTTTGGCACACGCCGCTGCCTTCGGGTGATCCGGGTCCGGTCCCTGTAATCCGCGGATGTAGGCGCATCCGAGCTCACCAGTCAGATACGGGTCCTCACCATATGTCTCATGGCCGCGGCCCCATCTCGGATCACGGAAAATGTTGACGTTCGGTGCCCAGAAGGTCAGGCCTTTGTAGATGCCGCGGTCGCCTTTTCTTGAAAACTCGTTGAATTTTGCACGTCCCTCGGTAGAAACAACATCACCGATCTCCTGCAGCAGCTCTTTATCAAACGTTGCTGCAAGGCCAATAGCCTGCGGAAATACCGTTGCCACACCAGCTCTTGCCACGCCGTGCAGCGCTTCATTCCACCAGTTGTATGCCGGAATGCCAAGACGCTCGATCGCCGGTGACTGATAGACCATCTGGCTCATTTTTTCTTCCAGCGTCATCTGGGAAACCAGCTGTTTTGCATACTCTCTCGTCTCTTTACTCATAGGTAAAATCCTCCCGAAATTTGTTGCCTCTATTATATCGCCGCGTTTCCCGTTCGGCTAGTCAAGTATTGCTCTTTGCTTCTCATTTTATGCGATTTTTGCGAACGACACCGGGGAACATACGAGGAAATCGTGTATGCGTAACCATCCGATATACACGCAGAAACTCCCGGCAGAATTTCTCGTATAAGATCTTCCGTCGGGAGTTTCCCTTATCTATTCCTGTGAAATTTTATTTCTGATACTCTTCCTCGATATTTTTTACCGCACGGAGCTTGTTCGCGTATTCCAGAATCTCTTCTTTGGAATATTTCTGTTTCCGGCACCAGGTGAGGATTTCTTCTTTTACTTCCTCCGGCATCTTGTTGTTCATGCGCAGACAGTCACAGAAGGTTCTCTTCGGAGAATAATATTTGTAGGAACCAAACTCTGTCTTTTTCTCACAGATTTCGCCCGGGACATCGGCATTCTGGAAATAAAAACGTCTGATTTCAAAATTTTCCAGATCCATTTTTTTTCGGTCTGTCCGTGCTGTTGCAACTGCAATCGTAGCCGGCTCTTCTTTCAGCATTCCGGCAAGCCATGCAGCACTGTCCATGCAGATGACTGCGCGTGGGTTTACTTTCGCAATTTCGATATATTGATAGTCTTCCGGTTTTTCATAACCACAGTCCTTGCACCAGTACCAGCCGCGTGCAAATCGTTCCAGACTTCCTTCCTCTTCCATTTCTGCCAGCTGCAGTACAGTCACCTGATGATCTCTGAGGTCTGCGAAACTCATATATCCATGATGTTCTTTAAATAACGTCGTGATCTTCTGGTATGTTTTAAAAAGCATATTTTCTTTCCCCTTTCAGGATGTGATACATGTTTTTTCATCTATAGGCGTTTGCACATATAATATTCCAATTTTCATGGAATGGCAAGCACTAATTTGCAAAAACCATGTTTTTTCTCTGTTTTTTTCTTATTAGCTGCTGCTAACATATTTCTCTTTTTATCACTTATAAGTATACCTTTTTTACCTGAAATATGCAACCTGCTGATCCGCTTTTTCTGTTCTCATACCAGCAGAAAAAGACCGGATTTTTTACTTCTCATCCGGTCTTTTTCTCTTTCATTCTATCTTTTAACGTTTACCGTAAAACCTTTTTCACTCTGCCACTTCCAGAATTTCTTTTAATGCTTTGATATAAAGTTTACACTCCTCCATCGTTCCCACGCTCACACGGCTCATCTCAAAAGCGCCGATACGGATGCCCTTTTCCATCAGCTGTTCCTGAATCCAGGCAGGATCTTTTCCGGTATCGAAGTAGATGAAATTCGACTGGGACGGATAAACCCTGCAGCCAAGCGCTGCCATCTCTTTTTCCAGATATTCTCTTCCCTCCACGATTTTTGCTTTCTGCTCCTGATAATATTCCTGGTCTGCCAGGCCTGCCACTGCCGCTTTCTGGGCACAGACATTCAGGTTCCAGGAAGCGGAACATTTCCGCATGATTCCAATCAGCTCTTCGGAGCCCAGCGCATAGCCGACACGAAGGCCTGCCATCGCATAATATTTGGAAAAGGTACGGAGAACCAGAATCGGTTTTTCCGGATGCGCTTTCATATAATCAACCATACTGCAGCAGTCCGGCTCGGTGGCAAACTCCATGTATGCCTCATCCATCACCAGCAGCACGTCCTCCGGAAGAGTATCTGCGAATGCTTCCAGCTCCCCGATCGGCACATACGTTCCGGTCGGGTTATTCGGATTGCAGATCACCACGATTTTTGTTTTTTCACCGATTTTTTCTTTCATGGCAGGGAGATTAAATTTCTGCTCCTCGGTTACCGGTACGGAGACCGGCACACCGCCATTTAAATACGCCATGTCGGCAAATGCCCCGTAGGTCGGCGCGGAAAACAGCACCTCATCTCCCTCGTCCAGAAAGGTCAGTCCGATCATATCGATCATCGCACTCGATCCGGCGCCTGTCAGTACATTTTCTGCTTTTAATCCGTACTGCTCCGCTACCTTCTGTTTCAGCAGTACTGCCGCAAAATCAGGATAAAAATGGCTTCCCGCCATAGAGTCCTCCAGTGCCGCCACTGCCTTCGGTGACATTCCGTAATTGTTTTCGTTTAATCCCATATGGATCAGTTTTGAGGTGTCCTTCGCAAATGCCTTCTGACGTTTGCTCGGCGGCATGCTCTGTAATGCGTGGCTGATGATTTTATTTACTTCCATATTCATTTCCTCCTGTTTTCACGGCTTCTATTGTTTTTTTTTCGGAAAATTACCGTTTTACGGCTCCCCTCGAAACAGCTGCTAAGCCATCTGCGGAGCCTGCCCGTTTTCCGATTTTTTGCTTAAGACTCAGAAGAGCTGTCTCCCAATACCAGATATTTGGTACGGATCATGTTTCTGGACGGGTCAATCTCAAAGTTTGTGATGTCGGTGCTTACCAGATAAATATTGGAAGAATTCAGTACCGGTACGCCGAAGCAGTAGTCGTTTACCAGTACGCTCTCAGCCTGGTGCAGCAGCTCAAATCTGGCGGTCGGATCGCTTTCCTCATTCGACTGTGCCATCAGTTCGTCATACTCCGGGCAGTTGGTCTTGTTATCGTTGTAGCTGTCGTTGGAACGGTACATGGAAAGGAAGGTGAACGGATCGGTAAAGTCTGCAGTCCATCTCATACGGGCAAGCTGGAAATCGCCGGATCTTCTCTCTGCTACCTGTACCTGCTGCTCCTCTGCCTGAAGCTCCACCTCGATGCCAAGGTTTGTTTTCCACTGTGCCTGCAGGGCCTGTGCCATATCGCTGTCGAGCTGGAGGCTCGGGTATCTGTAGGTGATGGCCGGGAAGCCTTCTCCATCCGGGTAACCGGCCTCTGCCAGAAGCTCTTTTGCCTTGTCCGGATCAAAGCCGATCGGATCTTCCTCTGCTTCCTCTGCCCAGTCCTTGCCGCTTGCGGAGGATTTCAGATGTTTTGCTACGAAGAAATCACTTGCCTCATAAGAGGAACCGCACGCGGAAGCTACCTCATCGCGGTTGACTGCCATAGAGAACGCCTGGCGGACGCGGACATCGTCAAATGGTGCTTCATTTACATTGAACAGTACATAATAACTAGTCTGAGATGGAGAAGTAATCAGCCCATCGCTGTCTTTATACTCGTCCATAACGGTATAATCTGCTGAGATAAAGTTCAGCTCACCGGATTTATACGCATTAATGATGGACTGTGTATCGTCCATAACCATTTTTTTGATCGTACCGGTTTTGATCCGGTCTGCCTGAACGTAATTTTCATTTTTCTTATAAACGCTGTACTGGTTCGGTACATACTCTGCGAGGTAGTACGGTCCGCAGCTTACCAGCGCATCCATGTCATTTCCCATTGCCCAGTCGCCGTTGGTCTCGGTCTGAAGCTCACGATGCGTCGGCATATAAACCGGAAGTACAAAGAGCTGTTCGAAGTAAGCGCACGGCTCCTTTAAGTTGAACACAATGGTCTTGTCATCGCTGGTGTCTACGCCAAGACCGCTCTCATCGCCGGTTCCGTTGTACATTTCCTCAGCTCCCGCAATCGGGTAAAGCATTGAGGAATAACCACTCTTGCAGTTCGGATCCAGTGCGCGGACAATGGTATTTTTGAAATCGGCACTTGTCACATCGTCTCCGTTGCTCCATTTTGCATCGCTGCGGAGGTGTACGGTGTACTGTGTCATATCCTCATTGACATCAACGCTTTCTGCCAGAATATAATCCCAGGAACCGTCCTCTTTCATTTCCATGATCGGGGCCATACACACATCATCGTAGGACCACCACCATAAACCGCTCTCTCCTGCGCTGTCCAGGCTTCCGGCCTCGGTATTCATCGTTGTTACAATCATATCGGAAGTACTGCCGCTTTTGCCTCCTCCGGAAGAGCTGCTGCTTCCTCCGCTGCTTCCGCATCCGGCAAGGGATCCTGCCAGAAGAACAGCCGCTGCCAGTGTCGCTGTTGTTTTCCATAATTTCCTCATAATGTTCTCCTCCTTTTGCTGCTGATGCTTGTTTGAAACACAGCTCCGGTCCCTGAAACCTCTGTTCCCAAACCTGCCGCACCGGAATGGTTCTATTTTGCTCCGGCCAGCAGCGGTTCGATTGCCAGACCCTCCCTCTGTCTCAAATACCGCGGGGAATATAAGAAGCAAGCCACTTTCCTGCCCTCAATATCATACGTTGCCGGGCGGGCCTGGCTGCATTCTTCCATAGCGTAGGGGCACCTCGTGTGGAACGGGCATCCTTTCGGCGGATGGATCGGACTCGGGATTTCGCCTTCCAGCAGGATTCGTTTTCTGCTTCTTGCGGTCTTCGGATCCGGGATCGGCTCTGCAGAAAGCAGTGCCTTCGAATATGGGTGAAGCGGACGGCGGTAAACATCATTGGATTCTCCGATCTCTACCATGTGTCCCAGATACATGACACCGATCCGGTGGCTGATATGCTTTACCATGCCAAGATCGTGTGCGATAAAGAGATAGCTGATACCCTCTTTTTTCTGAATATCCTCCAAAAGGTTGATGACCTGTGCCTGGATGGAAACGTCGAGCGCCGAAATCGGTTCGTCGCAGACGATAAAGTCCGGTTCGAGTGCCAGCGTTCTCGCAATTCCGATTCGCTGTCTCTGGCCGCCGGAAAATTCATGCGGATATCTTCGGATGTGGTCCGGTTTTAATCCAACCGTTTCCAGCAGCTCCTGCACGCGTTTTTTTCGCTTTTTTTCATCGTACATGTGATGAATCACCATCGGCTCCTCAATAATCTCACCGACGGTAAAACGGGGATTTAAGGATGCATATGGATCCTGGAAGATCATCTGCAGCTTCTGCCGGTAGGGAAGCATCTTTTTCCGGGAAAGCCTGGAAATATCTTCTCCCTCGAAAACGATTTCGCCCTTTGTCGGCTCATAGATCCGTAAAATCGTGCGGCCAAGTGTACTTTTTCCACAGCCGGATTCTCCGACCAGTCCGAAGGTTTCCCCTTTTTTTACCTCGAAGGAAATACCATCTACGGCAATGACCTTCTGTGCTCCCTTCATTCCTCTGTTCACATCAAAGTATTTACACAGGTTTTTTACTTCCAGTACATTTTCACTCATTGGCAGCCGCCTCCTCCCCGGAAACTGTGATTTTTGTTTCATCCATACATTCCAGCCAGCATCTGCAGCAGTGCGTCTCGCTGTAGGTTGTCACCGGAGAGGCCTGTACCTCACAGATCTTCATAGTGTAAGGACAGCGGCTCATAAATGCGCAGCCCTTCGGAAGCTTTAAGAGGTCCGGCGGTGTTCCCGGAATCGGAACGAGCGGTTCGTCGTTATCCTTTGCCGAATTGTTGATACTGTTCAGAAGACCTTTCGTGTACGGATGATGTGGTTCGTAGAAAATCTCATCGACGGTTCCCTCTTCTACGATCTGTCCTGCGTACATAATGGCAATCCGGTCACACATAGAAGCGACAACGCCGAGGTCGTGGGTAATCATAATAACGGAGGTTCCTTTTTCCTTCGTCAGCTTTTTCAAAAGCTCCAGAATCTGTGCCTGTACGGTCACATCCAGTGCGGTTGTCGGCTCATCTGCGATAATCAGCTTCGGATCACACGCCAGCGCCGTCGCAATAATGATTCTCTGCCGCATGCCGCCGGAAAATTCAAATGGATACTGATCGAGCCGTTTTTCCGGACTTGGAATTCCGACCTGCCGCATCAGCTCAATGGCTTTCGCTTCCGCTTCTTTTTTAGAGCAATTCTGATGCTTTCGAATTCCCTCTGTCATCTGAATTCCGATTTTCAGGATCGGATTCAGAAATGTCATCGGATCCTGGAAAATCATGCCGATGCGGTTTCCGCGGATCTGCTGCATTTTCTTTTCATAAGCCCGTTTTTCTTTCCGGTCCTTCGTGTGCGGCGGAGAAATGTTTTCTCCGTCGAAAAGGATCTCTCCTTCTTCCACTCTGCCGTTCGATGCCAGAAGCCCCATCAGGGTCAGCATGCCGACACTTTTTCCGGAACCGGACTCGCCGACAATACCAAGTACCTCGCCCTCTTCCAGATGGTAGGAAACATCGCGGACTGCGCTGACGGTTCCCTGCTGCGTTTCAAATTTTGTTGTGAGATGGCTGATTTCGAGTAAACTCATACGCTTCACCCCCTGGTTTTCTTTGGATTAAAGGCATCGCCGATTCCCTCACCGAGGAAGTTCAGGGAGAAAATGGTGATACAAATGCAGATGGTCGGCAAAAGCAGCTGTCCCGGGTGCATGGTGAGCACCTGTCGGGCATCCTGCGCCATGGAACCCCAGCTTGCCATCGGAGCGGAAATGCCGATTCCGATGAAGCTTAAGAAGGCTTCGGTGAAAATGGCGTTCGGAACAAGGAAAGTAATCTGTACGATGATCGGCCCGATGGCATTGATCAGCAGATGGCGGAACAGAATTCTCGCATCGCTTGCTCCGATGACGAGTGCTGCCATGGAAAATTCCTGCTCCTTTAAGGCGATCAGCTGGCCTCTTACCTGACGTGCCATGCCGATCCAGCCCGGAATGCAGATACCGATCAGAATGCTTCGTACATTCGATCCGAGAACCATCATGATCAGAATAACGTAGATCATAGATGGCATTGCGTAGATGATATCCACAATACGCATCACAAAGTTATCAAATTTTCCACCAATGTAGCCGCACAGTCCACCGATCACCACACCGAGTACGGTGTTGATGACGGCTGCTCCAAAACCAATCGCCAGGCTGATGCGGCCTCCGTAGCAGAGTCTTGTAAATACATCACGGCCGAATTTGTCGGTTCCGAAAATGTGCTGTGCCGAAAAGCCCGCGTACTGATTGGCTGCGTCCTGTGCATCGTATGCATAGGGGCTGATCATCGGTCCGAAAATGGAAACCACCGCCAGAAGGAGGATGACGACCAGTCCGAGAACTGCCATTGGATTTTTCTTAAATCTTCCCCATGCCGCTTTCCAGAAGCTTTTGCTCTCCACGGCAATAAACTCGCTGTTCTTTTTGGATGGATCAATCGGTGAAAACCAGTCCATAACAGTCACCTCCTAGTTTGTCAGTTTGATTCTCGGGTCAATGAGGGAACAAATGATATCCACCGCCAGGTTGGCAACGGTGATAATCACACCGATGAAAACACTGAAGCCAAGGACTACGGTGTAATCACGGTTTGTGATGGCATTCGTAAATTCACGTCCGATTCCGGGAATGGAAAAAATAGATTCTACGACGAAGCTTCCTGTGATCAGAAATGCGATAGCCGGTCCGAAATAGGTGACAACCGGGATCAGTGCATTTTTAAGGACGTGACGCGCGGTGATGTACAGATTGCTAAGTCCCTTCGCTCTTGCCATCGTTACGTAATCCATCTGAATCGCCTCGGAATACGTACTCTTGGTCAGTCTGGCAATCGAAGCGATCTGTCCGAATGACTGTGCTGCCACCGGAAGAATGTAGTTGGCCGGAGAACCAAGACCGACGATCGGGAGTACCGGCCACCAGACACCGAAAATCATCATCAGCAGAATCGCTGTGACGAATCCCGGGATACTGACCCCCAGCGTCGCAATTCCAAGCAGGGTGTTTTTCACTGCCAGCCGCTTGCTCGTCGCCATCCAGATACCCATCAGAATACCGATGAAAGCGGATACCGCGATAGAGAGAAGTCCGATGCTTAACGTATACGGAAATCCTCTTGCGATCAGTGTATTAACAGAAACGTTCTTTTTATAGGAAATGCCGAGATCCCCGTGCATCAGATTTTCCATGTAAAGAATATACTGTTTCCACATGGGTTCATCCAGTCCGTAGGTCGATTCAAGCTGTTCAATCGCGCTCTGGGAAAGATTGTCTGCCTCGAACGGGCTGCCCGGCATAATCCGAATCAGGAAAAAGGTAATGGTGATCAGTGCCCAGATCGTCACCACTCCAATAAATAAACGTTTTATAATGTATCTTACCATGCAGCATTCCTCCCGTTCCGGCTTTTTTAGCTCAGAAGAGGCAGCCGAACGATCTGTTCTGGCTGCCTCTTTGCACCTTTTTACTGTCTTTTGTTTTTATAATGCTTCCTCGCCGCGCTGGCCGGTACGAACCCGGATGACATCTGCCACTTTTTCGACAAAAATCTTTCCGTCCCCGATATTTCCGGTACACAGCTTCTTTTCCAGGAAGCCTTTTAATACTTCAATTGTCTTATCGTCACCGACGGTCTCGAATTTGCATTTCATCAGTACATTCGGTCCGCTCATGGTTCCACGGTACATCACCCGGTAACCCTTCTGGTTTCCATATCCGGTGATATCCGTTTCCATCACGCCGTACACGGCACACGATTCCATGATGTCGATGACATCCTCCCGGTTCGCGGGTTTGACAATAACTGTCAGCTTTTTCATATCCGCACCACCTTTTTATTGATCCTTTTTCATCGATTCTTTTTATTTGTCATTGTGGAAGTGGAAGTTTGCATAAGCGCTGCATCCGTGCTCGTGCATATCCAGTCCGTCGATCTCTTCCTTCTCGGTTACGCGAAGTCCGATGGTCTTTTTCAGGACGAAGAACAGAATGAACGCCAGAATCAGGGTATATGCTGCAACTGCTACAAAACCGATCAGCTGGGTGATAAAGCTGCATCCTTCACCGAAAATACCGGTAAATAGAGTTCCGAGTGCTCCACAGACACCGTGTACACTGATTGCACCAACCGGGTCATCGATTTTTACGACTTTATCAAAGAATTCAACCGCAAATACAACAACGACACCTGCAACTGCTCCAATGAACAGTGCCTCGTAGTCATTCACTACATCACAGCTTGCTGTGATAGCTACCAGTCCGGCCAGTGCGCCGTTCATTGTCATACTGATATCCGGTTTTCCATAACGTACCCAGGTAACAATCAGGGTAACCAGCGTTGCTGCTGCTGCCGCAAGGTTTGTAGTCATGGCAATGTCGCCAAGGCTGTAGGTTGCTGCTGTGGTCGATCCACAGTTAAATCCGAACCAGCAGAACCAGAGGATAAAGACGCCAAGTGCTCCAAGCGGAAGGTTATGACCAGGAATAGCAACCGGTTTTCCCTCTTTTGTGTATTTTCCGATACGAGGTCCAACCATTTTTGCACCGGCAAGGGCACACAGACCACCGACCATATGAACTGCAGTAGATCCTGCAAAATCATGGAACCCGATCTGGCTTAACCAGCCGCCGCCCCAGATCCAGTGTCCGGTGATCGGATAAATGATAACGCTGATGGCTGCGGAGTAAATCAGGTAAGAGATGAATTTGGTTCTCTCTGCCATAGCACCTGATACAATCGTGGCCGATGTTGCACAGAACACGGTCTGGAAAATCATGAATACGCCGATCGGCAGTCCGTTGAACATGCCATCTGCATCTGCCAGCGATTTCGGATGAAAGAAACCTGCTGTTCCGATAAAGGCATTGCTTCCTCCGAACATCAGCGCAAATCCGATGATAAAGAAGAAAATAGAGCCGAGCACGAAATCCATCATATTCTTCATCAGAATGTTTCCGGAGTTTTTCGCTCTTGTAAATCCTGTCTCCACCATGGCAAATCCGGCCTGCATAAAGTACACCAGAAAGGCTCCGACCATGGTCCATACAATATTGAGTAATACCTGTGTGTTTTCCATAATAAGTTCCTCCTCATTCCCATCTTACCTGTTCCCGTCTGCAGATCTTCTGAAACGGTCATCCTGAAACGGTAGCTTTCAGATTTTTTAAAGTGCCTGTTCGCCGTGCTCACCTGTCCGGATCCGCACTGCATCTTCGACATCGTAAACGAAAATTTTTCCATCGCCGTAGTTTCCGGTTGACAGGTTTTTCACAACAAAATCAACGATTTTCGAAACCTTGTCGTCCTCCACAACGGTCTCCACTTTAACCTTCGGAAGCATTTTAGCCACGATTTCCGCTCCGCGGTACATCTGACGATATCCCTTCTGGTTTCCATATCCAAGGATATTTGTGATCATCATACCGTTTGCCTTCTGCTCCTCGAGGAGTAGCTCCAGGTTTTCGAGGCTCTCCGGACGAATTACAATTTCCAGCTTTTTCATGATTTTCCCTCCCTTTCCGAACCGGCTCCTGTACAGCTTCTGATTTTTCCGGCTGCGGATTTCTTTTTTATCCGCCTTCCCGGTTTTCTCTTCCATTCATTTACCGGCTCTGCTGCTTCTATATAGAAATCTGTTTTCTGACAGATTTTCTAACCTCTTCTTTCATGCCTGGACTGTTCCGCAGCTCTGCTGTTTTTACAGTCGTTTTTTTGCAGCTGTTTTCACAATCCGCTGTTTTTAATTAATCACACTCGTCGGCATTCCCTCCAGGTAAGACCGGAAGTTTTTCACCGCCAGATCTACTGCGCGGAGTCTTGCTGCCTTCGGCTGCCAGGCGATATGGGAAGTAATAAAGATGTACGGCGACTGCATCAGCGGAATCTGATACTGCGGCGGCTCATTTGCGACAACATCGAGTCCTGCCATATAAACCTTTCTCGATTCCAGCGCCTCAAGAAGCGCCTCCTCATCGATGATGATTCCCCGCGCGGTGTTGATAATGATGACACCATCCTTCATTTTGGCAAATGCTTCACGGTTCAGCAGGTTTTCTGTTTCCTTCGTATGCGGACAGTGAATGGAGATCACATCCGACCGTTCGAAAATTTCTTCCATGCTGACCTGCTCGATGCCGTCATACTGCGGGCCCGTCTTTTTGTGACGGCTGTTTGCGATGACCTTCATGCCAAAGCCCTTTGCCATTCTTGCCGTCCAAAGGCCGATTGCGCCAAGTCCGATGATTCCCATCGTTTTCTGGTAGAGCTCAATCTGCGGCACGAACAGTTGATTGTAGCTTGCCTGCGGATTCGTTTCTTTTTCTTTCCAGTACCCTGTTTTGGTGTAATCGCTCTGTACCGTCACGTTATGACAGATGTTCATGAGCAGTGCCATCGCATACTGGGCAATGGTGACATCGCCGTAAATCGTATTCGTTATGGTCACGCCCCGGCGTCTTGTCATTTCCACATCGAAGTCTTCAAATCCATGTCCCAGCGTTGCGATATATTTCAGATTCGGATGCGCTTCAAAGAGCTTTTCGTTGATCACTCCTTTGTGGACCCAGATACCAAGTGCTGCGTCGGCGTTCCCGATCTGACTGCTGTAATCTTCGAAGGTGTACCTCTTTTTCTCCTGATGGATGATACGGAACTTTCCGATCTGTGGTACACTCTGCAGCATTTTGTTCCACTCTGCTTCTATTTCTTCGTACGTCAGATCGATGGTTCCCGGGTCTCCTTGAAAAACGACTACCTCATAGTTTTCTTCTTTCATACGCCTCGCCTCCTGTTGTACTTCTGTCTTTTTATGTTCCGATTTCAAGATGGATTTCCAGTATGCCGACAAGTTGATTCTTCTGTTTTTATTCTGTAAGAATTTCCTTTTCCTGTTGCCTTACAACGGATTTATTTTCCCATTTATGACCGAGATACCGGACAATGTAAAATCCTGCACGGACTACCCAGTCGAGGGTCTGTGCAATCCAGACACCAAGGAGTCCCACATGGAGGGAAACACCGATCAGATACGCCAGTGCAATTCGAACGAACCACATGGACAGGATGCTGACCGTCATGGTAAACTTGGCATCTCCCGCGGAACGCATCGTGTTTGGAAGGGTAAAGGCCAGCGGCCAGATCATCATACAGCAGATGCTGTGATATCGGATCACGATCACTGCCATCCGGTAAGCGCCATCGGAAAGGTTATATGCTCCGGCGAACAGTGGTGCTGCTGCCAGAAGCAGGATATTCAGAATCCAAAGGAATGCGTAGGCTCCTGTGATCAGCTTCTTTGTATAGCTTCTCGCCTGCTTATAATCTCCCGCTCCGACACACTGGCCAACCACGGTTGTCATGGCAAGTCCCATCGCCGATCCCGGCATAAAAGCAAGCTGTTCCACGGTCATTGCACAGGCATTTGCTGCGATCGATGCTGTTCCAAATCCTGCAATCATGCTCTGGGTCAGCAGCTTTCCGATCTGGAACATACTGTTTTCCAGCGCCTGCGGAATCCCGATGGAAAAGATCTTTTTCAGCATCTCCCTGTCCCATCCGACCAGGAACCATTTCGTACAGTGGATCTCGTATTTTTCCTGATGCAGCAGCACAAGAATCACAATACTGGCAAAAGCTCTGGAAATCAAAGTGGAAAGTGCCACGCCTGCAACTCCCATGTCAAAGCCGAAAACAAAAACAGCATTTCCGATGATGTTCAGCGCATTCATCACGATGGAAGTAACCATTGAAATATTTGAGTTTCCCATAACCCGGAAAAGCGCCGCCCCCGCATTGTAGATTCCAAGAAACGGAAACGAAAGCGATGTAATGAAGAAGTATTCCACCGCGTAGGCCATAACCTGCTCTTCCACCGATTCGTAGACTACCCGGAGAATCCAGCGGTTTCCGAAAAAGGAAATGCCGCAGATAACAAGTGCAATCAGTCCGCAGATCATCACGAGCTGTTCGGCTGCGTGACACGCTGTTTTCTTATCCCCGCTTCCGAGGAACTGTGCTCCAACAACGGAACCGCCGCTTGCCATCGATGTGAAAATCACGATCAACAGTACGCAGATCGTATTGACAAGTGAGATTCCGGAAACAGCCGTTTCACCGGCCCCGGATACCATCACCATATCTGCCATACCGACGGTAACGGCCAGCACCTGTTCCACAATCAAGGGAACGATCAGCCGGATCAGACGCTTTCGGTCGAATAAAACATTTGTGTTTTCCATCGGACTTTCTCCTTTCCGGTTCTGCATTTTTTCTGTCCTGTTTCTGACAAAATCAAATCTGGTTTTCAGAAGCAGTCCCTGATACCTTTGATAACAAAAAACGACCTGGAAGTCTTCCTTCCAGATCGCCCCGTTGCGAACTCTTTACTGACGTTTCTCCTTTGAATTGAAAAACGCGGCACGAAGCTTTCCCTTCGTACCGCGCCTTCGCGAATCCATTACTTATATGGAGTTTATCTTGAAAAACAGACAGATCATTTTCTGGTTTCCTGAGAGTGTTTTCCGGGAGAAATTTAAACCTGTGAGAAAGGGAAGAAATAAAAAAACGGAGAGATTCTTTTTCAGAACCGCTCCGTTGCGTTGTCTTTATTTTGTTCCATTGCTCTGCTGTTTTTCAACATAGGCACATTCTAACGGAATTCCCGCTTTTTGTCAATCCTTAAATTTTTCGATGATTTCCGGTCTTTTTCGTCAGTTCTGTCAATTTTATACAATTTTGCCGATATTTTTTCAGTCATTTCTGAATATTTTTCTCATGAACCTTTGAGATTTCTTTGTTTTCTTTTAAAATCGCGGAAAAACTCCGGTAAAATTCTGTGAAAATTCAGAGCGAACGCCAGACTTTGCTTTCATCAAATATCCGCCACCTGTCCGGCGCCTGTTTGAAAAAGACTCCGGTATATCAGATCCAGTCAAAATCTCCGCCGGTAATCGCAAGACTTAAGAGTGCATCCATCTTTTCCACTTCCTCTTCGCCCTCAATTCTTTGCAGCAGCACTGCGGTATCCAGCACATCCTCCAAAGATTCGCCAGGTCCGATCTCATAATCCACCTCTGCCTCGCAGTCCGGGCATGGGATTTTTTCCATCGTCTGAAGGGATAAAAAGCGGTTGCCGCATTTCTTGCATTCATAATAACCACATGTTTTGGTTCCGTCTGGTACGTAATACATAGATTCTTATCCTCCTATCCATTTTCCGTTTCTTATTCTACCATACTTACCTTGCCAAAACCAGACATCTGAAAAAGAATCGTTTTTGCAAAAAACAACTCGTAAACACATGCGTACAAGTATTACACTGATTCTTGAAAGAAAAAGGACGCTGTATGCTCTCGTTTCTTTCGGGGCTGTAGCGTCTTTTCTGCTTTCACGGCTCGCGCAGACCGCAGGGCAGTCAAACAGATTTTTCAGCAGACATAGTTTAAGCCCGATCGATTCTTTTTTCTCTCGACCGGGCTTTTAATGAATTTCCAGTAATTTCATTTTATACACCTGCTGCTTTCATTGATTTCGGGGTATTTCGTTATGTTCCTTTTGGACCATACCTCCTGAATTTTTTTGTTTTTATTTTTTCCCTATGGGCCTCTGCCTTTCATTGGAATCATCTCCTTTAGGTTCTATATGTAAACTCTTCAGAGATTTTTTTGATGTTCGGATTAACTATGCCATTGGACTGTACCTCTTACTTTCTTAGATTTCGTTTTGATGTTTCTTTTTCGTCTTGATGTTTCTTTCTTGTTCTTATTTTTGTTCTCTTTTCTTTTGTTGATCTTATATTAACTCATCTTCTCTGTTTTGTCAATACTTTCTTTTAATTTATTTTGTATTTTATTATTTTCAGAATATTATGACATCAAAATCGAAAGATCAGAAACCTGATGCAGTCTCACTTACAAAGAGGCGGCCGCAGGCTTTCGCAAAATTCAACCCCCGGCTTTTTTTGACCCACCGCAGGGCGATCCTGCTCCCTCCGGAACTCCACAGAATCTTCTTTCCAAAAGAGTAGAACGAAAGACTCCGCTGTCTTTGCCTTTCGCAAAGTCCAGCGGAGCATTTTTCCCATATTCTTTCTTCTCTTCTTAATTTCTTATTTGCAGAGTTCCTCGGCCAGTGCCTCGATCTCTTTTACGTTCTCTTCCTTCACAGCGGACATTACTTTTACATTATTCTCTGTCCAGGTGATATTTTTGCTCTTCTCAAACATACCTTTCATCACTTTCGCTGCGGTCGGTGCCCAGCTTCCGTTTTCGATCAGACCGATGGTGCGGTTCTGGAAGCTGCGCTCTGTCAGACGGTTGATGAAATCCTGCATGAACGGGTAAATGCCTGCATTGTAGGTCAGGGTTGCGAGAACCAGCTTACTGTAACGGAAAGCATCCGCTACGGCAGCAGACATATCGTCTCTTGCCAGATCGTAAACAACGACCTTCGGGCATCCTTTTTCTTTCAGCTTATCTGCAAGCAATTCGGCAGCTTTTTTTGTATTGCCGTAAACAGAAGTATAGGCAACCACAACGCCCTCTTCTTCCGGACGATAAGAAGACCAGATATCGTATTTTTCAATGTAGTGGCCAAGATTTTCCGTCAGAACCGGACCGTGCAGGGAACAGATTTTCTGGATATCCAGCGTACCTGCTACTTTCAGGAGCTTCTGTACCTGCAAACCGTATTTTCCGACGATGCCGATGAAATAACGGCGTGCTTCGTCATCCCACGGTTCCTCGCGATCGAGTGCACCGAATTTTCCGAAGCCGTCTGCTGCGAACAGAACCTTGTCGGTGCTGTCGTATGTAACCATAACCTCCGGCCAGTGTACCATCGGAGCGAACACGAAGGTCAGAACGTGTTTTCCGAGCGTAAGGGACTCGCCATCCTTTACTTCCAGTTTCTTTCCGGCGAGATCCATCTTTGGGAAAAAGTTTTTCATCATGGCAAAAGTTTTTGTATTTGCAACAACGGTTGCTTCCGGATATGCTTTTACGAAGTTTTCAATATTCGCAGAGTGATCCGGCTCCATGTGCTGTACGATCAGGTAATCCGGTTTTCTGCCATCCAGTGCTTTCGCAACATTTTCCAGCCATTCATCCGCAAAATTTGCATCTACGGTATCCATAACTGCCGTTTTTTCATCGAGAATTACGTAAGAATTGTATGCCATGCCGTTCGGCACTTTGTACTGACCTTCAAACAGGTCTACCTGATGATCGTTGACTCCTGCGTAGATAATATCCTCTGTAATTTTCATAAAAATCCATATCCTTTCCATCTTGTTTTTTCCTGCCCGGAACCTGCTCCGAACCGTATATTTTTATATTATCCTATGATGGAGGAAAAAGCAAGGAAAAAGCAAGTAAAAATAGTAAAGATTACTATTTTTACTTGCTTTTCTCCGTTCACACACACGATATCCCTTTTCCACAGCTTGCAAATCATCACAATACTTCTATTTTACAGGCATGTTCTTTTGTTTCTTTATCATAACTGATTCCAACCGCCAGTCGCAAAAGCAAGTGCAGAAAGATTCCGAGCGTACATGCTGATACTATGAGTATAGTCTTTTTCTGTGGGAGGCGCAAGAATGGAATCCCGTTTCTCACTTCTTATTTATTTTCCGGGAAAACAATCTCTTTCTCTGGTACGCCTTCTGATTTGATGACGTAGCCGTCAACATCATCAAAATGAATCTTGTACTGATATTCGCTTTCACGTCCCTCTTTTGCGTCATCGGCATCAGCGTAATAGGTAAGGCGAATTTCGAAAGTATTTTTGTTTCCTTCGCGCCAGGACTCATCGCCGATCAGCCAGTCGTTTTCGAGGTTTTTGTTTCTTTTCAGCAGCACCTCGGCGTACTGCTGTGCGCCCCTCCAGATTCCTGTGTTTTTGTACCGGTTCTGCATGGTGTTCTGATACTGCCACAGTGTTACAAACATGATCGTCGCCATAATTGCCGTGAAAAGAACGGTTTTGTATTTCTTTTCTTTTTTCTGTCTCTGCCGGCGGATACATCGAATGGTTCCGATCATCATCATTACCAGAACAAACAGATACCACAGGGTCCAGAAGATCTGCTCTTTTCGTTCCAGACCGCCGGGAATGAATTCTGCCAGCTGATCGCCCCAGACGAAATTTACCAGGGATGCCAGAATGCCGATAGACAGAATGGATGCTGCCCCATAGACTTTCCGGCTTTCTTCATCATCGAGGTTCTGGAAGAAATACCACAGCGATACAAACGCTGCTGCCACCAGACCGCCTAGAATCAGGCCGCCGCCCACGTTTACGATCTTTGCCGCCCACGCTGCCGCTGCCACACCGATCACCAGAAATCCCGCGATCACATTTGCGTTCCGGTCCTGTTTTTTCTGCTGCCTTGAAATGTCACCTGCGTTCTGCAGCATTTCGGCCACCTCCTTCTGAGTATACTGAATTTCCGGCGCCGCCTCTTCCTTCGCCTTCTCCTGCCGTTCGGAGCGCATCAGTTCCAGCACAGAAATCCCAAGTGCCTGAGCCAGCGGCTCAATCGTCTGGATATCGGGAAAGCCAAGTCCCCGCTCCCACCGGCTGACGGCTTTATCCGTCACATGAATCTTTTCCGCAAGCTCTGCCTGCGTCATCTTTTTCTCTTTTCGCATTCCGGCAATAAACCGCCCGAACTCTTTCGCTTCCACGTCGTGCCCCTTCCTCCTGCTGTTCCCGCACCGTCTCATGTTGCCCAGCGGAGCGTTTTTACAGTCTCAGAATAGGCGAAAATAGGCTGTTTTGTCAATCTACGAATCCTTTACCTGCGTTTTTACGCCAAAAAATCCCCGATTCAGCACAAAAGTGCCAAATCGGGGATCTTGTATTTTCCTGTATTTACAGCCCGATCATATTTGCAAACAATACGATCAGCGGAATAGCAATGATGGTTCTCTCCAGAAAGATCACCAGCAGTTTCCAGAAAGTGAACCTCACATGACTAAAGTCACGTGCTTCAAACCGCTTTAGGCGGCAGACAAAATATCGGCGGATACGCCTGTTTCTTAGATCTTGCGCGGATACGCGCTTCTTCCATGCCGGATACGGCAGGTCTCCACATAACAGGTAGTCCACGGTATATCTGCCTGTGTTTATGCTGCTTTTCGCAGTTCCATTTCTGAAATTAAGTCTCTCAAATCTGCATAAACACATGAGGTTCTACGCTTTACTACAGGAACTTTTGCCTCCAGCAAAGACCTTTCCGTTGCCGGTAAGGGTTTTAAAATTTCACGAATAAAATATCTTGCTCCAATATTGTACGATGCAGATAAATCACAATTATATCTCTTTCCATTCTGAAAGGTACACAGACGGTGATCCTGTATATCACGGTCAATTTTTCCAGATCCGTCAAACGCAAGCCTGCTCGTGTTCCATGCACAGATTCGGGAAATCCGTATTCCTTTTCTATGTGCCTGCTGTCCGCATCGTTTCTGGATATCCCGTTTTCTCCACATCTGCAGTTTCTGCTTTTTCTTCCCGGAAAGTTTTCCTTTCATCTCCAGATATTCGAAAACAATCACATCTGCCCTATTTTCTGATGCATAGAAAACGATTTCCCTGGCAATCTTTTTACCAAGTTCTGTATTCAGACGTTTTGCATATGCCCATCT